>NZ_JANINU010000241.1 GCF_024508875.1 Phenylobacterium sp.
CCCACGGCATGCGCTGGGCGCTCACCAACAGCGCCGAGGCCCGCGCGCGGCGGCGCGCCGCTGAGCTGGCGGCCGCCGCGCAGCCAGCTTGACGGACGACGCGGCTCCGGTCCGGGCCGGTCACGTGCCGCGGCCCCCGGTCGTCGAGCCCGATGGCCATGGCGACCGGCGGCCGTCGAGCGGCCGAAGCCGAACCTTGCGGCGAAACGGTCCGGACCGGCCCAACTCATGTCCGATCCGGCCCTCTCCGCCGTCCGCGCGGTGACGTCTGGGCGGCGCGGACGGCGGGCAAGGCGCTCGGCTTAACGGCCGATCGAACACGCGATCGCGGCGATCTGATCGTTCCCCTTCCCGGCCGCCGTCGGGTGGCGAGCGCCGCGCCGATGTCCTGACTGCCCTGGATTTTGTCCGATCCGCCCCTGCCCCGGCGACGGCGGCCTGCCGATGCTGGCGTCTGGAAACCCCGCCGGACGGCGAGGGTCGCGGGCGGCTCTCGCCCGTCGTGCGCAGGGGACATTACAGATGGTTCGTGGACACCAGGCGGCCGTCGCGACACTGGCCGCCGCGTTAGCGCTTGTCGCACCGGCCGCCCGGGCCGCCAGTCTGCTCGGGCAGACCTTCGACGGGCGGATCCAGATTACGGGCGACGACGACGACGGCGCGTACGCGCTCGACGTCTTCAGCGGTCCCGTGGCCGTCGGCGGCGGCTTCAGCCAGAGCTTCGACGTGTTCAAGCAACATATCCGCGGCGGCATCGGCGGGGTCAGCAATCAGCTCGCGGGCGTGGTGACCCTGACGGTGGGGCCCGACACGATCTCCGTCGGCTTTCGCGGCCAGTCCCAGGGCGTGCGTCTGCTCTCGAGCTTCTCCGGCATCGCCGGGCCGATCGAGGGCGCCACCCACAGCGCCACCGGCGTGGTCGACGGGCTGATCGCCGACGAAGGCTCGACCTTCACCGCCGGCGGCGTGCGGCTTTCGCTGCTGTTCCTAGGCTATGAGCCGCATGTGGACGCCGCCCAGACGGAGACGCTGCGCCTGGCGGCCTCCCCGTCCGCGGGGGTCCCGGAACCCGGGACCTGGACGCTGTTGGTCGCGGGTTTCGGGCTCGCCGGCGCTGCCCTGCGTCGGCGGCCGGTCACCAGTTGAGCCATCCGCCCCCGCCTTCGCCACGACGAGAAAGCTCCATGATCTCACATGTGCACCTCGGCGTGCGGGACTTCCCCCGCGCCCTCGCATTCTACGACCCCCTCCTCGTTCGCCTAGGCTGGCGTCTCCGGTTCGTGGACGCGGCGCTCCCCCGCGCCGCTTGGCAGCCGCCCTCATCGGGCCGCCCGCTCTTCGTGATCGGCGTACCCTACGACGGTCGGCCCGCGACGCCCGGAAACGGCGATATGGTCGCCCTGCTCGCTCCGGACCGGGCGGCGGTTGCTGACTTCCACGCGGCGGCCCTCGCCGCAGGGGCGGCTTGCGAAGGCCCGCCCGGCCTGCGCCCGCAGTACCACCCGCACTTTTTCGGCGCCTATGTCCGCGACCCGGACGGCCACAAGCTCTGCGTCTGCTGCCACGACCCGGCCTAGACCAGGCGGCCGGCCCGGTCACCGCCTTTCGCGACCGCGCGGGCGTCGAGCCGCGCGCGGAGGCCTTGGGCTCCGGCGACATCGTCTCGTAGAACAGCTCCGGGGAACACAATAGGAGTGGGCGGCGATCAGGCCCGCCAGCGACGCCGGGGTCAAGAGCCTCTGCATCCAAGGCCAGGAGTTCGTGATCGGCGGCTACGAACATGAGGCTGGCCGCCATTTCAAAGGAGTGCTCGTCGGCGTGCACGAGGCCAGCGGCCTGACCTATGTCGGCACGCTCGAACGGGGTTTCTCCGCAGCGCCGGATCTTCTCAAGCGCCTGAAGGCCCTCGAGACCCCGTCCAGCCCCTTCGCCGCCGGCGGTTCGCCGCGCGCGCCCGTCCACTGGGTGAAGCCGGACCTGGTGGCGCGCGCCGAATTCCGGGAGTGGACCGCGAGCGGCAAAATCCGCCACGCCAGCTTCCGGGGCCTGCGCGACGACAAGCCAGCGGCGGAGGTGCGACGCGAGGGCCCGGGCGCTCGCCCCTGTCGCCGTCGCGGGAACGGCTGCGAATCCCGCGGGTTAGATATCCCACAGCAGCGTCAGGAGAGACGATCATGGCGAACCGCGAGCTGGTCGACACCGGCAACGACAAGCGCTACGTGCGCCGCGACGATCAGGGCCACTTCACCAAGGACCAGACCGACGTCGGCAAGTCGTCGGCGGCCGACCAGCGCCAGCATTCCAAGACGGCGGCGAAGAAGGGCCAGGGCGATCGCGGCGACCGCCAAAACTAAGCCACCGCGCCCGACCCGCGGCCGCTACATCGTCGTCGAAGGCCGCGCCGCATAGGCTATGTCCCGGGCGAGCCGACGATCCAGGTCGGGCGCCCCGGCGGTCCCACCGGACCGGCCCCGCTCGCCCAACGCGCCCTCGGCGGCGTCCGTGAGCGGGCGTCGCGGACGCCTGGCTGTCACCGACGCGTCCCGCCTGCGCGACCCGCCGCCGCGCCACCCGGAGGAAGCGAACCGGCTCCATGCGGGCTGCCTCGACGAATGACTCGATGACGGGGAGCCCGACGGCGAGCACGCGTCGGGGCCGATGCGAAAATCGGCGCGACGGATGCGGGGATTGGAGGCATCATTCGCCGCATCTCATGCGGAGAACAAGCTACCATGCTTCGGGCCCTCACCCTCGCTGCCGCCCTCGTCTTTGCGGCGAACGCCAGCGCAGCCCCCGCCCTCGACGCCGCCGGCAAGTGCCGCGACGGCGGCAAGTTCGTCGCCGCCGAGAAGTGCAAGGCGCCCAAACCCGCCGCCAAGCAGGTCTGCAAGGACGCCAAGGGCAAGTTCGCCAAGTGCGGCTCCCCGGGCGCCAAGCCCGTGAAGGGCTGACACCAGCGAGGTCCCGCCCACAACCCCTGCGCGTTGCGCGGGGCGCGACAATCTGAGCATCTGCGCCCACGCGGTTGTGGGGAGGGCAAGCGTGCAAGCGGGACCTGACGCGACGCCGGCGGGCGCCATACCCAGCGCCGCCTCCGCGCGATGAGCGCCGCGCCCCGCGCCGGATGCGGGACGCTCGTGGCGGTCGCGCTTGTCGCGTTCCTGGCGGGCCGCTGCAGCGCCGAGGCTCCGGCGCCCTCCGTACAAGCGTCGGCCTCCAGCCGCTTCGCCGATCTAGCGGGCGACGGGGCGACGCCCAGCGCGCCCGCCTCGACCTCCGCCGCAGAGGTCGAGGCCGTCGCCGAGGCGGAGCCCGCGTCGACGGCCACAAGCGGCGAAGACAGCGGCGGTGGACAGACCGCCAGCGAAGCCTTGGATGTGCCTGCCGCCACCGGCGGGACCAGCGACGGGTATACGGACGTGGACGGCCATGAGGTCTCGAGCCCGGTGTTCACGCCCAGCGCCCCGCCCGGCGCCTCGGCGCGATGCCGGGACGGGTCCTACAGCTTCAGCCATCACCGACGCGGAACCTGCTCCCACCACGGCGGCGTCGCGGACTGGCTCTGACCCGGCGCATCAGATCGCGCCGACGCCCTGCAGAGCGGGGGCGTTGCGGGGGCGCCGCCCCCGCTGGAAGGGGGCGGGCGAGACCGCAGGGGAAGGCCTTCCCCTCCCCGGACTTGCCCAGCCGCATATCGCGCCTACCTCATCGCCCCATGCCCGCCTTCAACTCCTCCTCGAACCTGCAGCGCCTGCTGGACGCCCCCATGCGCCCGGGTCGCCTCGCCTGGATCGGCCTGCGCGCCGAGCGCCGCGGCCCCATCGAGGCCGTGGACGCGGCGAAGGTCTCGCCCGAGGACGGTCTCCTCGGCGACCGCTACGGCGGCCGCATCGGCGGCAAGCGCCAGGTAACGATCATCGCCCGCGAGGACCTCGACGCGGTGGCCACTTTCCTGGGACGGGGCGAGCCTTCCCTTCCGCCGGACCTTGTCCGCCGCAATCTCGTCACCGAGGGCCTGAACCTGCAGGCCCTCAAGGGCCGCCACCTCCTCATCGGCCACGATCCCGCCATGGCCGCCCTGCTCGAAGTCACCGGCGAATGCCACCCGTGCTCGCGGATGGAGGAGGTCCTCGGGACCGGCGGCTACAACGCCCTGCGCGGCCGGGGCGGCCTGACGGCCCGCGTCCTGCGCGCCGGAACGATCCGCCTGGGCGATCCGGTCGCGGGCGTCCTGCCCGACGATCGCGCCGCTCAACAGCGCTCGGAGAACCGGTCGTAGGCGTCGATCCGCCGGGTCGCGAGGTCGATCTCGCCCCGGTAGATCTCCGCCTGCAGGAAGGCGAGCTCGGCGTCCCGCGCCGTCTCCGCGACGTCCACGTACCAGGCCCGCGGCCCGCCGACCCCGTCGGCGTTCCACCGGTAGCCGCGCGACTTCAGCACATCCTTCAGCTCGAACGGCGAGTTTTCCGCCCAGATCCGCACCGAAGGCGTACGCGCCTGCTCCAGCAGCTGCGCTAGTCCGGTCCGGCCGCTGCCGGGATGGGTGCGGGCCAGGATCTCCACCGCCGCGAGGCAGTCGTGGACCGCCCGGTGCCCGTCGTGGAAGAAGCCGCAGCCGGCGGCGAGGTAGGCAAGCTTGGTTCCTTCGTAGCCCTCCGCCTTCCAATCCACCTGGCTCATCGAGCAGGCCCAGGCCTTGGTGGTGAACACCTCGCAGAACCGCTCGAGGAATTTCCGGTCGAAGGCCGCGTTGTGCGCCACGACCAGCGCCGCCGGCGCGGCGAAGGCGGACACTTCCGCCGGATCGATCGTCCGGCCCGCCACCAGGGCGTCGTCGATCCCGGTCAGGGCGGTGATCTCCGGCGGGATCGGCCGCGACGGCTCCCGCAGGCCCTGGAACGACTCCCCCACCGACAGCACGCGGCCCGTCGTCGTGTAGCTGAAGGGCGTCATCGCCAGCTCGATGATCTCGTCCCGGACGGGATCGAGCCCGGTCGTCTCCACGTCGACCATCAGCCCCTGCCGGACGGTCTCGCCCGCCTCCGCCGCCTGCGCCGCGTGCGGGCCGAGCCGCCGCAGGACCCGGTACTGGCCGCTGGCCGCCAGCAGCTCGGCCAGGGCCTCCAGGTCGACGCCCTCGGGTCGGGTCGGGTCTTGGTTCAAGCCGCGTCCGGCTCCGGCAGCAGGAGTGATTCCCGCCCGCCAGTATCCTCCGCACCGGGGAAGCCGGACAGGGTCACGCCGACCAGCCGGATCCCCTTCGGCGCCGGCAGCACCGTGTCGACCAGGGCGAGGCTCGCCGCCTGCAGCTGCTCGCGGGTCTGCACCAGCTGCGCCAGGGTGCGGCTCCGGGTGGTGTTCTGGAAGTCCGCCCACTTCACCTTCACCGTGACGGTCCGGCCACGCCGGCCGGTCTTCTCGCACCAGCCCCAGACGTCGTCGGCCATCTCGAGCACCCCGGCCCTGATCCGCTCAGGGTCCGTCAGATCCTCGTCGAAGGTCGTCTCGGACCCCGAGGACTTGCGCACCCGGTTCGGGTTGACCGGCCGCTCGTCGACGCCGCGGGCGATCCCGAAGTACCACGTCCCCGACTTCCCGAACCGCGCCTGCAGGTCCCCGAGCGACCAGGCCTTCAGGTCGGCGCCGGTTTCTATCCCCAGGCGCCGCATCTTGGCCGCGGTCGCTGGACCCACACCGTGGAACTTGGCGACCGGGAGCCCCTCGACGAAGCCCTCGCCTTCGTGGGGCTGGATCGCGAACTGCCCGTTCGGCTTGCGCCGTCCCGAAGCCAGCTTGGCCAGGAACTTGTTGTAGGACACCCCCGCCGAGGCGGTCAGGCCGGTGTCCTCCAGGATCCGCGCCCGGATCGCCTTGGCGGTCAGCCAGGCGGTCTCCAGCCCTGCCTTGTCGGCGGTCACGTCGAGGTAGGCCTCGTCGAGCGCGAGCGGCTCGATCAAGTCCGCGAACGCGCCGAAGATCGCGTGGATCTGAGCCGAGACCGCCCGATACACCTCGAACCGCGGCGGCACGAAGATCAGCTCCGGGCATCTCCGCAGCGCGGTCACCGACGGCAGCGCCGAACGCACCCCGAACGCCCGCGCCTCGTAGCTCGCGGCAGCCACCACGCCGCGCCGCGCGCCGTGTCCGACGGCCACCGGGCGACCGCGCAAGGTCGGATCGTCCCGCTGCTCCACCGACGCGTAGAACGCGTCCATGTCCACGTGGATGATCTTGCGGACCGGCGCGCTCACCTCCTCAGTCTAGCAGCGCCGGAACGAAAGGGGAATTTCGTCCGGCGGGCTAGGCCCATCGAGCCCGCGGCAGCTCGTCCCGTTGGATCAGATGGGCGGTGTTGGCGGACGGCGCAACAGCCCCCCGGCTCCCCCCGCTACAGCGGCGCGATGACCTGCACCGCCAGCACCGGCCGCGGCGGCGTTCCGGGCATGGCCTGCTCGACCACCTCCGCCACCACACGGATTTGCAGCGAGATCGCCAAGGCGGCCAGGCGATTGAACTCGGCGACGCTGGCCTCGATCTCGGCGGCCAGCAGGCGGGGGTCGATGGGCGGCGGAATCGACATGCCCCGAGCCTAGCACCACCGCTTCCCAACGCAGCCCCCGGCGCCGAAAGCGCCGGAGGCGTCGCCGGGGGGATCTGGGCTCGCCATGCATGGCCGGATCGACAGCCGTGATCCCGCCACCTTGTCGAGGCCAAACCGAGCCCGCCCTGAACGAAGCCGGAGCGAAGCGCGACGGCGGCTCTCTCTGCAAGCAGTCCGGCGCCGACATTTGCGGAGATAAGGCGCGCAAATGTCCGCATTCTTCGCGGAGAATATCCTTGCCTCTGGCGCGGCGGTCGGCGCACCCGTGTGCGAAGGTTGCATACGTATTTCGGACTGGAAGCCGGAGCGATCGACCCACCTGCCGCTCGCAGCGGCTGGCGCCGCGAACATCGAAGACAGGTGTAAATTTTCACGGTCAGTCCAGTTCTGGATCAGCGGGGGCCGGACTGAACGGTCGCGCTACCCAGCGCCCCGCCGGATCATGCCGGATAGGCGCTGTCGCCGGTCGCCGGCTCCGGCGTCTGCTCGACCGCATCGTCGCCCTCCTCCCGGGCATGAGCGGCGACCAGGGCCGCGCGGGCGCCGATCTCGCCGACGATCCGCTCGAGCATGGCCCCACCGGCCGGCATGGCCGCCACCTCCGCCGACGCCGCGGGCAACTCGGCCGCGACGCGTTCGGCCACCTGGATCACGCGGCGCACGGTGGCCGGCCCCGCGAGCCCGGCCGCCTCTGCCATTCGCCGCCAATGGCGGGCGTAGATGTGGCGCCCACGCTGCTGGCCGCCGATATCCTGGGCGTGATTCTGCGTGATGTTGGTCCACGCCAGGCCGGACATCAGGTCGTAGAGCGGTGCGAGCGTCGGGCGACCCGGACCGAGGAGCACCGAGTAGTTCTTGGCGTGTGAATCGACGTTGCCGATGGCGATGTTGAAGATCACCGCGTCGAGCAGGCGCGTGGTCTCGCGCGCCGTCATATGGACGCGCACCAGCCCGAACATCTCTGCGAGGGACGGCCCCTTCACCCCGGAGCGGTTGTGCTCATACTTGGCCGCGGGCGGACGGCCGAGCGCCTGGCAGAAATCCTCCTGGTGCAGGCGCAAGACCTGGCCGCCGTCCACCGCCCGATCGTAGCGGTCGACGAGCAGGTAGGCCCGCTTGCCCGCAACGCCAGTCGTCACCGGGGCGACCGGCAGCCCACAGCGGCGGGCCAGCACCATGCAGAGCGCCTCGTTCTGGACGCTGCCGGCCAAGCGAGGATTGTCGGGCTTCAGGATCACCGTGGAGGGGGCGCCGTTGATCGGGATGCCCAGGCCGCCGTCCTGCCGCGCCAGCGGCAGCTTCTCCTGCGCGCCGGCCAGGCTCATGGAGACGCCGTCCTCGCCAACCAGGAACGGCTTGGCCGGCAGCTCCTCGATGATCCGCTCAAGGTCTTCGTGCCGGGCGAGCGGCACAAACCCGGGCGACTCGCCCGCACGCGGCGCACCGATGGTCAGCGCGCCGGCGAGGTCGCGGCCCAGCTCGGCGATGAGGCCCAGGATGTCCTCGCGGGCCACGCCAAGGGCCCGGGTCATGGCCCGCAAGGGTTCGCCCTCCGGCAGGAGGTTCATGAGCCAAGGGACCGCGACATCGGGCCCGTGCTCGGCCACGGTCAGCGGCATAGTCAGCGAGATCCGAAACGCGTCGGGCGCCGCGAGCCAGGCCGCGTCGTAACGCAGGTGCGGGCCCTCCCCGGTCGTCTCGACCGTGGCCACGAGCCGCCCATCCGCGAGGAGGGGCAGACTCATCGACTCGGCGGCGGCGGCCGGGCGATCACGACCTCCGTGGTATCGGCCAGGCTCATCCCCGCCGCCCGGGCGGCCGCCAGGGCCTTGCCCAGCTGCGCCGTTGGCTTGCCGGCCTCGAGTTCGACGATGAACCGCTCGCCCACGCCCACCGCGAGGGCGAGTTCGCGCTGTGTGAGACCCAGGCCCTTACGGGCCCGCGTCAGGGCGGCGCCGAAGTCGGCCGCTGAGGTGATGGGCGTCAGCATATCTTACCGATCGGGAAGATATCGCGATCAGCCGACTGCAGCAAGGCTTAATCTTACCGATCGGGAAGTTTCGAAAAACAGCCGCCTGCGAAACGAAAAATCTTACCGCTCGGGAAGCTCAGATGCGGAGCCGCGGCCTGCCGAAGATACCCGATCTTCGAACCGAATTCTCCAGTCGGTCCAGTTCTGGAACTACCCATTGAGCACGAACAAACCCGAAATTCTACGCGAACTTACACGAACGAAAGTGTGCAAATTTTGCACCCGTCACGCGGTAAGCTGCTGCTTTCACTAAATAATCCGTCCAGTCCATCATGGGCGCGACGCTGAGAAGATGTGACTTTTTATTCAACGATTTGCGGCTATGTCTTGGCGATTCAACAAGCGGGCCCGCGCCACTTCGACCTCGTCCCGCGCACCGTTGTGTGGCGTCCCGCACCTTTAGCGCATCCTTTCCGCTCGCGAAAACAACCTCGGCCCGCCGTCCCGTCTGCGGCCGCGAGCGCTGGGCCGCCCTCACGACAACCCACGGTCCTTGTCGGCTTCCCGCGCCGTGAGGGCCGCCAGCAGCCGTTCGCGCTCTTCCGGAGTGTTGGCTCCCCGCAGGCGTTCGGCCGCCCCGAGCGGGACGGGCAGGCGCGCGAGACCCGCCTCGGCGATAAAGCGCCGCACGGACCATCCCGCCCCGGCGCCGGGCGGGCTGTCCGGCGCATCGATGACGAACGGCAGGTTGAGGCCTTCGTAGGCCGCGCCAGGCGCGCTCGCGCCAAGGATCGGCGAGAGGTCACTACGCGTCACCGTCGCCGCATCCACCGCCATGACCAGAGCCCGCGCGAAACCGGCGGCCCGCGCCGCGCCGAGCCCCGCCACGATGCCGGCGACCGGCCCGCCACCGGACTCCGGATCGTCCACCCCGGGCAGGCCGAAGTCACCGCGGCCCGCGGTGATCACGATCCCTGCGCCCAGGCGACGCGAGACGTCGGCCAGCCGCGCGACCGCGCCCTGCCCGTTCCAGTCCAGCGCGGCCTTGTCCCGCCCCATGCGGGACGACGCCCCGCCGACGAGGATGACGGCTGCGAATTCCATAACGGGGTGGTGGACCACCCCGAGCCTTGGCGCAATCGGCCTGCGACCGGGCGCGAGGGCGGTGAAAGGCGCTACGGCGCGGAGCCCACGGCGACCGCCGTCAGAACTTCATCCGGACGCCGGCCTTGTACTCACGGCCCGCCAGATTGAACGTCGTGAGCGTGATCGCGTTGAGCGCGCCGCTGGTCGGATAGGGCGGCGGCTTCTGGTCCAGCAGGTTCCGCACGGTCGCGAAGACCTGGACGCGCTTGCCGGGCTCGTCCAGGACCGTGTAGGCGGCCGAGGCGTGCAGCAGGAACTGGCTGGGGACCGAGTTGTCGTTGATGTCGAACTCGCCGTAGGTCCCATCGTAGGCGCCGCCGCCGATGTACTGGGCCTGGAGGTAGGTCGACAGGCGCCCGTAATCGTAAGAGCCGGTCACCTGCCCCTTCCAGTGGGGGTCCGTGGCGTCGCCCGCCCGGTCGAGCCGAACGATGCCGTCGTCGGTGATCATCTCTCGGACGTAGGTGGCGAGGACCCGCAGGCTGGCGCGGCCCTGCCACGACGGCACGAAGTCGGAAACGTCGCGGGCGTAGCTCAGCTCGAAATCGACGCCCGACGTGGCGAGCTCCGCCAGGTTCACCTGCTTGCGCGTGACGGTCTGCACGACCCCGGCCGCGTCACGCTCGATGAAGGCGCAGAGGTCCGCATTGCCGGCGAAACAGCGGTTGAGGATTTCCTGGGCGCTGACCGTGGAGATCACGTCCTTCACCTGGATGTCGTAGAAGTCGACCGAGGCGCGCAGCCCGGGAGCCCAGCCCGGCTGGTAGACGACCCCGAACGTGGTGGTGTCCGCCCGTTCCGGGACCAGGTCGGTGTTGCCCTGCGACGGCGCGCCGACGCGCAGGTTCGTCCCCTTCACCGGATCGTTCACCTGCGAGAACGTGAGCACGTACGACGAATAGAGTTCGCCGATGTTGGGGGCCCGGATGTCGCGCGAGCGCGTGACGCGCAGGCGCAGGTCGTCCGTCACGTCGTAGGTCAGGCCGGCCTTCCACGAGGTGACCGTGCCGCTGGTGGAATAGTGCGTGACGCGCACCGCGCCATTGAAGTCCAGCGACTTGGCGAGCGGCGCGTCCTTGAGCAGGGGGACCACGGTCTCGACGTAGCCCTCGGTCACGTTGAACGAGCCGTTGAGAGGCTTGGGATTGCCGATGGCGAAGGCGCTGGCGAGCGACAGCGGATCCACCTCCTGGTCGACGGCCTCACGCCGCCATTCGATCCCCGCGGCCAGCGAGACCTTGCCGGCCCAGTTCTCGAAGGGCTCGCCCTCGATGTTCGCGGCGGCAGCGTCCTCCTTGACGTGGGCGAGCAGAACCTGGGTCCCGCGGACATAGGCCAGCGCCTCGGCGGAAGGGCTTCCCTCGCCGAAGATGTTCATCGGCACGCAGCCGTTCGTCGGCGCGGTCAGGGTGGAGCGGCAGACGATCTGCCCCGCCGCGTTCCGGACGGCGTCGATGGCGAGCGTATAGTTGGCGTTGATCCGGTTCTCGAAGACACGGTTGCTGTAGCGCGTCTGGCCGTGCTCGTAGTGCGCGTTCCAGGTCCAGTCGCCGAACACCTTCCCGGTGAAGCCGCCGATGTAGCGCTCGGTGCCGTTCTTGTTGTCGGTGATGTTCATCCCGGTGTCGGGGCTGAGCCGGCCCATCGTGAACGTCTGCAGGTTGTTGGCGGTCATCAGCGCCACGACGCTGGCCGGGAGGTAGGGGTTGTCGCGGCGAATGGTGATCGCGGCCAGGTCGCGGTGCGCCGACAACGGGAACTTCGTCCTGGAATAGGCGTAGGACACCTCCAGGAAGGCCTGGAGATTGTCGGCGAGGTCATAGGTCGCCCGGGCGTAGACGCTGCCCTGCTTGAGCGGGGTGGAGAGCGGGGTCTGTTCCGCCCCGATGTTGACCCCGTCGCCCCCCACCATCGCCGTCGTGCCGACGTAGGTACCGTACTGGTACTGCCGCGTCTGGCCGTTCGGCAGGAACTGCAAGCCACGCAGCGGCCCGCTGGTGATGAGGCCGCCCAGCGCCGCCGTCGACAGCACCACATTGTCGGCGATCAGCAGGCGGTCCTGCCCATTGCCCACCGCGTACAGCGGATTGAGCACCAGGCCATAGCGACGCTGCACCCACTCGCGCTTGGAGTCGGTGTCCAGGCCCTCGTTGTTCGAATATTCGAGCGCAGCGGTGATGTGGCCCTTGCCGCCCGCGAAACTGCGTCCGTAGGCGGAGCTGATCTTGTAGTTCTCGCCGTCCTTGTACTTGGTCTGACCGCCTTCGAGATTGAGCTCGATACCCTCGAGATCCTTTTTGAGGATGATGTTCACGACGCCGGCGACCGCGTCGGAGCCCCAGGCGGCCGAGGCGCCGCCGGTGACCACCTCGATGCGTTCGACGAGGCTCGACGGGACGACGTTGGTGTCGATCAGGCCGCTGGCCGCCGTCGGCACGTGGCGACGGCCGTCCACCAGAATCAGCGTGCGATTGGTGCCGATGCCACGCAGGTTCAGGAAGTTGCCGCCGGCGTTCTGGGTGCTGCGCACCGACTGCTGCGGCGTGACGCCACCGGAGAAGGCCGGCAGGGTGTTGAGGTAGTCGGCGACGTTGGCCGCGCCGGTCTTCTGGATGTCTTCCCGGCTGGATACGGTCGTGGGCGTCGGCGCCTCGAAGCCGCCGCGCGAGATCCGCGAGGCCGTGACGACCACCTCGTCGACGCTCTCGGCGGTCTGCGCATCGGCCGCCTCCACCGCGACGCCGAGCGCCAGCGCGCTGGCCGACATGAGCATGGCCAGCCGAGACCGGACGCTGCGCGTCCCAAGAATTTCAGACGACACGAACCCAACCCCCGTTGCTAGCGCGGCCCGCCTTCGATGCGCTTCCGTCCCCTTGGCCTCGGCGCGGGCGGAAATGCGCCGCGCGTGGCCGCATCATTCCGCCTCTGCAGCCCGCTCCGGAGCCTTGCCAGGCGATGTCGTCAGAGTGTCACGCCCGGCCGCGGCGGCCTCGTTCCAAGGCTTCGGCGCTCCATAACCCTCGGCTATCCGCGCTACTCGACGGGGGTGCTGCGGAAGCGCTCGACGTCGATCTCCTTCGCCCACCGCGCGATGACGGTGGCGTTGGCGAGGTTGCCGATGACGTTGGGCACCGTGCGCATCATGTCGAGCAGGCGGTCGAACGGCAGGATGAAGCCGATGATCAGCGCCGACTGCGCGTCGCTGATGCCCACCACGGACAGCACGGCGGCCATCATGAAGAGCGCAGCCGAAGGGGCGGGCGGCGCGCTGACGGCCAGCAGCGTCGCGATCACGACCACCAGCACCAGGTCGAGGCCGGTCACCGGGATGCCGAGGGCCTGGATCGCGAACATGGAGAGCAGCGCGACGTACATGGCCGTCCCGTCGCGGCCAATGCTGACACCCACCGGAAGCACCGTGGAGAGGATCGGCTTGCGGATGCCGAGGTTGTGCTCCGCCACCGCCATCTCGACCGGCAGGCTGGCCGAGCTGGAGGACGTCGAGAAGGCCACGAGCATGGCGTCCACCACGCCGCGCAGGAAGGCGATCGCCGGCAGGTTGGCGATCAGCCGGACGACGACCGCCTGGACGATGAGCGTCTGGATGAGGCACCCGAGCAGGGTTCCGAACGCCAGCAGCGAGACGTTCACGAAGACGCCGGGGCCGTTGGCGCCCACCGCGGCGGCGATGAGGCCGAAAACGCCGAATGGCGCGGCCTCGATCACGAACCGGATCAGCGTCAGCATCACTTCGGACGCGGCGGAAAGGAGGTCCGCCACCGGCTTCGCCCGCTCGCCCAGGACGAGAACCCCGGCGGCGAAGACGATGGCGAAGAAGATGATCGCCAGCATCTCGCCCTCGACCATCGCCTGGACCGGATTGATCGGGATGATCCCCATCAGTTGCTCGGCGACCGTCTTGCTGGCCTTGATGGTCTGAGGCGTCGCGCCGCTGAGGCTCACCCCGACGCCCGGGTGCAGCACGAGCCCGAGGAGCAGGCCGACCGTCGCGGCGACGGCGGCGGTGAACACGAAGAGGCCGATCGACCGCGCGCCGAGAGATCCTAGCCGCTTCGGGTCACCGAGCCCGATGACGCCTGCCGAGATGGTCAGGAACACCAGCGGCACGATCAGCATCCGGGTCAGGCGGACGAAGACGTCGCCGATCCACTTGAGCTGTGTCGCGCCCTCCCCCGCCACAAGGCCCACCACGATCCCGAGCAGCAGGGCCGGGATGATCCTTTTCCAAAGCGGAATGTCGAACCAGTAGCGCTGCACGATCGAGCGCGGAGCTGCCTCGGGCGGCTGCGGCGAAACCATGGATGTCCTCACTGCGCGAACGGATACGGCGCTGCTGCGGACCCGGTGGCCGCGCCGGCGCCTCGCCCCAGGGCGCGGAGCATGGTGCGAAACGCTCTTCGTCGGCCCCTACCGACTGTTCGCCCGACCATAGCCTTCGGTTATTTCGCCCCCTGCGCCCGCTAGCCGCCCGCGACCAGGCGAAGCGCGCCGGCCCCCTGGGCTGGCGGCTGGCCGCCCGTCAGGGCCGAGAGCACCCGGATGAACGGCTGCATCAGGCGCGGGATCGGCCGGTCGGCGAGGTAGATGCAATGGACCCCGAACCTCAACGGCGGATCCAGCGGCCGGTACTCCAGTTCCGGGTCCAGGTAGGCCCGGGCCGTGAAGTCGTCGACCACCGCCATGCCCACGCCTTCGCGGACCAGCGCCACCGCCACGTACAGCGTGCTGATGGTCACCGTCTCCATGAGCTCGAGGTTCAGTCGGGCGACCTCCTTGTTGAACAGGGTGCCCATGGGGCCGCTGTGGGCCAAGCTGACGAATTCCCGGCCTTCGAGGACGCTGAGCTTCAGGCGCGCCGGCGCGTCCGGCATGTCCTGGCGGCGATAGAGAATGCCCAGTTCGCCGGAGCCGATCTGCGTGTGCGCCAGCTTGGGGTGCCGCGGCGCCTCGTAGCCGATCGCGAGGTCGCAATGGCGCTCCTGCAGCGTCCGGAGAATGTCGGCATGGTGCAGCGTCTGGATGTCGAAGCTCACGTTCGGATGCTGCGCCCGGAAGCGGGCCACCGCGTTCGGCGCGACACCCAGACCGAAGCCCGGCAGGACCGCGAGGCGGATATGCCCCTCGTCGCCGCGACGGATGTTCTTCGCCGTCTGTCGGAGCGAGCCGACACGGTCGTAGATCTCGTCGACTTCGCGGAACAGGGCGTGCGCCTCCTCCGTGGCCGTCAGCTTGCCTTTGGCGCGCTCGAACAGCGGAAAACCCAGCCTGATCTCCGCGTGCCGCAGCACCTTGCTGATCGACGGCTGGGACACGTTCAGGGCCCGGGCCGCCGCGCTCACCGAGCCGTTCAGATAGACGGCATGGAAGACCTCGATGTGCCGCAGGTTCATCATGATGCGCCCAACCCCTCTGGGGGCGGCAGAAGCGACGCGGCCCCAGCGATCAGATGAACGCGCACGCGGCGTGGCTGCAAGTTGCGAAGGCCGTTCTACAGAAGAAATCGGAAATCTGCCCAGTGTCTCGGCGACCTAGACTTTCCGATCGAAAACACGCCTCCCGCAGGCGAAGCAACGATCTTCTCAAGCGCTATCGGGTGTACTTTCCTACAACTCAAGCGACAGCGAGACAATCGGAGCAAGAGTTCGCCCGCTACGATACGCCGCCCCAGAGCTCGCCGAGCGGCGCCGTCAAGACGCCGTTGGATAGCGCCACGCCGCCCGGCCGATCCTCCCGGAGCCAGATGGGACCGTCCAGATCCACGAAGTCCGCCTGCTCGGCGATCTGGAACGCCGGCGCCACGGACAGAGACGTGCAGATCATGCAGCCCGTCATCACGATCAGACCCTGCGCCCTCGCGGCGGCCAGGAGGTCGAGCGCCGCCGTCAGGCCTCCGGTCTTGTCGAGCTTGATGTTCACCGCCTGATAGCGGTCGGCAAGGCCGGCGACGTCGCCCGCCACATGGCAGGATTCATCCGCGCAGATGGGTATCGACGGACGGAAGCCCGCCAGCGCGCCGTCCTCGGCCGCCGGAAGCGGCTGCTCCAGAAGCGCGACCCTGGCCTCGGCCAGGTGGGGCTGCATGGCGCGCACGAGGTCCATGTCCCAGGCCTCGTTGGCGTCGGCGATCAGGGCGGCGAGCGGCGCCGCCGCCCGCACAGCGGCGATCTGGGCCGCCGGGTCGTCGGCGTTCACCTTGACCTTGATGAGCGGATACCCCGCGAGACGGGCCGCCGCCGCGCCCATCTCGTCCGGCGTTCCCAGGCCGACGGTCAAGGCGGTCGTCACGGTCCCCCGGCCAGCGCGGCCGATCAGGTCGGACACCGTACGGCCGACCAGGCGCGCTTCCAGATCCCAAAGCGCGCAGTCCAAAGCGTTGCGCGCGGCGCCGGCGGGAAGGACTTCGAGCAACTCCCTGCGGTTCAGCCCGGCCGACACCTGGGACGCCAGCGCCTGGACCTGCTCGACGCAACTCTCGACGGTGTCGCCATAGCGCGGGATCGGCGCGCCCTCGCCTCGCCCCACAACGCCATCCTGCGCGACCTCAACCACCACGAGGTCGGCCTCCGTCCGCACGCCCCGCGAAATGCGGAACGGGGTCTTCAGCGGCCAGTGTTCGCCTGAGGCGTTGAGAGTCCGAAGCATTCGTTCAGCCGATCGATGATGAGGTCTACACCCATGCTGAAGGGATCCTGGCATGGCAGGCCGAGCGCCTCGCTCGTCGCGGCGCAGACGTCCCGCGCCGCGGCGGCGTCGAGCTTGGACGTGTTGAGCGCAACGCCCACCGCGATGACATCCGGGTTGGTCAGCCGGGCCGCCGCGAGGTTGGCGTCGAGGCAGGCCTGCAGCTCCGGGAGGCCGCGCCCAGGCAGGCCGCGCATGCTGGCCCGGCCCGGCTCGTGGCAGAGCACGATGGCGTCCGGCTGGGCGCCGTGCAGCAACCCCAGCGACACGCCCGCGTACGACGGATGGAACAGCGACCCTTGCCCCTCGATCAGGTCCCAACCGCCGTCGTGGCGCGCGGGAGAGATCATCTCGACCGAGCCCGATATGAAGTCCGCGACCACCGCGTCGACCGGCATGCCGGCGCCGGCCACGAGGATCCCGGTCTGGCCCGTGGCCCGAAAGTCGGCCGGCACGCCCCGCTCGGCGAGCGCCCTGGCGAGCGCGAGGGTCGTGTACATCTTGCCCACCGAGCAATCCGTCCCGACCGTCAGCAGCCTGCGTCCGGCGCGCGGGACGCCGGCGCCGACGCGCAGGCTGGCCGGCGGCTCCCTGACGTCGAAGAGTTGTCGTCCCGTGCGATCGGCGGCCGCCCGGATTTTCGGGTTCGCCTGAAGTCGGTCGTGGAGCCCCGCGGCGACGTTCAGCCCGGCCTCAAGAGCCTCGACGACATCTTCCACCGCCTCGTCGCCCAGGACGCCGCCGGCGTTGGCCACCCCGAGGATCAGGGTCTTCGCGCCGGCGGAAGCGGCGGCGGCGAAGCTCATCTGCGGAAGGCCCAGCGTAACGGCGTCCGACGTGCGGCGGTATTCGCCGAGGCTGAGGTCGGGGCGGAACACAGCCACGCCGCGCGACGTCTTCACCGAGATCTCGTCTCGCGCGTCTCCGAGATAGAGCAGGTACGGTCCCGGGATGGTCATCGGCAATCCTGTGAAGCGGCCCGCATTCGCCCTCGGAAGGGCTGGGGACGAGAGCCCGCAACTCGATTACCGGGCCGTTCGGGGGCTGGAAAATGCCAAGCCGGCGGCGCCTCATAGCGGCCGTCTATAACCGGAGACGGGGTCCCGAAGACGCTGCGCCGCCGGCGTTTCCACCGGCGGCGCTTGGGCCTAGGCGCGACGTGTCGGGACGGCCGCCCCTCGGCGGGTCAGCCGCAGCCGGGCGGCGTCTTGCGGGGAAGCCCGCGGCCGGCAAGCACGCCCGTGGGCGCGCCGCCCTCCAGCTCGACCTTGCCGTTGACGACGGCGGTCTCGACCCCGGTCGAAAGCAGCGTGGGATGAACGTAGTCGGCCTTGGGCTGGTAGGTCTTCAGGTCGATCACGACCACGTCGGCGAAGTAGCCCGGCTTGAGATAGCCCCGGCCTTCGAGGCCCAGCGTGTCGGCCACCAGTCCCGTCGACTTGTGCACGAACTCGACCGGCGTGATCACCTTCTCCGCCACGACATACTTCGTGTAGAGCCGCGGATAGCTCGCGTGGCCGCGAGGGTGGCCGGTGGGGCTGCCGTCGGTGGAGAACATGTTCCACGGCTGCTTCATCAGCAGGCGTATGTCAGGCTCCATGATCGCGAAGGTCGCGACGCTGGCGCTGCCCTTGCGCAGGATCCGGATCGTCGCCTCGGCTTCGTCGACGCCCCAGGCCTTGGCGATCTCCGACACCCGCTTGCCGACCAGCTCGGGCTGTCCTGGCGCATTGTTGATGAGAACATTCTGCGCGCCGCCGCGCTCGCGGTAGAAGACCAGCGCTTCGGCCTTGATCTTCGCCAGGTCGGCCGGATCGTCGAACCGCTTCAGCATGGCCTGCCGCCCGCCGTCCTGGGCCCAGCGGGCGATGGCGAGGGCCGACAGCCCAGTGTTGGAAGCCGACCACGGATACTGGTCGGAAGTGACCTTCTGTCCAGCGTCCCTCGCATCCTCGACGATCTTCACCAGCTCGGCCATCGACTGGCCATCCGGCTTGGCGCCCGAAGAGACCTTGAAGTGGCCGAGGTGCAGCGTGGCCCCGCTCTCGCGTCCGATGCGGATCTGCTCCCGGGTGGAGGCCACCACGCCGATCGAGGTCGTGCCCTCGTCGCGCTGGTGGGTGTCGTAGAGTCCCCCGCGGCTCCCGGCCTCCTTGGCCACCTCGACCACCTCTTCCGTCTTGGCGAAGCTCTGGGGCGGATAGAACAGGCCGGACGAGAGGCCGAGGGCGCCCTCGCACATCCCCTTGCGGGCGAGGCCCTTCATCACCTCAAGCTCGGCCGGCGTCGGGGCGCGGGCGTCGTTCTGCAGGACGCGTTCGCGGATCGCGCCGAAGCCCACGTAGGCCGCGAAATTGTTACCCACGCCGGCGGCGTTCGCCTTCGCCATGTAGTCGGCGATCTCGGGCTCGCCGGCGCCGTCGACGCCGATCACGCTGGTGGTCACGCCCTGGGTGAGCTGGCGCAGAAGCAGGCGCGCCTTCGGGTCGTCGGAAGCGAGTTCCCCGGTCGCGTGGGTGTGGGCGTCGATGAAGCCTGGCGCGACCATTCGGCCGGCGGCGTCGATGACCTTCGCCGCCTTCAGGCCCGCCTTGGCCGCGTCGCCCACGAAGACGATCTTGTCGCCAGTGATGGCCACGTCGGCCACCGAAGGCGCCGAAAGGTCGCCCACATAGACCTGGCCGCCGCGGATGATCAGATCGACCTGTCCCGCCGCCTGCGCCGCCCCCCGATCTCCGGCGACGACCGAGGCCGCCAGAACGACCCCCGCGGCCGCCACGACCCGCCTACCCGCACGTCCCATCGGAGCCTCCCGACACGCCCGCCATCACGGTGGCCGCGACGCCCGTGCGCCGCATCCGGCGGCACCATGGGACGTGGCGCGCCCGGTGACCAAGATCGAACATTCGGCCACGCATAGACAGGCGTTATGCGCGTCGGCGCGCGATCCCCGCCCTACGGCCCGCCATCGACGCGCAGGATGGCCCCGGTGGTGAAGGACGAGGCAGGACTGGCCAGGTATAGCGCCGAGGTGACGATCTCTTCGGGACGACCGGGGCGGCCCAGCGCGTTGTTCGACCGCTCCCGCGCCTCGGGCGTCCAGGCCTTGGAGATGTCGGTCAGGAACGGGCCGGCCGAGATCGTGTTGACCCTGACCTCGGGCCCGTATTCCCGCGCCATGGACACCGTCATGGCGTTCAGCGCGGCCTTGGCGCCGGAGTACGGAATGACGCCCGGCAACGGATAGAGCGCGCCGGACGAGGAGACGTTGATGATCGCGCCGCCGCCGGCCTGCTTCATCCGGTGCGCGACCTGGCTCGCCAGGCGGAACGGCCCCTTGAAGTTCAGGCCCAGCACGCTGTCGAACAGGCTCTCGGTCACCTCGTGGCTGGGGACGGCGGGCGACATGCCGGCGTTGTTCACCAGGATGTCGATGCGGCCGAACTCGGCATAGACCGCCTCGATCAGGCCGTCGATCTCGTCCCACTTCGCCGCGTGGGCCGCATAGGCCATCGCGCGCCGGCCAAGCGCGCGCACCTCGTCGGCGACGGCTTCGCAGGCCTCCAGCTTTCGGCTGGTGACGATCACGTCGGCGCCGTTCTGCGCGAAAGCGCGGACCATCTGCAGGCCAAGGCCCCGGCTGCCCCCGGTGACGAGGGCGACCTTGCCCGACAGGTCGAACAGGTTCTCGGCCATGGTCAGAACCGCTGGGCGCCGTCGAGCCGGATCGTCGTGCCGTTCAGGAAGTCGTTCTCGACGATCTGCGCCGCCAGCAGGGCGTACTCGTCGGGATCGCCCATCCGCTTCGGGTTCGGCACCATCGGCCCCCAATGCGCCTGCGCCTGCTCGTCGGTCATCCGCGACGAATAGGCCAGGGTCAGGAAGGTGCCGGGGGCGATCGCTACGGCCCGGATGCCCAGCGGCGCAAGGTCGCGCGCGATGGTCAGGGTCATGCCGATGATGCCGCCCTTGGCCGCCGAATAGGCCGCCTGGCCCGGCTGGCCCTCGTAGCCGGCGATGGAGGCGGTGTTGATGACCACGCCGCGCTGGTTCGACGCCTGGGGTTCATTGGCGGCCATGGCCTCGGCCGCCTGACTGGTCACCGCGAAGGCGCTGTTGAGGTAGATGTTCACGGTGTGGGCGAACTGGGACAAGGGCAGCCGCTTACCCTCCCGGTTCACCGTCCGCTGCGGTCCGGAGGAGCCCGGCGCCGGCGGGCCGCCGTGCACCACCACCGCTGCGCGCAGGGGCGCCAGTCCGACCGCGGTGGCCACGGCATTGGCGATCGAATTCTCGTCCAGGATGTCGGTGTGCACGAAGACCGAGCCGTTCCCGAGCTCCTTCGCCAGCGCTTGTCCGCGCTCCTCATGCACGTCGGCGATGACCACCTTCGCGCCGCGCTGGGCCAATCGGCGCGCCGTGGCGCTGCCGAAGCCGCCGGCTCCGCCGGTCACCAGGGCCGAACCGTTCGTGAGATCCACCATCCTGTCGTCCTCCCGCATGGCTTTATGTTGCCTTGCGGAGCACGCTAGGTGGCTCGCCCTAGGGTCAGTCTAGAGCGCGATCCGGCGGACTGGAGGCCGGTTCGGCGAGGAGATCGCGCTCAAAATCAAAGCTCTAGACGCCCGATCACGACGCGCGGCGCACCACCAGCGATTTGCCGGCATAGGCCTTCAGGTCGACGTTCTCCACCTTCTGCACCTTGCGGCCTGCGGCGCTCATGAACGTCACCTCCACCGTCACCTTGGAGGCGCCCGGCAG
Organism: Phenylobacterium sp.; assembly: GCF_024508875.1. Classification (GTDB taxonomy): domain Bacteria; phylum Pseudomonadota; class Alphaproteobacteria; order Caulobacterales; family Caulobacteraceae; genus Phenylobacterium. The sequence goes on from NZ_JANINU010000241.1 coordinate 21,183, forward strand.
GCCGAAATGGACGGGGGTCGCGCCGAGCGCTCCGTAGCCGCCACCGGTCGACACCTGGCCCGTGCCCAGCAGCTTGCCGCCTACGCCGTAGACACGGACCTCGGCCCCTTGCTGCGTGAAGTGACCCTTCGCGTCGAGGACCGTGACCTGCAGGCTCTGCCGCGCGGCCGCCTTGGGCAGCAGGTTGCGGAAGACGAAGTGACCGCCCACCGGGCTGTAGCCGCGGGTCACGGAGAGGTCGAGCGCGCCGTCCTTGTCGTAGTCCACCCAGGTCACGCCATGGTCTCCGGCGTCCAGTTGGCCGCCTTCCTTGATGACGTTGACGAAGCCCTTGCCGCCCTCGTTGTGGAACAGGGCGTCCTTCGGCGTCTGCTGGCCGGGCGGCCCCTCGTAGGACATCACCGACAGGTCCAGGAAGCCATCGTTGTCGTAGTCGCCCCAGGCCGCGCCCACCGCGTGGTTCTCGACGCCCACGCCCGCGGCCTGGGCCACATTGACGAAGCCGCCCTTGCCGTCGCCCTTCCACAGGGTGTTGTGGCCGTAGTTCGGGACGAAGATGTCCAGATTGCCGTCGTTGTCGTAGTCGCCAACCGCGCAGCCGACGCCGCCGTCCTCGGGCCCGCGGGCGGGCTGGTCCATGCCCAGTTGCGGCGCCACGTCGACGAAGGCGGTCCCGTCGTTGCGGTACAGGCTGTCGGCCTTGCCCGACTGGTTGGCCAGGAACAGGTCCAGGTCCCCGTCCTTGTCGTAATCCAGCCAGCAGGCGCCCACGGTCGAGCGGAACACCGTGGGCCCGCCCTCGGCGAACACCTGCACGAACTTGCCGCCGTCGTTGCGGAACAGCTTGTTCTGGCCCATCCGGTTGGTGGCGTAGAGGTCGAGGTCGCCGTCGTTGTCGTAGTCGACCCAGTTGTTCTGGCGCGACGAACGGCCGGGCAGCGTCAGGCCGACGTCGGCGGCCACGTCGACGAACTTCTTGCCGCCGATGTTGTGGAAGACCGCGCTGAGCTTCTCGGGCTGGGTGGCGCCGGCCATCAGGTCGATCCAGCCGTCGCCGTCGTAGTCGCCCCAGTCCAGCGCCCGGAACTCATAGCCCCCGGTCGGCAGGCCCATGACCGCGCCCACACTGGTCAGTACGCCCTTGTCGTTCCGATAGAGCCGGATTTCGCCGCTCTTGAGCGAGACGGCAAGGTCCAGATCGCCGTCGTTGTCGAAGTCCGCCCAGGCGTTGGAGAGCGAACCCGGCATGGCCAGCAGCTCGCGCTGCACCGGCGCGAAGGCAGGCTCGGACGGCGCGGCCGCCATGAGCATCAGCGCGGCCCCGGCGAGCATCGCCAGCTTCGTGCGTCCGGACATCCTCATCTCCTCAAACTCAGTAGGCCACGCGTTCTTCGACGTGCTTCTCGACCTCGGCGCGGGTGGTCCAGAGCGTGCGGAAGGTCTTCTTCGACAGTTGCTCCAGTTGGTCCGACCGGTGAGGCGAACCAGGCTGGGTCGAGTTGCCGTAGCTCATCAGGCCCAGCGCCTTGATGGGCGTCGAGAACTCCACCATCGACATCCATGTCTCGCCGTGGACCGGCGTGCGCACGCCGTCCTTCAGCGGGCTCCAGGTGATCACGTGGAAGACGCCCGTGTTGCCGAAACCGCCGTTGCCGGGCAGGTCCACCTTGCCCAGGGCGAACCGCGAGACCTCGCCGAACGGCCGGTCCAGCGCGCCGTAGCTGGCCTTGGCCTCCTGAGCGGCGGCCTTCAGCATCGCCACCGCGGCGGCGGGGTCCTTCAGACCCACGGGCGTGTCGATCGGCTTCGCCGGATCCCAGCGCACGCGGTAGTTGGCGTCGCTGATGTAGTTCGGCCCGGCGAACTTCCGCGCCCACGCCTCGAACAGCAGCGCCCCCTTGGCGTCGGCGTTGACGGTACGGTCCCAGGCCTTCAGCACCGCGGCCGCCTCGGTGACGTCGGGGTCGGTGCTGCTGGCCGCGGCGGCCAGCAGCTCGTCCAGCACCCGGTCGGTCATCAGCACGTGGCTGGTCAGCTTGCGGGCCACGAAGTCGTCGAAGCTGATCTTCGCCGGGTCGGCCATCAGGTGCGACGACTGCTGCGCGCGCAGCGACATGGGGCCGTTGTTGGCCAGGTAGGCAGGATAGTCCTTGGCCTGGATCACCTGCGGATAGGTCGCCACCCAGGGCGGGTCGTTGGTGTTCTGGACGTAGCCGCTGGGCGGGTCGATGACCTTCGGCAGGTCCTCGTAGCTGTGCACCTCGTTGGAAACGTCGGCCGACTTGTCGCCCGGCGCCAGGCCGCCCCACTTGGCGACGTTGCCGTCCGCATGCTTGGGCACGATGCCGTTCCAGAGGTACTGGATATGCCCTTCCTTGTCGCCGTAGACGATGTTGAAGGACGGCACCTGCAGGCGCTTCATGATCGCCTGGTACTCGGCGAAGCTCTTGGCCTTGCCCATGTCCCAGTACTGGCGAACGCCGCCGGGACGATCCAGGCCGGCCACCCGCACCGCCACCGTCTTGCCGTCCATCCGCGTGAACACCGGCCCGTGGACCGAGGTGCGCAGTTCGAGAGTCTCGGTCTTCAGCGACCCGTCCGGCTGCTTGACCTTGAACGTCGTCGTCCGCGTCGTGAACGGCAGCACTTTGCCGTCGTAGACATACCCGCCGTCGGCCAGCTTCAGCTCGTAGTTTACCGCGCCGGGCGCGCCATTGACCGTGTTGGTGAAACCCATCCGGTCGTTGAACATGAAGCGCAGCACCGGCAGGCCCACCTGCGTCGCGCCATACATCTTGAAGCCCGGCCCGTTCAGGTCGGCCTCGAAATAGGTGAGCTGGCTGGGCGCCCACGGCAGGTGCGGGTTGGCCAGCAGCATGGTGTTCCCGCTGGCCGACTTCTTGGGCATCACCGCCCATGCGTTGGAGCCCGCCGCGTCGTTGCCGCCCATCGTCTTGGCCTGGGGCGCGACGTAGACATAGTTCATCAGCCGGTGGGCGTGGGCCATCACATCGACGCCGCTGATCGGGAAGACCTGCAGCACCGACTTGTCCAGCTTCTCGGGATGGGCCTTGGCGTAGGCGTTCATCCCGGCGGCAAAGGCGTCGAGGTTGGCGCGAAAGCTGGCCGGCTCCTGGGCGTACCACTGCTTGGCCCGCTCATAGATGCCGTTGGCGATCACCCACTTGTCGGATTCGATCTCGGCCGGGCCCCAGTACTCGGCGGCGCGCCCGCGGGCTTGGCCGTACAGCTTCACCACCACGTCGCCGTGGTTCTGCGCCGTGGCGTAGCCGAAGCCGTAGAAGACCGAGGCCTCGTCCTTCCCGTAGACGTGCGGCACGCCATAGGTGTCGAACAGGATCTCGCCCTTCACCGGCGGCGAGGCCGCCTGCGCAGGCGCTGCGAGAAGCGCCGCCGTCAGACCGGCGGCGACCATCAGATTCCTGGCCAGATACACGGCTTGCCTCTCCTACGCGGTCGCGGTCGTCAGAAGGTGTACTGAACCCGGGCGTACCAGGACCCGCCGGTGAACCCGAACGGCGATGTGCCGGGGAACTGGCCGCTGCCAAGGGCGGCGTTGTAGGTGCCGTTCTTGTCCGGATACTCGTTGAACAGGTTGTTGGCGCCGGCCGCGACGGTCACGTTGTCGAGGACCTTGTAGCTGACCTCCAGGTCGGTGATCCATTTGGCGCCGAAACTGCGGTCCTGCGCCGGCAGGTCTGCGATGACCGTATACTTGCCGTAGCGCGTGGAACGCAGGTTCACGTTCAGCTTGTTCCAGTCCCAGTTCAGGCCCAGCGCCACCTTGC
>NZ_JANINU010000242.1 GCF_024508875.1 Phenylobacterium sp.
TCCTGAACAGCCCCCCCAGCCCCCCTGGGCCGGCAGTGGCCAACCGACACTCCAACTACCTTCCCCAAGCGTTGGCCCGTGCGGATACTCTCCAGCCGCACGGGCCGCACGCGTTTCGGATTCAGGATTTCGGCTGGGCCAGTCCCAGGACGCGACCGCCCTTCGGGCCCTGCACCACGATCAGTGTCTTCAGCCCGTCGTCGGACGGCGCCGGCAGCCGGTAGGCCTGGGGCCGGCCACGCCACGCGCCCAGGCGGCGGATCTCCCGCACCACGTTCTTCTGCACGACCGCCTCGCCGCGGTTGTCGCCCGCCTTGGGCGTCACCTCGATGGCGCGCGGGTCGTAGCGGATGAGCCAGACATCGGCGCCGCCCTTGGCGACCCGTCCCGACCCCACGTCCACGCGCCGCGGCCCCACGAAACGGATGTCCGGCGGGTTGTGCGGCGCGGCCGCCGCCGCGCGCACCAGCCGGTCGACCTCGGCGGTCTTTAGGCCCTGGACCTCCTCGTGGCCGTCGATCACCACCTGGGGCGTGTAGGGCTCGCGCAGCTTCAGGCGCGTGACGTAGGCCTTCTGCCGCTCGGCGTATTCCGGCTTGGCGAAGGTGTCGGTCCAGCCCAGGTAGTCCCAGTAGTCCACAGAGAAGGTCAGGGCGATCACTCCCGGCCGCTCGGCCAGCTTGCCGAGATAGCCGTTGGCCTCGTTGCAGGAACCGCAGCCCTGGGCGGTGAACAGCTCCACGAGCACGGCCGGCCTGGCCGCCGCCGCGCCGGCCGAAGAGGCAAGCAGGATCAGGCTGAAAAGCGAGGCTTTCCGCATCGCCCCGGCTTAGGGCGTGTTCTCGGACCTGTAAATCTCAAGAAGCCGTGAGGGCTCTCACAGCCTGGCCGCCGCCAGGATCGGGCCGCCGCCGGCGGTCTGGACCAGGACGACGCTCCGAAGCGCGGGGTCTCCGGCGGGCGCGACATAGGTCGCAGCCTGACCGCTCCAGCCCCCGAGGCGCGTCAGGCTGCGGACGACGTTTCGCTGCGGCAGCGTCTTGCCGCCGTTCTCGCCGGCCTTCACCGGGACCTGGATGACCCGCGGATCGTATCGGACCAGCCAGACCTCCGCGCCCCGCCGCGGCGCCACGCCCGCCGCCACCGTGACCCGGCCCGCCGCGGACGAGACCTGCGTCGCCGGGAGGGCGCGTCCGCGGGCGATGAGGGCGTCCAGCCTGGCCGGCGTGTTGGCCACGGCGTCGGCCCGGCCGCCGGCCACCACCTCGGGCGTGAAGGGGGCTCCGTGGCCGAGAGCCTTGGCGTAGGCCACCTGCCGGGCGGTGAATTCGGGGCGCGCGAAGGTGTCCTTCCAGCCCAGGTGGTCCCAGTAGGTGACGTTGAAGCTGAGGGCGATGACGTCGGGCCTGTCCGCCGCCCGGGCGACCGCCTGGTCGGCCGGCGGGCAGGACGAGCAGCCCTGGCTGGTGAACAGCTCCACCACGACGGGCTGGGCGGGCGCGGGGCCGGCCCCAATCAAGGGAACGGCGGCGAGGGCGGCGAGGATCTGGCGCATGATCCTGTCTAGGTGGTGACGCCCACGCCATCGCGCACGGTCGGATGGCGCAGAAAGCTTCGCCCTGGGTAGAGTGCGCCGTCCGACCCAGGAGATCCCGTGTTCCAGGCCGACCCGCCCCCGCCGCCCGAGATCGTGCGCACCGAGTCCGACTACCTGCGGGTCGCCCGCAAGGACGTGCCCCTGCTGCTCACCCGCGACAAGCAGAGCGAGAAGGCGCTGATCCGCTACCAGCTCTTCGTGCGCACCGACGTGGAAGCGCGCCAGGCGGCCGCCGAACCCGACAGGCCGCCGCCGCCCGTCTTCTGCCAGTGGGCGGCGACGCTCTACCTCGAGCGCGAGCCCTGCTTCGAGACGCTCACCGGCAAGCTCGCCTGCGGGGAGCGCTACACGGTGCGCCTGCCCGATCGCGAAGACGGCCGCGAGACCCTGCCGCTCACGGCGGAAGCTTCGGCCTGCGCCGTCTCCAAGGCCGACGTCCAGGCCTCGGCGGGCCGCCTGGGCGCCGCCGCGGCCGCCAGCGCCGACGACCGCTTCGGCGACGACCTCACCCGCCGCCTGATGCCCGAACTCGCCAAGGGCGGCGTGAAGGCGGCGATCCGGACGGCGAAGTAGCCTTTTCCGAGGGATCGCGCTCCGCTCGACAGCCACGCACGAAGAAGGGGCCGCCGGACATGCCGCGCGGCCCCTCATCCGTCGGCCGACGCCGACACCTTCTCCCGCAAGGGGAGAAGGATTTCTTCAGGCTCTTACGCCGCCGGCTTGGCCAGGCTGCGCAGGACGTAGTTCAGGACGCCGCCGTGCTTGAAGTACTCGAGCTCGGTGGGCGTATCGATCCGGCAGCGGACCGGGAAGCGGGCGATGCGGCCGTCCGACGGACGGTACATCTCGACGATGAGCTGCTTGCGCGGGGCCAGTTCGGTCAGGCCTCGGATTGTGACGATCTCCTCGCCCGTCAGGCCCAGCTTGTGCCAGCCTTCCTGCAGGAACTGCAGCGGCAGCACGCCCATGCCGACGAGGTTCGATCGGTGGATGCGCTCGAAGCTCTCGGCCACCACGGCGCGGACGCCCAGCAGCTTCGTGCCCTTGGCCGCCCAGTCGCGCGACGAGCCGGTGCCGTATTCCTTGCCGGCGAACACCACCAGCGGACGGCCTTCGCCCTGGTAGCGCATGGCCGCGTCGTAGATCGACATCTGCTCCTGCGACGGGAAATGCTTCGTCACGCCGCCTTCCACGTCCGGGGTGATCCGGTTGCGGATGCGGATGTTGGCGAAGGTGCCGCGCATCATCACTTCATGGTTGCCGCGGCGGGCGCCGTAGCCGTTGAACTCGGACGGCGGGACCTGGCGGTCGATCAGGTACTGACCGGCGGGCGACGTCGTCTTGATCGAGCCGGCCGGCGAGATGTGGTCGGTGGTGATCGAGTCGCCGAAGACCGCCAGGACGCGGGCCTCGACGATGTCGGTGACCGGCGCCGGCTCCATCTGCATGTCGCGGAAGTAGGGCGGGTTCTGGACGTAGGTCGAGCCCATGTCCCAGTCGTAGGTCTGGCCGCCCTTGACCTTGATGCCCTGCCAGTTCTTGTCGCCCTTGAAGACGTCGGCGTAGCGCGTGGCGAACATCTTGTTCGTCACGTGCTTGCGCTGCAGGGCGGCGACCTCGGCCGAGGTCGGCCAGATGTCGCGCAGGTACACCGGCTTGCCGTCCTTGCCCTCGCCCAGCGGGTCGTTGGCCAGGTCGGTCAGCATCGAGCCGGCCAGGGCGTAGGCCACCACCAGCGGCGGCGAGGCCAGGTAGTTGGCCCGCACGTCCGGGTTCACGCGGCCTTCGAAGTTGCGGTTGCCCGAGAGCACCGACACCGCGACCAGGTCGTTCTTCTGGATCGTCTCCGACACCGGCTCGGGCAGCGGGCCCGAGTTGCCGATGCAGGTGGTGCAGCCGTAGCCGACCAGGTTGAAGCCCAGGGCGTCCAGGCTCTTGTCCAGCTTCGCGGCCTTCAGGTAGTCGGTCACCACCTGCGAGCCGGGGGCCAGCGAGGTCTTCACCCACGGCTTCACCGTCAGGCCCTTCTCGACCGCCTTCTTGGCCACGAGGCCGGCGGCGATCAGCACCGAGGGGTTCGAGGTGTTGGTGCACGAGGTGATGGCGGCGATCACCACGTCGCCGTTGCCCAGGTCGAAGTTCTCGCCTTCGACCTTGTAGCGCTCGGCCAGGGCGTCGGGCTTGCCGAACGTCTCGCCGGTCAGGGCGGCCTTGAACTCGTCGGCCGAGCTGGTCAGCAGCACGCGGTCCTGCGGGCGCTTCGGACCGGCCAGCGAGGCGGTGACCGTGCCGAGGTCCAGCTCCAGGGAGTCGGTGAACACCGGATCCGGATCGGTCGGCTCGCGCCACATGCCCTGGGCCTTGGCGTAGGCCTCGACGAGGGCGACGCGCTCAGGGGCGCGGTTGGTGGCCGCCAGGTAGTCGATGGTCGCCTGGGTGACCGGGAAGAAGCCGCAGGTGGCGCCGTATTCCGGAGCCATGTTGGCGATGGTCGCCTGGTCTTCCAGAGTGAGGTTGGCGAGGCCGGGGCCGTAGAACTCGACGAACTTGCCGACCACGCCCTTCTTGCGGAGCATCTGGGTGACCGTCAGCACCAGGTCGGTGGCCGTCGTGCCGTCGGGCAGCACGCCCGTCAGCTTGAAGCCAATCACCTCGGGGATCAGCATCGGGATCGGCTGGCCCAGCATGGCCGCCTCAGCCTCGATGCCGCCCACGCCCCAGCCCAGCACGGCCAGGCCGTTGACCATCGTGGTGTGGCTATCGGTGCCCACGACCGTGTCGGGATAGGCCACTTCCGGGCCCTCGTCCGAATTCGTCCAGACCGTCTGGGCGAGGTACTCGAGGTTCACCTGGTGGCAGATCCCGGTGCCGGGCGGCACCACGCGGAAGTTGTTGAACGCCGACGAACCCCAGCGGAGGAAGTTGTAGCGCTCGATGTTGCGCTGGTACTCGCGCGCCACGTTCTCGCCGAACGACTTCGAGGTGCCGAAATAGTCCACCATCACCGAGTGGTCGATCACGAGGTCGACCGGGTTCAGCGGGTTGATCTTCTCGGGGTTCGCGCCCAGCGCCGTCATGGCGTCGCGCATGGCGGCCAGATCGACCACCGCCGGCACGCCGGTGAAGTCCTGCATCAGCACGCGCGCGGGGCGGAAGCTGATTTCGTGCTCGACCGAGCCCTTGTTCTCCAGCCAGGCGGCGACGGCCTTCAGGTCGTCGTCGCCCACCGACACGCCGTCCTCGTTCCGGAGGAGGTTCTCGAGAAGCACCTTCATCGAGATGGGTAGGCGCGAAATGCCCGAAAGTCCCGCTTCCTCCGCGGCCGGTAGGCTGTAGTAAGCGTAGGTCTTGTCGCCGACCGTCAGTTGACGGCGGGTCTTGAGGGTGTCCACGGACGCCATATTCAGGAGATCCTTTTCTGCTCGCTGCCAGCCAGACACCCAAAGGGGATCGCGCGCTCTATCAGAGACGGACACACAGCGTTCGTCCCCGCGCGGCGTTGGTTCCCCCCAAGCGTCGGCGGCCGCCGCTTCATAGACCCGACCTATGCGTCCGTCCATGCACGGGCCGAAGAACCTTCCGAAAAGCCTGGATGTCCGCTTGATCTCTCTGCTGTCCATCAGGGGCGCCGCCGTGCGGCGGGGCGGGCGGCTGCTGTTCGAGGGCGTCTCGCTCGAACTGGCCGCCGGCGAGGCCTGCGTCCTCACCGGACCCAACGGCTCGGGCAAGACCAGCCTGTTGCGGGCTGTCGCGGGTCTGGTGCGTCTCGAGGCCGGCGAGGTCGGCTTCGGCGGCGTCGATCCGGCCGACGCGCGCGGCGATCTTCACCTCGTGGGCCACGCCGACGGGCTGAAGGCGGCGAGGACCGCCCGCGAAGAGCTCACCTTCTGGACCCGCTGGGGCGGCGGGACCGACGCCGCCCAGCGCGAGGCGGCCGAGGCCCTGGAGCTCGTCCCCCTGCTCGACCTGGAGGTCCGCCGCCTGTCCGCCGGCCAGCGCCGCCGCCTGGCCCTGGCCCGGATGCTGGCCGCGCCGCGGCCGCTGTGGCTGCTCGACGAACCCCTGAGCCCGCTGGACGCCCGCTGGCGCGAGGGCTTCGGCGCCATCATGCGCCGCCATCTCGACGGCGGCGGCATGATCCTGGCCGCCGTCCACGACCCCCTGCCGGTCGCCACGCGCAGCCTGGAGCTCACCGCATGAGCCGCTTGGCCGCCCTCATCGCGCGGGAGACGACGCTGGCCTGGGGCCGCGGCGGCGGGCCGCTGGTGGCGCTGGGCTTCTATGCCGGGGTCGCCACCTTCCTGCCGCTGGCCATCGGTCCCCAGCACGACCGGCTGGCCTCCATCGCCACGGGCGCCGCGTGGGTCGCGCTGGCGCTGGCCTCGCTGCTGTCGCTGGAGCGGATGTTCGAGCGCGACTACGAGGACGGCGCGCTGGACCTCCTGATGCTCTCCCCGGTTCCGCTGGAGCTCACCTGCCTCGTCAAGTGCGCCGGCCAATGGCTGGCGACGGGCGCGCCACTGGCCCTGGGCGCCCCGGTCGCCGCCATCGCCCTGGGCGCCGATCCCGCGCTGAGCCCGCTGATCTTCGCGTGCGCACTGCTGGGCGGCATCGCGTTCGCCTTCGTGGGCGGAATCGGCGCGGCCCTCAGCCTGGGCGCGCGCCGGGGCGGCCTGCTGACGGCGGTGATCGTGCTGCCGCTGTTCGTCCCGCCGGTGATCTTCGGCGGCGGCGCGCTGGCCAACTTCGCGGGTGGTCTGCCCTGGACCGCAGGCTTCGCCTTCCTGGGCGCCTACGCGGCCGCGGCGGTCGCCTTCGGCCCCCTCGCCATGGCCGCCGCCTGCCGCAACGCGCTGAGCTAGCTCCGGGGCTTCGGCTGCCAGAGCGCGTTGACGATCACCCAGCGGTCGCCGAAGCGGCCGAGGTGGAAATAGTCGACGAACCAGGGCGTCTCGACCCGCGCGACCGCGGCGTTGCCGGCGATGTCCAGCACGCGCACCGACCGGTTCCACTGGTCCTTCGGCGTCTTCAGGACACCCTGCTTGGTCAGGTCGACCAGCTCCTCCTTGGTCATCCGGCGCAGCGCCAGCTTCTCGTCGGGATCCACGGTGACCGCCCGCTTGGCGAGATCGGGATGCAGCGAGCGGGCCACGCGCGTGGCGTCGCCCTCGAGCTGGCCGTCCACATAGTCGTAGGCCACGGCCTCGATGGCCTTCACCTGGACCGGGTCCAGCGGAGCCGGGACCGGCGGCGCGGGGGCGACCGCCATGGTGGCGGCGGCTAGCAGGGCGGCGAACATCGGTCTCCCTCCACGTTCGAAGCGTCGCCGTATGCCGCCTCAAGGCCTTGGAAGCACATGAAGAAAGCTTAATCCCCGCTGCCGCTTTTCGGCCGCATGCTCCCGCCCAGCTTGAACCTCGAAGGGAACCTCAAGCGGGAGACGAGACCAACGATGTCGAAGCCCATGACCTGGCTCCTGGCAGGAGCCGCCATCACCCTTTCCGGAGCCGCCCTTTCGGGCGTCGCCCTGGCCCAGACCGGCGACCAGGCCCGTCGCGAGGCCGTCGAAGACGCGGGCGCCTCCGCGCGGCGGGATGAGCGCCCCGAACGCGCCGAGCGCCGCGAGGTGCGGATCTATCGCCAGGGCGACATGGTCTGGCGCGGCGGCCGGCCGGATCAGCTCTCCGACATCCTCCAGCTCCGCCCGGACCAGGAGCCCGCGCTCAAGGCCTTTCTGGGGGCCACCCGCCGCGACGGCCCGCAGCGCGACCACATGGTGAAGTTCGAACGCGACGGCGATCGCACCACCCTGCAGCGCCTCGACGACATGCAGGCTCGGATGGCCGAGCAGCAGGCCGACACGAACCGCCGGATCGCCGCCATCCGCACCTTCTACGGCCAGCTCGACGCGAAGCAGCGGAAGGCGTTCGACGCCTTGCCGATGCTGATGTTCTCGGGTCCGGCGTTCGGGCCGATGCTGATCCCGGCGGGCCACCACATGCCGATGCCCCCGGAACCGCCCGAGCCGCCCGAACCCCCGAAGCCGCCACGCCTCTGACGGCGCGAAGCTGCGGCTTGCCGGGCGGGCGCTCGCTCTCTATGCGAAGGTCATGAGCTGGGCGCCCGCCTTCCTGTCGAATCCGGATCGCTTCATGGCGTTCTCCCGCTGGGCGGCGCCGATGTTCGGGGTTATCGCCCTCGCCCTGGCGGCGGCGGGCCTCTACCTCGGCTTCACCGCCCCCGAGGACTACCAGCAGGGCCAGACGGTCCGGATCATGTTCATCCACGTACCGGCGGCCCAGATCAGCATGTTCGCCTACGTCTGCCTGGGCGTGGCCAGCTTCCTGGCGCTGATCTTCCGCCACACCCTGGCCGACTGCGCGGCCCAGGCCGCCGCCCCGCTCGGCGCGGCTTTCACCTTCCTGGCCCTCGTGACCGGCTCGCTCTGGGGCCGGCCGATGTGGGGCACATGGTGGGAATGGGACGCCCGCCTGACCTCGGTCCTGGTGATGTTCCTGCTCTACATCGCCTACATGGCCCTGCGCGCCTCGATGGACGACGAGCAGAAGGCCGCCCGCGCCGCCGCCATCCTGGCGCTGGTGGGCTCGATCAACCTGCCGATCATCCATTTCAGCGTCGAATGGTGGAACTCCATCCACCAGGGCTCGTCGCTGTTCCGCAAGGGCGGGCCCTCGATGCCGCCGGTGTTCTGGATCCCGCTGCTGCTGATGGCGCTCAGCTACATGTCGGCGTTCGGCTCGCTGTGGCTGGTGGGCATCCGCGGCGAGGTCTGGCGCCGCCGCGCCGAGGCCGCCGCGCTCCGGGCCGCGAAGGGCTGACATGTTCGACTTCAAGTACGCCGAGTTCATCGTGCCGGCCTTCGGGATCACCGCGCTGGTCTTCGCCGGCATGATCGCCGCAACGCTCGCCCATGCCCGCCGCTGGCGGCGGCGGTACGAAGAGCTGACCCGCAAATGAGCCGCTGGCTCGCCTTCCTGCCGATCGTGGCGCTCGTGGCGCTGGGCGGCCTCTTCTATTTCTACGCCCTGCAGCGCACGGACTCGAAGTACCAGCCCCAGGCGTTGGTTGGCCGCATGGTCCCCGACGTCACCCTGCCGACGCTCGCCGAAGGCCAGCCCGTCCGCATCCGCGCCGCGGCCGCCGAAGGGCCGATGGTGGTCAACTTCTTCGCCTCCTGGTGCGCGCCGTGCGAGATCGAGCATCCGGTCCTGATGGGCCTGAAGGGCTCGGGCGTCCGCGTCGTCGGGATCGCCTACAAGGACGCGCCGCCCAACACCCAGGCCTTCCTCGCCCGGCTGGGCAACCCCTTCACCACCGCCCTGGTCGACCGCGACGGCCGGGCGGGCGTCGAGTTCGGGGTCACCGGCGTGCCCGAGACCTATGTGATCGGCCGCGACGGCAAGGTCTTGGCCAAGCACACCGGCCCGCTCGACGAGGCCGAGTCGGCGAAGCTGGCGAAACTCGCGCGTTAACCATGCATTGAGATGGACGCGGCAGTTTGGCCGCATCGCCTGTTAACCATGTTGGCCGCGCCCCCGTGACGACGATCCGCTCGAACCCGTTCCCGCAGCAGACGCCCCAGCGGCCGATGGGCCAGGACGCGTCCAAGGTCGCGGCCCAGCGGGCGTTCTTCGAGGCCCTCGGCAAGGCGCAGGCCCCGATCCAGGCCGCCCCGACGGCCGCGGCGCCGAGCGTCGCGGCGGCCCCGGCCGCAGCGCCCGCACAACGCACCGTAGCGGAGGCTGGCGCCGAACAACCCCAGCGCATCCCGCGCCCCGGCTCGCTCATCGACATTCGCGTCTGAGCACCCCACAGTGGGTTCCACGCCTAAGCCTCGAAATTAACTGTAATTTATCACGGAACGCCGTACGTCCCCGGCGGGTTTTATCGCCGCAAGCAGCTTTGATAGGCCCATGGGACGCGAAGATCGCATCTACGAAGAGGCCGTCGCCCTTTGGCGGCAGCTCTACGGCGAACCGCCGCCCACCGAGGCGGGCGGGGCCGAGCTGCTGGGCCTCATCGTGGGCGGGCTGGCCGACGCCGACTACAACCGCCTCCAGACCCCGCACCTGCGCCCGAGCAACATCACCTTCCCGAAGGCGTAGAGCCGGCGCGCCTACTCCGTCGGCGGCGGCGGCAGCTCGTCGGCCTTCACGTACTTCATCAAGAGCGGCGCGTGGGCGATTGAGAACACCACCGTCAGGATCATCATGCCCGGGAACCGGAACAGCACCCACGTGCCGTCCGGCTGGGTGCGCCAGATGACCTCGTTCAGCGCCGCCAAGGCCAGGAAGAAGCCGGCGTAGTTCAGCGTGAGCTGCCGCCATGTGGCCTCCGGCATCGCGAACGCCTCGCCCAGCACCAGCTTCAGCGGATGCTTCTTCATCGCCAGCCCACCCAGCAGCAGCAGGCCGATGGCCGTGTTTACGATGGTCGGCTTTATCTTCAGGATCCGGGGATCGTGGAAGAACAGCGAGGCGCCGCCGAAGACCAGCCCCGCCCCGCCCACGAACAGCGGCAGCGGCGCGATGCGGCGCTCCACGGCAAAGCCGACCGCGATTGCGGCCACCGAGCCGATCACCAGTCCCCATGTCGCCTTCTGCAGGTCGTGCGTCGCCAGGTAGGCGATCAGGAAGGCGGCCAGGGCGGCATAGTCCACGAAGTAGCGGACCCAGTGCCGGTTGTTCTCGGCGCTCATCGAATGGGTTCCTCGAGGCCCACCAGCGAGCGGGCGAAGGCGCGGGCGTCGAAGGGCTGCAGGTCGTCGACCCCCTCGCCCACGCCGATCAGCTTGATGGGGCTATCCGACGCCTGGGCCACCGGCACCAGCACGCCGCCGCGCGCCGTGCCGTCCAGCTTGGTCATGACGATGCCCGACACGCCGATCTGGTTGCCGAAGATGTTCTCCTGCGCCAGGGCGTTGCGGCCCACGGTGGCGTCCAGCACCAGCAGGGTCTCGTGCGGGTAGTCGGGATCGACCTTCTTCACCACGCGGATGATCTTCAGCAGCTCTTCCATCAGGCCGGCCTTGTTCTGCAGGCGGCCCGCGGTGTCGATCAGCACCACGTCGTAGCCCTCGTCGCGGGCCTTCTGCACGGCGTCGAACGCCAGACCGGCCGCGTCCGATCCCGTCGGTCGGCCCATGAACTGCGCGCCCGCGCGCTCGGCCCACACTTTGAGCTGCTCGACGGCGGCCGCGCGGAAGGTGTCTCCGGCCACTACCAGCACCTTGGCGCCCTGGCGCGTCAGGTCCGTGGCGATCTTGCCCAGGGTCGTGGTCTTGCCCGAGCCGTTGACGCCGATGAACAGCACCACATAGGGCCGCGGTCCCGACAGCGGCTCGAAATCACCCTGCCGGCTCGTCAGCTCGTCGCCGATCGCCGTGGCCAGCGCCTCGCGGATCTCGCTCTCGTCGACGTCCTTGCCGAACTTCTCGGAGGCGAAGCGCTCGGTGATGCGCGCGGCCGAGTGCGGGCCGAGATCGGCTTCGATCAGCATCTCCTCCAGCTCGTCCAGCTTGGCCTGGGTGAGCGGCTCCTTGGAGACGAAGACCTGGGCGATCTGGTCGCCCATCTGCTTGGAGGACTTGGTCAGGCCTTCGGTAAGGCGCGCGAACCAGCCGCGTTTGGGTTCTGCCATGGAGGCGGCTTCTAGCGCGTCATCCGGCGAAGTGGAAACCGGTTCGCAGCGCTGACGCCGCGCCACGCCAAAGTGCGGCCACTTGCCCTGCGCCACGCGCCACCGCATCAAGGGCGGATGGACGCCCTCGGCCAGGCCCTGACCATCCTCGACTACGGCGCTGTGGCGGTGTTCGGGGCCTCGGGCGCGCTGGCGGCGGCGCGGCGCAAGCACGACATCATCACCTTCGGCTTCTTCGCGGCGGTCACCGGTGTCGGTGGCGGCACGCTGCGAGACCTCCTGATCGGCGCGCCGGTGTTCTGGGTGGGCCGGCCGGAGTACATCGTGGTCTGCCTCGTGGGCGCGCTGGCGATCTGGGTCCTCGGCTGGGGCCAGGGGCGCGAGCGGCTTCTCCTGTGGCTCGACGCCCTCGGCATGGCCGCCTACGCCGTGGTGGGCGCGCTCAAGGCGACCTCGCTCGGCGTGCCGCCCGTCTCGGCGATGATCATGGGCGTCCTGACCTCGACCTTCGGCGGCGTCATCCGCGACATCCTGGCCCACGAGCCGTCGATCCTGCTGCGCCGCGAGCTCTATGTGACCCCGGCCCTGATCGGCGCGGCGGTCTTCGTCGGCCTGCACGCCCTCGACCTCACGCTCCTGGTGAGTGGGACCATGGGCTTCCTGGCGGCCTTCGTGGTCCGCGCCGGCGCCATCCTGTTTGGCTGGCAGATGCCGGGCTTCCCGGGCCGCGCGCCGCCCGGCTAGGTGTCGTGGTCCGGGTGCTGCAGGCTGACGATACTCGCCAGGTGCGCCGCGGCCCAGGGCTCCGTCGGTTCGTGGGTCGGCAGGTCCGCCAGCGCGTCGACATAGGGAAGCTTGTTCTCGCTGCCCAGTTGCTCTGAGAGCTGCACGGCGGCCGGATCGTCCAGCGTCCCGATCGCCACCGAGATGACGCCTGCGGCATGCTCCCATGTCAGCGGCGTTCCGCACGCCTCGCAGAAGCCGCGCCAGACCTTGTTGGAGCTCTGGAATCGTTTGAGTCGGCCGCGCGTCCACTCAAGGCCGCCAAGGCCGACATAGGGTCCGAACAGCCCGCCAGTGGCCTTCTGGCACATGCGGCAGTGGCAGATGCTGGCCTCGCCCAAAGCGTCCGCGCGGTAGCGGATCGCGCCGCACTGGCAGCCGCCGGCGATGTTCACGCCGCCACCGCGGTCAGGCGTCGTCCATCATGCCCGGTCACCCGCATCGCCGCCAGCCGCCCCACCTGCGCCTCGCCCGTGAAGGCGATCTCGGTGAAGTCCTCCGCCCGCGCGACGCCCGGCCGCTCGACCAGGCCCGAGAGCATGCGGCCCACCTGCCGGTCCAGGTGGCGCGCCAGCCCCGCCTCGCCGGCGGCGCGCAGGCGGGCGGCGCGGGCCTTGACCACCTCGCCCTCCACCTTCGGCATTCGCGCGGCGGGCGTGCCGGGTCGCGCGCTGAACGGGAAGACGTGCAGAAACGCCAGGCCCGCCTCCTCCACCAGCCGGATCGAGTTCTCGAACATCTCGTCGGTCTCGGTGGGGAAGCCCGCGATCAGGTCGGCGCCGAAGGCCACGTCGGGACGGACGGCCCGCACCTCGGCCACCAGCCTCAGCGCGTCGGCGCGCAGGTGCCGGCGCTTCATGCGCTTCAGGATCATGTCGTCGCCCGCCTGCAGGCTGAGATGCAGGTAGGGCATCAGCCGCGGCTCGTCGCGCAGGCAGCGCATCAGGTCGGGATCGATCTCGGCCGCGTCGATGGACGACAGGCGCAGGCGCGGCAGCTCGGGGACCAGCTTCAGGATTCGCGCCACCAGTTGGCCCAGCGTCGGCTGGCCGGGCAGGTCGGCGCCCCAGCTCGTCACGTCCACGCCGGTCAGCACCACCTCCTGGTAGCCCTGGGCCGTCAGCTTGCGCACCTGCTCCACCACCTCGCCGGCGGCGGCCGAGCGCGAGTTCCCGCGGCCATAGGGAATTATGCAGAAGGTGCAGCGGTGGTCGCAGCCGTTCTGGACCTCGACATAGGCCCGCGCCCGGTCCTTCAGCCCGTCGATCAGGTGCCCGGCCGTCTCGCGCACGCTCATGATGTCGTTGACGCGCACCCGCATCGGCTCCGCGCCCTGCGCCGGCGGGGCGTACGCGCCGGGGGCGCTCTTCTCGGCGTTGCCCAGCACCAGGTCCACCTCGGCCATCGCGGCGAAGGCGGCGGGGTCGATCTGGGCCGCGCAGCCTGTGACGATCAGCTTGGCGCCCGGGCGCTCACGGCGGGCCTTGCGGATGGCCTGTCGCGCCTGCCGCACCGCCTCGCCCGTGACGGCGCAGGTGTTGAAGACGATGGCGTCCGACAGCCCGTCCTCGGCGGCCCGCTTGCGGATGACCTCGCTTTCGTACGCGTTCAGCCGGCAGCCGAACGTGACGATATCGACGCCGTCGGCGGACGGGCTGGGCGTGTTGTCAGGGGCGTCGGCCGACACGGGCTCCGTCCTTCGCGTAGACCACCTTCAGCGCCACGGCGCACACGTCCTTGCCGGCCACGGGGCCGAAGACGCGCGAGTCCGCGGCGTTGTCGCGGTTGTCGCCCATCAGATACCACGAACCCGGCGGCACGGTCGTGGCGGCCACCTGATCCAACGCGCCGGTCGGACCCAGGTCGTAGATGCGGTGGCGCGCCCCGTTTGGGAGGGTCTCCTCGAACTCGGTCGTGCGCACGGCAAGGTTCGGCGTCGCCACAGAGCCCAGAGGCCGCCGCGTCACCGCCCGGCCGTCGATGGTCAGCACGCCCTGCTCCATCGCCACCGTCTGGCCGGGCCCCGCCACGACCCGGTGGATGAACGGCGCGGCGGTCCCCGGCTTGCGGAAGACGACCACGTCGCCCGGCCGCGGCCTCGCCTTGCCGCACTCGGCGCGGGCGCCATCGACCATCACGATATCGGCTGGGCGCAGGGTCGGCGCCATCGACTCGCTCTCGATGTTGTACGTTGGGTGCGGGCCGTACGAGCTGTAGGCCATGTTCCCGACCAGCAGCAGCAGCCACGGGGCGAGATAAAGCAGCACCAGCTTGCTGGGTCGGCCGGCCTTCGGCGGCGCACGCCAAGCCAGGACCGCGGCGGCCGCGCCCAACAGCACGGCCACGACCGCGCTGCCGATAAGCAGCCCGCTCAGGCCGAAACGATAGACACCGGGCGGAGAGGCCAGCGTCCATTCGGTCGCCGCGATCGCGCCGGCGGCGAGTATGACCACGGTCATACCGACCGCCTTCCAGGCGCCGGCGTAGGCGAAGCCCACCGGCGGGAACAGCGCGTTCAGCAGGAAGGCGATCCACCAGCGGCGTGGCCGGGGCGGCCAGGTCGTCTCGCTCAAGGCGCCACGCCCCCAGGCAGCTCACCCATGAAGTCCACGGCGGCAGGGCCGGTCATGATCACATGGCCGTCGTCCCGCCACTCGATGTGCAGCTCGCCCCCGTCCAGCACCATGGTGGCGTGCCGGCCCACCAGGTCGCGGCGCGAGGCGGCCACCAGGGCCGCACAGGCGCCCGTGCCGCAGGCCTTGGTCAGGCCCGCCCCGCGCTCCCAGACCCGCAGCCGGATACGGTGGCGGTCGATCACCTGCGCGAAGCCGACGTTCACGTGCTGCGGAAACAGCGGATGCTTTTCGATCTGAGGCCCGATCTTCGCGATCGGCACTGCCTCGACGTCCGGCACGAAGAACACCACGTGCGGATTGCCCATCGAGACGCAGCCCGGCGGCGCCATCAGGTCGGCGTGGTGATACAGCACGACATCCAGGGCGGCCGTGTCGTGCGCCTCGGCCAGCGGGATCTGGGTCCAGTCGAGGCCGGGCTCGCCCATGTCAACGCTGACAAGCCGCTCGCCGGCGCGGGTCGCCACCAGCCGGCCGGCATTGGTCTCGATCGCCACCTCGTCCTTGCCGGTGGACTGCATCAGCAGCCAGCCGACGCAGCGCGTACCGTTGCCGCAGGCCGAGACCTCGTCGCCGTCGGCGTTCCAGAACCGGACGCCCGCATCGGCGTCGTCGGCGTGGCCGATGACGATGAGCTGGTCGCAGCCGACGCCGCTCTTGCGGTCGGCGATCGCGCGCACTTGCTCAGGCGTCGGGTCGAACGGGGCGCTGCGGGTCTCGACCACGACGAAGTCGTTGCCGAGCCCATTCATCTTCAGGAACGGACGGCTCATGGCCGCGGCTATATAGGCGAAAGGCGCAGCCGTCGCACCTGAGGCAAAAAAGAGCCTCCGCCGGGGTGGCGGAGGCTCCAGGTGGAACCGCTCGGGCTTCTGGGGAAGAAGCGGTTCAGGCGATCGGGGAGGCGATCAGGTCCGCTCGATGGCGGCGGCGGTGTCGTCGATCATGGCGATGATGCGGTCGAGCTCCTCGGGCGAGACGGGGCGGCCCATGCGGTTCCGCAGCGCCATGCCCAGGTTCATCATAGCCCGACCCACGCGGTGGCGGCCCGGCCCGGCGTGACGCGAGGCCTCCTCCATGCGGCCGAAGACCTGCTCGACCGCTGGACGGCTGCGCTCCAGCTCGGCCTTGCCGTCGTCGGTGATCTCGAAGCGCTTGCGCCCGCCGCCTTCGGCCTCGACCTGGCGGATGAAGCCCTCGTCCTCGAGCATGGCCAGCGTCGGATAGACTACGCCCGGCGAAGGGCGGTAGGCGCCGCCGGTGCGCTCCTCCAGCTCCTTGATCAGCTCGTAGCCGTGGCGGGACTGCTCCTCGAGCAGCGCCAGCACCACGACCCGCAGGTCGCCGTGCTCGAAGAACCGGCCGAAGCGGCCGCGGCGACGCTCGTGACGATCCTCGCCATGCTCGCGGCCCATGCGCCCGCCCCAGCCGTGGCGGCTGCGGTGGAAACGGTGTTCGTGAAAGTGTCTGTGCATTCCAATTAGACCTAGTTTCGATATGTCTGAATTTTAGATACATCGAAATCGTATCGGCTTGCAAGCGCTTTTTCGATACAGTCGAAATCGTATCGAAAGAGGCGTGTCGTCGCCGCCCGTCAAACCAGCCGCATCGACAGTTCCACGTCCTCGGCGAACGGCGTCGAGAGGTAGCCGGCCGCCGGGTCGCGCACCCTAGCCAGGTATTCCGGGCAATAGTCGGCGTTGTCGGCGACGATCAGGGCGCCGGGCCTCAGCCGGCTCTCCAGCAGGCTCAGGATGTCGCCGTAGAGCGCCTTGGCGCCGTCCAGCAGCACCAGGTCGATGGTCTCGGGCAGGCCGACGGCCAGGGTCTGCAGCGCGTCGCCCTCGCGGATCTCCACCAGGTCGGCGACTCCGGCGGCGGTGAGGTTGGCCCGCGCCCGCGCCGCCTTGGACGGTTCGAACTCGGTGGTGATGATCCGGCCCCCGCCGTTGTCGCGCAACGCCGCGGCCAGGTGCAGTGTCGAGAGCCCGAACGACGTCCCGAACTCGACGACCGACTTCGCCCTTACGATGCGCGCCAGCATGTAGAGCAGCGCCCCGGTCTCGCGCGACACGGGCAGGGCGAAGTCCCTGAGCTGGGCGTAGAAATCGCGATACGCCGTCTTGCTCCGCATCAGCCTGGCGCGCTCCTCGGCGGGAACGTGGGCGAACGCCGGGCTCCGGGCCGGCGAGGCGGCGTCGGCCTCGTGGAACAGCCGCTCCAGCAGGGGCGCGAGCGGCGCAGTGGTCAGGGTGGTCATGGAAAATCTCCGGGGTTCGGCGCGTCCTTGCGCCGCCCAAAAAATGCGACTAATTCGTCGCATTCGATATTCGCATTGACTGAAAGCGCCATGGCGGATCGCCCAAGTCCCCGGATTTCCTCGCGAAAGCAGCCACGACAGGCGCGCTCGACCGAACTGGTCGGCGCGATTCTGGAGGCGGCGGCTCAGGTTCTGGCGAAGGAAGGCGCCCAGCGCTTCACCACCGCGCGGGTGGCCGAGAAGGCGGGCGTCAGCGTGGGATCGGTCTACCAGTACTTCCCGAACAAGGCGGCCATACTCTTTCGACTCCAGGCCGACGAGTGGCGTGAGACCACCACCCTTTTGCGGGACATCCTGGAGGACACGAGCCGCCCGCCGCTGGCGCGACTCCGCGCCCTCATCCACGCCTTCATCCGCTCGGAATGCGAGGAGGCGGCGATGCGGGTGGCGCTGCACGACGCGGCCCCTCTGTACCGCGACGCCCCCGAGGCGCAGGAGGCCCGGCGCTCCAGCCAGCACTTCATCCAGGCGTTCATGGCCGAGACCCTGCCCGAGACGCCCGAACCCACGCGCGCCCTCGCCGCCGACCTCATCAAGCGGACCATGAGCACGGTCGGAAAGGAGTTCTCGGAAACGCCACGGACGCCGGACGAGATCGCCACCTACGCCGACGCCATGGCCGACATGTTCTGCGCGTACCTGGAGAGTCTGGCGCGGCGCTGACGCGCTCAGACCTCCTTGAGCACCTCGGCCAGCAGCTTGCCCTCGGCCCTGCGGTTCGAGCCGGCGCGCCAGGCGACCACGATCTCGCGGGCGGGGTGATCCGCCTCGATGGGCCGCACCGCGATGTTGGCGCCGGCGAGGCCCGCGTTCACCGCCATCTGCGGCAGGAAGGTAACGCCCAGGCCCGAGCCCACCATCTGCACCAGGGTCGGCAGCGAGGTGGCGGCGAACGGCTCCTCGCCGGCGCCCACTCGCGGCGGGTTCAGTCTGCAGGCCGACAGCGCGTGCTCGCGCAGGCAGTGGCCGTCCTCCAGCAGGATCATGTTCTCGCGCTCAAGCGCCTCGGGCGAGGCGGACTTCAGCTTCGCCAGGGGATGGTCGGCGGGAAGCGCCGCCAGCAGTTCGTCATCGGCCACGTGCGCCCACTCCAGCCCGGCCATGTCGAACGGCAAGGCGATCAGCGCCGCGTCCAGCCGGCCGGCCTTTAGCTCGACGATCAGCCGCTGGGTCAGGTCCTCGCGCAGGAACAGCCTCAGCTTGGGGAACTTCTGGCGCAGCAGCGGCAAGGCCCCGGGCAGCAGGAACGGCGCGATCGTCGGGATCACGCCCAGGCGGAACCGCCCGGTCAACGGCTGGCCGGCGTTCTTCGCCGCCTCCACCAGTTCCTCGGCCTCGTTGAGGATCACCGTCGCCCGCCGCAGCGCCTCCTCGCCCACGGGCGTGAGGATCACGCCGGTGCGGGCCCGATCAACCACCGGCGCCCCCAGCGTGCGCTCCAGCTCCTGGATGCCGGCCGACAGGGTGGGCTGGGTGACGTGCGCCGCGTCGGCCGCCTTCCCGAACGCCCCGTGCTCGGCGAGCAGCTTCAGGTACTGCAGTTGTCGGATGGTGGGGAGCATTCCGCGAAATCCGTCGTCCCGGCCCATGGCGCGCGCAGCCCGGAAGCCGCGCCGGGGCCCAGCGGCGCTTATATAGACCCAACCTATTTCAATTCCAAAAACTATCGATTGGAACTCTGAGCCGGCGCGCCCTATCTCCCCGGTGCGGCGGCCCTCCTCCCCTTGTGGCCGCTACTCACAATTAGGAGTTCCGAATGCTGGGTGTTGGCCAGACGCTGCCCGATTTCAAGGTCGTGGGTGTGAAGCCCAAGTTCATGCGCCACGAGGAAAACGGCGAGAGCGCCTTCGAGACCATCACCAAGGAAAGCTTCCCCGGGAAGTGGAAGGTCATCTTCTTCTACCCGAAGGACTTCACCTTCGTGTGCCCCACCGAAATCGCCGAGTTCGCCCGCCTGAACCGCGAGTTCGCCGACCGTGACGCCGTCGTCCTGGGCGGCTCGACCGACAATGAGCATTCCAAGCTCGGCTGGCGCCGCGAGCACCCGGACCTGCACGAGCTGGCCATCTGGAACTTCGCCGACAACTCCGGGAAGTTCGCGTCGGCCCTCGGTGTGCTGAACGAGGAAGAAGGCGTCGCCCTGCGCGCCACCTACATCGTCGATCCCGACAACGTGGTGCAGCACGTCTACGTCACCAACTTGAACGTCGGCCGCAACCCGCAGGACACCCTGCGCGTGCTCGACGCGCTGCAGACGGACGAGCTCTGCCCCTGCAACCGCGCCGTTGGCGGCGACACGCTGAAGGCCGCCTGAGGCCGATAGTCACCGGACCCGCGTAACGCACACCGCGCGGGCTCCGGACCTGGCCGGGGACGCTCTCCCCCTCCCCCCTGAGCGTCCCCGGCTTTTTCATCGAATTTTCGGAGACACCATGTCGCTCGACGCCCTGCGCGATGCCCTTCCCGCCTATGCCAAGGACATCAGCCTCAATCTCGGCAGCCTGGCCTCCGAGACTGTCCTCACCGACCAGCAGAAGTGGGGGGCGTTCGTCGCTTCGGCGCACGCCACCGGCGTGCCGGCGGTGGTGAAGGCGGTGGAAGCCGCGGCGGATGCCGCCGGCCTGTCGCCCGACGCCAAGACCGCCGCCAAGGCGGCCGCGGCCATCATGGGCATGAACAACGTCTACTATCGCTCGCTGCACCTGCTCTCGAACGGCGAGTACAAGACTCTGCCGGCCCGCCTGCGGATGAACGTGCTCGCCAACC
Organism: Phenylobacterium sp.; assembly: GCF_024508875.1. Taxonomy (GTDB): domain Bacteria; phylum Pseudomonadota; class Alphaproteobacteria; order Caulobacterales; family Caulobacteraceae; genus Phenylobacterium. The sequence continues at coordinate 19,760 of NZ_JANINU010000242.1, forward strand.
CGGGCGTCGACAAGGCCGACTTCGAGCTGTGGTCCACCGCCGTCTCGGCCGTGAACGGCTGCGGCATGTGCCTCGACGCCCACGAGGCCGAGCTCAAGAAGCACGGCGTCCCGGCCCAGAGCATCCAGACAGCCCTGCGCATCGCTGCGGTCGTCAACGCCGCCAGCCGCGTCATCGCCGCGGAAACCGCCCTCGCGGCGTAGGCGAGCTAGTTGCTGCCCCGTTGGGGGAGCTGTCGGCGAAGCTGACTGAGGGGGTCCTCAACCATCGTTGGGTGACTCCCTCCGACGCTTCGCGCCACCTCCCCCAACGGGGGAGGAACTGTTCGCTACCCGATCGCCGCGGCCAACCTGGCCACGCCGGCGTCCATGGCCCGTGGCGGAAACCCGGTGAAGCCCAGCAGCAGGCCGTGGCGGGGTTCGGCGCGGTGGTAGAGCGGGCTGATCCCGCGGGCCAGGACACCGTTTCGCAGCGCGGCCGCCTCGACCTCCAAGTCTGCCCGCCCGTCCTTGAGGTAGGCGATCAGGTGCATGCCCTGGTCGGGGACGTCCACGTCAAGCACGTCACCGAGCCGCCGCGCCAGCGCCTCGGCCAGGGCGTCGCGCTGGGCCTTGTACGCCAGCCGGCGCCGGCGGATGTGGGCCGCGAACTGTCCGCTCTCCATGAAGTCCAGCGTGATCGCCTGGGTCAGGGTCGGCGGCTGGCGGTCGGCGAGACGGCGCAGGCCGGCGAACGCCTGCATGAGCGGCCGAGGCGCCACGAGGTAGCCTAGTCGCAGGCCGGGGAAGAGCGACTTGTTGAAGGTGCCCACGTAGATCGTGCGCTCGCCCCCATCCAGCCCCTGCAGCGAGGCCAGCGGCGCGCCGGCGTAGCGGAACTCCGAGGCGTAGTCGTCCTCGACGATCCAGGCCCCGGTCGAACGCGCCCAGGCGATCAGCTCCAGCCGCCGGCCCATCGACATGGCCACCCCCAGCGGGAACTGGTGCGATGGCGTCACGAAGCAGGCCCGCGCATCCGGGGCCTGCGCGACCCCCGCCTGGACCACCAATCCCGATCGATCCACCGGCACGGCCACGCCCTCGGCGCCGGCGGCGAGCAGCGCCTGCCAGGTGTTGGCGTAGCCAGGGTCCTCCAGCCAGACGCGGTCGCCCGGCTTCAGCAGCAGGCGGACCGCCAGGTCCACCGCGTGCTGCGCCCCCGCCGTCACGATCACCTGCTCCGGGTCGCAGACCACGCCCCGGGCGGCGCGCAGATAGTCCGCCACCGCCGCGCGCAGGCCGGGGTCGCCCGCCGGCTCGCCGTAGCCGAAATGGGCCGGCGACAGGTGGCGCAGCGCCCGCCGCGTGGAGGCGCCCCAGGCGTCCTGGGCGCGGGCGTCCATCAGCGTTCGGCCGTTCGAGAACGTCTGAGGATCCAGGGCCGGGGCCCGCGCCGTGATCTCGGCAAGGCCGTGCGCGCGCTCGGGCAGCATGGGGGGCGGGGCCGGCTCCGGCGCAGGGCTCCCCGGCTTCAGGTCCAGCACCCCCGAGAGGTCCTGCGAGACATAGGTGCCCGACCCCGTCCGGCCCTGGGCGTAGCCCTCCGCCAGGAGCTGGTCGTACGCGGCAACCACCGACGCCCGCGCCACACCCAGCCGCAGCGCCAGGTCCCGGCTGGACGGCAGGCGTCCGCCCGGCTTCAGCGCCCCGGCATGGATCGCCCCGCGCACCTGGTCGTAGACCTGCCGGATGACGGGCCGCCCGACCTCCGGCGCGGACCAGGGATAGACTTCAGCCCAGCTCACGGCGCCCCTCCGAATGGTCTGTCCAGATGCTGCAAAGTGGACCTATTCAACAGACCACATGCGGCGTAGCTCGCCAACCCGAAAGGAGGCGGCCATGCCCGTGACCCCGTACACCCCGACGATCAACGCCCTGCGCCGTCTCCTGATCGGCGTCCTGGCCTACGCCATCGCCGTCGCGCTCGTCGCGACGACCACGGCGGCTCTGGTCCCGATGCTGCCGGCGGCGAAGCTTTTCCCAGGGCCGCCGCCGGTCGTGGCGCGGGTTCCGGTCGCGACCCCGGCGACCGGGCCCGCGCCCCAGCTTGGAGCCCGGTCATGAGCCCGCCCGACGGGACCGGCGCCTTCACGCCCACCGACCGCTCGCGCGTGCGCCGCCGGCCGCAGCGGGCCCGCTACGACGAGGCGGCGGTCTACGGGATCCTGGACGCGGGCGTCATGGCCCACGTCGGCTACGTCATCGACGGCCAGCCGTTCGTCACGCCCACCGCCTATTGGCGCGAAGATCGCAAGCTCTATTGGCACGGCGCCGCCGCCAGCCGGATGCTCGCGACGGTGGCGCAGGGCGCTCCGGTCTGCGTGACCGTGAGCTTCCTCGACGGCTTCATCGTCGGCCGCTCCGGCATCATGCACTCGCTGAACTACCGCTCGGTGATGGCCTTTGGCCGCGCCCGGCTCATCAGCGATCTCGGCGAGGTGCGCGCGGCCATGGACGCCTTCGTCGACCGCCTCTACGCCGGCCGGCCGCTCAAGCTGCGGCCCACCACGGACGATGAGCTGCGCCGGATCACCCTCGTGGAGATGGAGATCGAGGAGGCCTCGGCGAAGGTCCGCGACACCGGCCCCGGAGACCTGCCGGCCGACGAGGGCTGGCCCGCTTGGTGCGGCGTCTTTCCGGTGGAGACGCGGATCGGCCCGGCCCTGCCCGAGCCGGGCATGGGAACCGGCGGCGCGCCTACGCCCGACCTCGCCCCCTATCGCGAGGGCGCGCGTCTGGACGATACGCTGGCCGCCGCGGCGGCGGCCTACGGCCTGCCCGTCTCCACGTAGCGCTTCAGGCGCGCCACGCCTTCGCCCATGACGCCATCGACGCCGGGCGCGATCGAGACGATGAAGTCCCGCGCGCCGCCCACGTTGTAGGTGACGGTGAGTTCGGTTCCGCCGTCCTTGGGCTTCAGATCGAAGGCCCAGGCGCCCGAGACACCCTCGTCCTGCAGCGGGCCCATGGCGGCGGCGATCCGTACCTGCCGGTTCGGGATCACCAGCTCGACCACGCCGTGCCGCACCCCGCCGCCATCGGGCAGGGTCTCGCAGAAGCAGGCGTTGGCGCTCAGGGGCATGGTCATGTTGGCCGCCTTGCCGGAATAGGTGTGGGCGTCGCTCCACCAGCGGCCGATCTCGCCGATCGCCTTGAAGACCTTTTCGGGCGGCGCGGCCACCTGCTGCACGTACTTAAGCCGGAAGCCGTAGGCGCCCTTGTCGACGACCTCGGCCTGGGCCGTCGGCGCCATGGCGAACGCAAGGGCGGCGCCCGCCGCCAGGATCATGGACCTCATGCTTCTCCCCCGGAATTCAGGCCGGCTCGAAGCTTAGCGGTCCTCCCCAGAAGGTCTCAACCAGGCTGTTCTGCTGGCCGGGCTCGCCGGTCGTGAGGAAGCGACGAACGGCGCCCGTTCCCGGCCGGAATTCCGGATGGCGGGCGAAATAGCGCTCCAGGGCGTCGGCGGTGGCGTCCGGTTGGCGGATCAGCGGCGTGCCGGGCGGCAGGGCGGCCCGGAACAGGTCGGCGACGATCTCGTAGTGGGTGCAACCCAGGATGGCCCGGTCGGGATTGCGGCCGATCCGCGTGGCCAGCGCCTTCACATGGCCCTGGATCGTCGCGGCCAGTTCGTCGCGCGGCGCGTTGGTCTCGATCATCCGGGCCAGTTCCGGACACGGCTCAGAGAACACCGCCACGTCCTGCCGCCGCTTGTCGATCTCGATCTCGTAGACTCGGCTCTTCGTGGTCGCGGGCGTGGAAAACACCCCCAGGATCTCCAGCTTCTCGGCCTTCTCCTCGCGCCACTGGGCCTCGTGCTCCCAGGGCAGGCCCGTGGCGGCCTCGATGGTCGGCACGACGATGCCCAGCACGTTGACGGGACGGCCCACCTCGCGCCGGTAGCCCGGCAGCCACGTCTGCTGCAGCCGCCGGAGCGCGACGCTGGCGGCCGTGTTGCAGGCGAGCACGACCAGGTCGCAGCCCTCCTCGAACAGCCGGATGCAGCCCGCCTTGGTCAGCTCGACGATCTCTTCGCCGGGCCGGCCGCCATAGGGGGCGTTGGCCTGGTCGGCCAGGTAGATGAAGTCCGCGTCGGGGAACCGCTCCACCAGCCGGTGATGCACGGTGAGGCCGCCGACCCCGGAATCGAACACGCCGATGCTCATGCCCCGGTGTTAGCGGGCGCGCCGCCCAACGCCTAGGGGCGGCGGCGCCCCGACCTTGAAAGACCGCCGGAATTCGGGCGTATGCGGACCATGTCTCCACGGCTTCTAAAGACGCTTAACACCCGCCACGGCACGATGCTGGCCTTCCCCGGCGACCAGTTCGTGACCCCGTGCCTGGAGGTCTACGGCGAATTCAGCCAGGCCGAGTGGAAGCTGCTGGAACAGCTCATCAAACCCGGCATGATCGTGGTCGAGGTCGGCGCGAACATCGGCTCCCACACCGTCGCCATGGCCCGCGCGTGCCGCCCGGGCGTGCTCTACGCCTTCGAGCCCCAGCGCCGTGTCTTCCAGGTGCTCTGCGCCAACCTCGCGCTGAACGACGTCGACAACGTGGTGGCCCGGCCCGAGGCGTGCGGCGCCGAGGCGGGAACCGCCACCATTCCGCCTCTCGACTACGCCTCGAACAGCAACTTCGGCGGCGTCTCGCTCGCACCCGCGGGCCAGCTCGGGGAAACCGTCCGGGTGATCCGCCTCGACGACCTGGGCCTGGCCCGGTGCGAGCTGATCAAGATCGACGTGGAGGGATTCGAACTGCAGGTCCTGGCCGGCGCCGCCGAGACGATCGAGCGCCTGCGGCCGGTCCTCTACCTCGAGAACGACCGCGCCGAGCACCAGCGGGAGTTGATCCGGCGGGTCCACGAAATGGGCTACCGGATGTTCTGGCACACCCCGCCCCTGGCCGGCCCCGGCAACTTCAACGGCGTCGAGCGGCTGGTCTTCGACCGCAACTACATGTCGCTGAACATGCTCTGCGTTCCGCAGGAGACGCCCGCCAACACCGACATGGAAGCGGTGGACCCCGACGACCCGCACCTGCCGGCCGCTTTCAACCGCGAGCCCGTCGGCGCCTAACCGAAGAGGTCGGCCTGGGCGGCCGCCTTCGCCCCCTCGATGCCCAGCAGCTTGAGCTTGGTGTTCACGCCGCCGCGCGCCGAGAACCCGCCGGGCTTGCCGCCGGCCG
>NZ_JANINU010000243.1 GCF_024508875.1 Phenylobacterium sp.
TAGTCAGTGCTTGCATCGACGACGGTGAGGTTGAAGTCAACTGTCGCCTTGGTGATCAAAGTCGGGCGCCGGGTAGCATGTTCCGTTGGGCCCGCGATAGTCAGATCATAGCCATGCCGCCGTTCACGTGCAGGGTCTGCCCGGTCACGTAGCCGGCCTCTTCGGACGCCAGATAGGCGCAGGCGGCCGCGACGTCACCCCCCGACCCCAGCTTTCCGGCCGGAATGGACTCGAGGATGCGCGCCCGCTGCTGCTCGTTCAGGGCGTCGGTCATGGGGCTTTCGATCATGCCGGGCGCCACGCAGTTCACGGTGATTCCCCGGGTCGCGACCTCCTGGGCCAGCGCCTTGGAGAAGCCGATCATGCCCGCCTTGGACGCGGCATAGTTCGCCTGGCCCGGATTGCCCATCACGCCCACCACCGAGGTGATTCCGATGATCCGTCCGAAGCGACGCTTCATCATGCCCCGCATGGCGGCGCGGCTGAGGCGGAAATAGCTCTCCAGATTGACCTTGAGGACCGTTTCCCAGTCCTCGTCCTTCATCCGCATGAGCAAGCCGTCCTTGGTGATGCCTGCGTTGGCCACCAGGATGTCGATCGGGGCTCCCGCCGCGGCCTCGGCCGCCTCGATCAGGCCGTCCACGGCCGCCGGATCGGACAGGTTGGCCGCCGCCACTGAAGCGCGGCCGCCAAGCCCGGCGGCCAGTTCCTGCAGCACAGGCTCGCGAGTGCCGGAGAGCACCACGTGGGCGCCCTGGGCGTGCAGGGCCTTGGCGATCTCGCCGCCGATGCCGCCCGTAGCGCCCGTGACGAGGGCGGTCTTGCCGGTCAGGTCGAACATGGTCCCTCTCACAGGCTCTTGGCGAAGGCTTCGAGGTCTGCCGGGCCGTTCAGCGGGGTGGCCTCGGCGTCGGGCGCGATGCGCTTGGCCATGCCCGACAGCACCTTGCCGGCGCCGGCCTCGGCGAAGCGGGTCACGCCCCCCGTTTCAGCCATCCAGATCATGCTTTCGCGCCAGCGGACCCGGCCCGTCACCTGCTCGACCAGCATCCGCCGAATCGCCTCCGGGTCGTTGGTCGGTGTCGCGACCACGTTCGCGACCAGCGGAGCGCGCGGCGCCAGGATGGTCGCTGCGGCCAGGGCCTCGGCCATCTCGTCCGCCGCCGGCTGCATCAGTGGGCAATGGAATGGAGCGGACACGTTCAGCGGGATCGCCCGCGCGCCAAGCTCCTTGGCCTTCTCGATGGCCTTGTCGACGGCGGCCTTGTCGCCGGAGATGACGACGTTGCCCTGGTTGTTGTCGTTGGCGACGACGCAGACGCCGACCTGGGAGCCGGCCTTGGCCGCCTCTTCCGCCAGCGCCAGGTCGGTCTTCGGCCCGATCAGCGACGCCATGGCGCCCTGCCCCACCGGCACGGCGCGCTGCATCGCCTGGCCGCGCAGCTTCAGGAGGCGCGCGGTGTCCGACAGGCTGATGGCGCCCGCGGCGGCCAGGGCCGAGTATTCACCGAGGCTGTGGCCGGCCACGAAGGCGGCCTTCTCGATACCGACGCCGAACTCCTTCTCCAGCGTGCGCATCGCGGCGACACTCACCGCCATCAGGGCCGGCTGGGCGTTCTCGGTCAGGGTGAGCTGGTCTTCCGGACCGTCCTTCATCAGCGCAGACAGCTTCTGCTGCAGCGCCTCGTCCACTTCCTGGAAGACTTCCCGTGCGGAAGCGAAGGCATCTGCCAGGTCCTGGCCCATGCCCACGGCCTGACTGCCTTGTCCGGGAAAGAGAAAGGCGAGGGTCATGACGATCCCGCTCCTAGTGATTCCGAGGCGCGAGGGTTAGGGGATAGCGCCAGCGCATACAAGAATGACGAGTTGGGGAGTGAACGCATGAAGGCCGTGATCCGCCGCGACAAGCGCCTGGTCTGCGATGAGATCGCCGACCTGAAACCCGCCGAGGGCCAGGTGCTGGTGAAGACCCTCGCCTGCGGGATCTGCGGGTCCGACCTGCATGCCCTTCACCACATGGAGCACATGATCGACCTGTCGCGGCGGGCCGGCGCCCCCGACAACGGGTTCGATCCCAAGGCCGACACCGTGTTCGGCCACGAATTCTGCGCGGAGATCCTCGACCACGGCCCCGGGTCGAGCAAGGCGCTGAAGGCCGGCGCGCGCGTCGTCAGCGTGCCCGTCACGATGCACGGCGGCGGCATGGAGGCCCTGGGTTTCTCCAATCGCCTGCCGGGCGGTTTCGCCGAGCAGATGTTGCTCAGCGAGATGATGTTGCTGGAAGTTCCCAACGGCCTGCCGACCGACAAGGCCGCCCTGACCGAGCCCTTCGCCGTGGGCGCCCACGCCGTAGCCAAGGCGCGCCTGGAGCCGAAGTCGGTGGCCCTGGTCGTCGGCTGCGGGCCGGTCGGCCTGGCCGTCATCGCGGCCCTGAAGGCCAAGGGCCATGGCCCGGTGATCGCCGCCGACTTCTCGCCGCGCCGGCGCGCGGCGGCCGAGAAGCTGGGCGCCGATATCGTGATCGACCCGGCGGTGGAGAACCCGCACGAGCGGTGGGAGACGCTCGGCGTGCCGCGAACCCGCGCCGCTCAGACCCTGATGCGGATGATGGGCAATCCGATCGCCCAGCCGGTGGTGTTCGAATGTGTCGGCTCGCCCGGTGTCGTCCAGGCCCTGATCGAGGCCGCGCCGGCGGGATCGCACATCGTGGTCGCCGGCGTCTGCATGGAGACCGACAAGATCGAGCCCTCGATCGCCATCACCAAGGAGATCGAGCTCACCTTCGTCTTCGGCTACTCGCCCGAGGAGTTCGCCATGACCCTGCGCCAGCTCGCAGAGGGGATCATCGACGTGGAGGGTCTGGTGACCGGCTCGGTGGGCCTGGACGGGGTCGCGGGCGCGTTCACCGCGCTCGGCGATCCGGAAGCGCACGTGAAGATCCTGGTGCGCCCAAACGGCTAGAACCTTCCCTGTTCAAATGGACTCATTTGAACAGGACAAGAAAGCTCTAGCTCCTTGATTCCGAGCGCAATCTCTTCGCCGAACGGCTTCCACCTCGGCGGATCGCGCTCTAGCTGTTCGGCGCGTTCGCCTCGGCCGAAACGATGGGACTCGCGCCGAAGCCAGGCGCGTCGCCTTGCGTCACAAGCGCCACGCCGGCGCCCACGAGGCTGAGCAGGGCCGCGACGCTGGCGGCCGCCAACACAAGCCGGACCGGGCCCGGCTCTGTCCGCCGCGTCGCCTGGGCGACCCGCACGTGTTCGAGCTCGATCAGCAGGCGGTCCAGGCGGGCGTTGAGCTGGTCTTCCCGCGCGACCTGCGACGACATCTGGATCTCGAGATACTGGGTCATCGAGCCCACCGCCGCGGCGAGTTCGCGCGCCCGCGCCTGGGCGGCGGCCTCGTTCCGCGCCATCTGGCGGCCCAACGCGGCCAGCGAATGGGCCACGGCGGTAACTGTCTCTGGCCGCTGGGCAGGCGCGGTCGCGAGGCGACGCTCCAGTTCACCCAGCACGGTTCGCAACTCGCCCATGGCGAGGCGCGTGCGCTCGTCGTCCGGAGCCACGGGCTCCGCGCTCGCCGGTTTCGGCCAGCCCCCGTCGTCAGCCATCTAACCCCCGAACCAGCGTCCCCGCGCCGGTCACGATCCGATGCTACACGCGACAGTGAATCGCGCGCGCGAAAAGTTAACGGCCATCCCCCGAAATCGTCATCGGGACAGTCCGCGGGCGCCGCTTCGCTCCCCTGCAAGTCCCCTGCCGGCCGGAAGGCCTTGCGCGTCTCGAAACCGCGGTATTCAACTGTCGCGCCATTCCGCGCCCCGAAGGAAACGACCCATGCGCCTCGCTTTCGCCGCCGCCACGCTCGCCGCCCTCTGCGCGACGCCCGCCTTCGCCGCCCTGAAGACCGGCGACAAGGCCCCCGATTTCACGGCCGACGGCTACCAGGCCGGCAAGCCCCTGCACTTCTCGCTGGCCGACGCCCGCAAGAAGGGTCCGGTGGTGCTGTACTTCTTCCCGGCCGCTGAGACGAAGGGCTGCAACATCGAGGCGAAGATGTTCGCCGACGCCTCCGACCAGTTCAAAGCAGCCGGAGCCACCCTGATCGGCGTCACAGCGGGCAACCTCGATAAGCTGGCCAGCTTCTCCGCCGACACCGAGAAGTGCTCGGGCCGCTTCCCCGTCGCCGCCGATCCGGGGGCCAAGATCGCCAAGCAGTACGACAGCGTGCTGGCGATGAAGCCCGACTGGTCGGACCGCACCTCGTACGTGATCGCCCCGAACGGCACGATCCTGCACGCCTACACGAAGCTGGACCCCACCGAGCATGTCTCGGAGACCCTGACGGCGGTGAAGGCCTTCAAGGCGAAGAAGTAGTCGCAGGGGCGCGTTTCACCGTCTCGCAGCCGATCTCTTCGCAAAAGGCGGCTTCCAGATCGGCTTCGAGGGCGGGCAGCAGCGCACCGAGCTTCGGCGTCACGGCCGCGGTGTATGCTGGCATCTTCGCCAGCAAAGACTGGGCGGGCGGGCTCTCATAGTAGGCCACGGCCGCCCTCAGTTCCTCTTCGCTGAAGCTCTCAGCAGAACGGGCGTCATGACGTCCAGCATACGCGGAGCCATGCGCCGGGCAGACGTCTCGGCAGCGCGCGCCATGGCGTCCTCGAGCGCCGCGGTGACGGTCGTGCCTCGGGCCGCGGCGGCTCGATCGATCAACAACGGCATCAGGTTGTTCATCATCGAGCCCAGGATGTTCTCCATGTGGATGGCCCGGGCGTACCGCTGGGCCAGCGCCAGATTGGCGGAGCTGGGCTCGGCCGCCGCCGCACCGGCCAGGGCCATGGCCGCCAGCATCGTTCCACTCAACCAGCCCCAGCGCATTCGAATCCTCCATGCCGTGGTTGAAGATCGCCGGGGCCGTGGCAGGTCGCAACGCACCGAAAACCCTTGCCCGCGCTCGGCTTTTCGCCTATGTGCGCGCCTCTTCACGGAAGGCGGTCTCTTCGCGGAACCCCAATGGATCGGGAAACACCCGGTCGCCGCGCCTGAGATCCATCGTTGCCGACGGGCTTCCGCCGCCGGCCGCGCCGCCTTCCACAACGGAAGAAGGAAACCATGGCGCTCTACGAGCACGTCGTCATCTCGCGGCAGGATATCTCGCCGCAACAAGCCGAAGCCCTCAACGATCAACTGAAGCACCTCATCGAGGAAGGCGGCGGCAACGTCGCGAAGATCGAGTACTGGGGCCTCCGCAACCTCACTTACCGGATCAAGAAGAACCGCAAGGGTCACTATTCCCTGCTGGCGATCGACGCCCCGGCCGACATCGTCAAGGAAATGGAACGCCAGCTTTCGATCAACGAAGACGTGCTGCGCTACATGACCGTGCGCGTCGACGAGCTCGACCTGGAGCTCTCGCCGATCCTCGCCCGCCGCGATCGCGACCGCGAACGCCGCGACGACGCCCCGCAATTCTAAGAAAGGGAGGCTCATCACATGACTGACGAAACCTCCGCCGCCCCGGCTCCGGCCGCTGGCGCCGCCGCGGGTGGCCAACGCCGTCCGTTCTTCCGCCGCCGCAAGGTCTGCCCGTTCTCCGGCGCCAACGCTCCGAAGATCGACTACAAGGACGTGAAGCTGCTCCAGCGCTACGTGTCCGAGCGCGGCAAGATCGTGCCGTCGCGGATCACCGCGGTGTCGGCCAAGAAGCAACGCGAACTGGCCAAGGCCATCAAGCGCGCCCGCTTCCTGGCCCTCCTCCCCTACGTCGTGAAGTAAGGGAGTCAGGCCCATGAAAGTCATTCTGCTCGAACGCCTGGAAGGCCGTGGCGTCCTCGGCGACGTGGTCAACGTGAAGGACGGCTTCGCCCGTAACTTCCTGCTGCCCCGCCAGAAGGCCCTGCGCGCCAACGCGGCGAACCTGAAGATCTTCGAAGCCCAGCGCGCCGAGATCGAAGCCCGCAACGCGAAGGCCAAGGAATCGGCCGGCAAGTCGGGCGAAAAGCTCGACGGCACGTCGTACATCATGATCCGCCAAGCCGGCGAGAGCGGTCAGCTCTACGGCTCGGTCGCGGGTCGCGACGTGGCCGAGGCGGTCAACGCCGAAGGCGGCAAGATCGAACGCTCGATGGTCGTGCTGGACAAGCCGATCAAGACGCTCGGCCTGCACGAAGTGAAGGTGCGCCTGCACTCGGAAGTGACGGTCACCGTCACCCTGAACATCGCCCGCAGCCAGGACGAGGCCGAGCGCCAAGCCCGCGGCGAGGACGTGATCAACGCCCAGTTCGAAGAAGAGCGCGTGGCCGCCGAACAGGCCGCCGCCGACCTCCTCGAAGGCGGTGCGGGCCAACTGGCCCAGGAGTTCACCGAAGCCTAACCCAGGCCGTCGGAACCGAACGACGAGCGGCGCGGAACCTCGGTTCCGCGCCGCTTTTCTTTGGCCCGCAGTTTTTCTAACTGCGCTGTTGCAGAATTGTCATTTCCGTCAATTCTGGGCGTCCCTACGTTCCCCTCAAGGGTCAGGACCGGATCATCCGGCGATATCGAGGGGATTGAGATGAACCACCGTCACCTGCTGTTCGCAGCGGCCTCTGTCGCGAGCCTGATCGCCACATCCGCCGCCGCCCAGGCCGCCCGGGGCGATTCCGAAGTCGAGGAGCTGGTCGTCACCGGCACGCGCAGCGAGGGCCGCTCGCGCCTGGAATCGCTCGCCCCGGTCGATGTGATCTCGGCGCAGTCGCTGCAGAAGCAGGGCACGACCGAACTGGCCAGCGCCCTTGCCGCCACGGTGCCCTCGATCAACTTCCCGCGGCCGTCGAACACCGACGGCACGGACGCCGTCCGCCCCGCCACCCTGCGCGGCCAGGGTCCCGACCAGACGCTGGTGCTGGTAAACGGCGCGCGCGGACACACCTCGGCGCTGCTCAACCTGAACGGCTCGGTGGGCCGCGGCTCGGCCGCCGTCGACCTCAACGCGATCCCGTCCACCGCGATCGACCGGATCGAGGTGCTGCGCGACGGCGCCTCGGCGCTCTACGGCTCGGACGCCATCGCCGGCGTGATCAACGTGATGCTTCGCCAGGCCGACAACGGTGGCGGGGCCTCGGTGACCTATGGCCAGTACCTGACCCAGTTCGACGGCTTCTACGGCCGCGACGGCCACATCTCGGACGGCGCAACCACGACGGTGAACGGCTGGCAGGGCCTGAAGCTCGGCTCCGACGGCTTCCTGACGGTGTCGGCCGAGTATCGCGACCGCAACCACACCAACCGCAGCGACATCGACCCGCGGATCACGCCGCTGCGCGTCCGCTCGCGCTTCGGTGACGGCGACGTCCAGGACGGCAGCATCTACGTCAACGCCGGCAAGCCGCTGGGCGGCGGGTTCGAACTGTTCGCCTGGGCGGGCGGGCAAAAGCGCCACGCCGAGACGGCCGCCACCTACCGCACACCGACGGACGCTACCCAAAACATCGCCTCGGTCTATCCCGACGGCTACATCCCGCTTCTCAACACCCACTCCAAGGACGCCCAGGCGGGCGTGACCCTGAAGGGCGAGATCGCCGGCTTCCACGCCAGCTTCACCGGCGGTTACGGCTGGAACGAGATCTCGTACGACGTGAAGAACACCCTGAACCCGTCGCTGGGCCCGACCTCGCCCCACGAGTTCTACGCGGGCAAGCTCACCTACGACCAATGGACCGGCAACGCCGACTTCAACCGCGACTTCGATGTCGGGCTGGCCGGCCCGCTTAACGTGGCCTTCGGCGTCGAGGCGCGGCGCGAAGGCTATGAGATCGGCGCGGGCGAGCCCGGCTCCTACATCCGCGGCCCGTTCACCACCCTGGCCCTGGGCTCGCGCGGCTTCACCGGCTTCACGCCGTCGAACGAGATCGACAAGCACCGCACCAACGTCGGCGCCTACCTCGCCCTTGAAGGCAAGCTGACCGAGCGGCTCACCGCCTCGGCCGCCGTGCGCCAGGAGCACTATTCCGACTTCGGGAACAACACCTCGGGCAAGCTCTCGGCGCGCTACGAGGTTTCGGACAGCCTGGCGTTCCGCGCCTCGGCGGAGACCGGGTTCCGCGCCCCCAGCCTGCAGCAGCAGTACTTCACCTCCACGGCGATCCTGTTCATCAACGGCGTGCCGTTCGAGACCGGCACCTATCCTTCGGTCAGCGCGGTCGGGACGGCGCTGGGCGGCGAGCCGCTGAAGGCCGAGAAGTCGCAGAACTACGCTGTCGGCGCGGTCTTCCGGAGGAACGGCTTCGAGCTCACGATTGACGCCTACCAGATCAAGGTCGATGACCGGATCGTGCTCTCCGAGACCCTGACCGGCAGCGCCACCGCGGCGCAGGGCACCAACGCCCGCGCGCTGTTCGACCTGCTGTCGCCGCTGGGCGCCTCGGCGGCCCGCTTCTTCCTGAACGGCGTGGACACCGACACCAAGGGGGTCGACATCGTCGCCCACTATGTCATCCGCGACGACCAGGCCGGCCGCTTCGACCTGACGGCCGCGGCGAACATCAACGACTTCAACGTCACCAAGACGCCAAGCACCAAGCAGACCGTCCTGCCGACGCCCGTGTCGCTGTTCGCCCGGCAGGCCGTCCTGCGCTTCGAGAAGAGCGCACCCAAGTGGAAGACCAGCCTGCAGGGCGACTGGAGCAAGGACGCCTTCGGCGCCACGCTGCGGACGACGTTCTACGGCGACGTTCTGTCGCCCGGGACGGTGGCCGACGGCAGCGCCGACAGCCGCACCGGCGTGCGGGGCGTGGTCGACCTGGAGGGGCGCTACACGATCGCCGAACGCGTGACGCTGGCGCTGGGCGCGGACAACCTGTTCGACGTCTATCCGCGCCAGACCCCGCCGAACCTCAACACCACGGGCGCGGCGCCGTTCACGTCGTTCTCACCGTTCGGATTCAACGGCCGGTTCGTCTACGGCCGCGTCAGTTATCGCTGGTAAATGTACGTCCGGATCTGACGTAGCGGCGCGGGAGGTTCTCCCGCGCCGTTTTCGTTGCGGACACCCTTTCGGCTCCGCTTTTCCACAGGCTGGCAATCGTGTGTGGACAGCACAACAAATGTGTCACGTGGCGCGGTGCCGGGGCCGCCGCAGGCGGCTATCGGTAAACCCATGGCACTCGTCCCGGCGCTCGACCTCCGTCCCGTGTCCAACGACATCATGATCGCGCACGCGCCTTCCAACGTGGAGGCCGAGCAGGCCCTGCTGGGCGCCCTGCTCTACGACAACGCCGCGTTCGAACGGCTGGGCGACAACCTACAGCCGCAGCACTTCTACGAGCCCTTCCACCAGCGGCTCTTCCAGGCGATCTCGACCAACATCCGGAAGGGCCAGCTCGCCGAGCCGATCCTGCTGGCCGAGCAGTTCTCGCGGGACCCGGCCTTCGAGGAGCTGGGCGGCGTCCGCTACCTCGCCGACCTCGTCGACCGCGCTCCGCCCGCCGCCAACGCCCCCGACTACGCCAACGCGGTCTACGACCTGGCCCTGCGCCGCGACCTGATCCGCATCGGCGGCGACATCGCCACCCAGGCGCAGCAGGGCGACGCCGAGCTCGACGCCCGCGACCAGATCGAGGCTGCCGAGCAGCAGCTCTACCAGCTCGCCGAGAGCGGCGGGGTCAGCCAAGGATTCGTGAACTTCGCCGACGCCCTGCGCGGCGCCGTGGCCATGGCCGCCGAGGCCCACAGCCGCGACGGCGGCCTGGCCGGCCTGTCCACCGGCCTGATCGACCTCGACCAGAAGATCGGCGGCATGCACCCGTCCGACCTCATGATCCTCGCGGCGCGTCCCTCGATGGGGAAGACCTCGCTGGCCTGCAACATCGCCTTCGACGTGGCGCGCCACTACGCCTGGGAGCCGCAGCCGGACGGCTCGAAGAAGACGGTGCGCGGAGGCGTGGTGGCGTTCTTCTCGCTCGAAATGTCGGCCGAGCAGCTCGCCATGCGCCTCTTGGCCGAGGCGTCGGGCGTGTCGGGGGACCGGCTGCGCAAGGGCGAGATCGACGCCATGGAGTTCGGTCGGATCCGCGACGCCGCGCTCGAGATCCAGGAAGCGCCCCTCTACATCGACGCCACCGGCGGCATCACGCTGGCCAAGCTGGTCGCCCGGGCGCGGCGGCTGAAGCGGATGGTCGGCCTGGACCTGATCGTGGTGGACTACCTGCAGCTTATCACCACGGGCGCCGGCGGGCCGGACAACCGGGTGCAGGAAGTCTCGATGATCACCCAAGGTCTCAAGGCCTTGGCGAAGGAACTTAATGTGCCGGTCCTCGCCCTTAGCCAGCTCAGCCGCCAGGTCGAGAACCGCGAGGACAAGAAGCCCCAGCTTTCGGACCTGCGGGAATCCGGGTCGATCGAGCAGGACGCCGACATGGTCATGTTCGTGTATCGGGAAGAGTACTATCTCAGCCGCCTAGAGCCCCGCGAAGGCACACAGGAGCACTTCACCTGGCAGGAACAGATGGACCAGGTGAAGGGCCTCGCCGAGGTGATCATCGGCAAGCAGCGTCACGGTCCGATCGGCACCGTGCGCCTGTCGTTCAACTCCGACACCACCAAGTTCGGCAATCTGGCCCGTGACAGCAGCCGCTACGACCCGCACTAAGGCGGCATGACCTCACCCGACCGCGCGCGCCTGACCATCGACCTCGACGCGCTGGCGCACAATCGCGGCGTCATCGCGCAGGCCGCCTCGGGGGCCGAGGTCGGCGCGGTGGTCAAGGCCGACGGGTACGGGCTGGGCGCCGCCATCGTCTCCCGACGCCTGCACGCGGAGGGGGTTCGCAGCTTTTTCGTGGCGCGGGTGAGCGAGGGCGAGGCCCTGCGTGCCGGGCTGGGCGATCGTCAGGCCGACATCTACGTCCTGGACGGACTGCCGGCAGGCGTCGCGGACCGGCTGGCGGCGGCGCGGCTGACGCCGGTGATCGCCACCCTGCCCCAGGCCCACGCGGCCATCGGACTGGCGGCGAGCCGCGGCGGCTGGCGCGTCGCGCTGCAGGTCGACACAGGCATGAACCGCCAGGGCCTCACGCTGGAGGCCACGCGCGCTCTCCTCGCCGAACCGCGGGGCCTGGGCAGCCTGGACGTGGCGCTGCTGATGAGCCACCTGGGTTCCGCCACCGACCCTGGCGAGACGCGCAATCCGGAGCAGCTGGGCCGCTTCAAGGCGGTGCGCGCCCTGTTCCCTGGTGTCCGCGCGAGCCTCGCGGCCTCGGCGGGCGCGTTCCTGGGCGCGGAATATCGCTACGACCTGGTGCGGGGCGGCATAAGCCTGTTCGGCGGCGGGCCCGAGGAGCGGCCCGACCCCCGCTTGAAAGCCGTCGTCACCCTGACCGCTCCTGTCCTCGACATCCGCAACCTGCAGCCAGGCGACCGGGTCGGATACGGCTCGGCGTTCCGGGCGACCGATCCCATGCGCGTCGCACTCGTCGGCGCGGGCTATGCCGACGGCGTGATCCGGGCCGCCATGGGCAAGGGCCACGCCTGGGTCGCCGGCGCCCTAAGGCGCCTGCTGGCCGTGAACATGGACCTGCTGGTGATCGACATCGGCGACGCCGCGGTCGGGATCGGCGAGCACGTCGAACTGCTCGGACAGAACGTCCTGATCGACGACTTCGCCACGGCGGCAGGCACCGTGGCCCACGAGGTGCTGGTCCGGCTCGGCTCGCGGGCCGAGCGCGTCTACCTCGGCGCGTAGGACGCCGACAGCGGCCCGCCGAGCTCGGCCGCCTTGGAGGTCACCATTCCACGCGCGATCGCCAGCAGCAGGATCGCGATCAGCACGGCGGCGAAGGCGGTCAGCCGGCGGTCCTCGGGCACGCCCATCATGACCGGCAGGCCGACGTAGAGCGCGTAGAGGCTGTAGAGCCCGGCGAGGATGCCCACCGGGATGCCCAGGCTGGGATAGATCTCGGCCAGGCCGCCGACCCAGGCCGCCGTGGCGGCGTAGACCACGAGGTTGAGCGCCGCGCGCCGATCGCCCAGGCCGTCGAAGGCGGGCGCGGTCGCGGCGATGAACGCCGCCAGCGCCCAGACCGCGGCGAGGGTCAGCACATAGCCGGCGATCGCGCCCAGGATCAGGCCGACCACGCTCATGTGTACGCCGACGTTGGCGATGTTGAAGCCGAACACCAGCACGCCCACGACGCTGCACAGGGCGGGCAGCGCCGCCAAAGGGATGGCGTAATGCAGGAACAGCGGGCGCGGCTCGGCCTGCGCTTCGGCGATCTTCTCCCAGGCCCGAGCCGGCGAGACGAGCAGGCTCACGGCGCGCAAAAGGCCGCCGCGCAAGACGTCCATGCCAGCCCCTCCAACGCCACTCGCCGCGTTCCCTAGCCGGCCTTGGCGAGTCCTTCCAGGCGGCCGGCGTCGATCGAACCGACTGCGGCCTTCAGTTCGTCCATCGTCACGCCGTCGCCCTTGGCCTCGACCATGAAGCGCTCGCCGACGAGAACGCTGTATTCGCCGTGCTTGGACGCGCGATCATAGCTCTCCTGGGTCATGCGGCCGCCGACCTTGCCCACCTTCTCGTAGCCGGTGGAGGTCTCCTTGGACGATTTGACGTTGAACGCGCTGGCCATGCTGGCAAGCGCGCCGGCGGCGCCCAGGTCGGTGACCTCCAACTGCATGCGGGCGTCGCCTTTCGTGTACTCGGCCTCGGCCTGCGAGCCCTCGTAGCCGGCCCCGCCGCCGCTGGAGGCGCTGACGTCGCCGCGCGCGTAGCCCGCCACGCTGGCCGGCAGGAAGGCCTTCAGCGCCTCGGGATCGGTGGCGGTCGCCGTGCCCGCCTCGGCCTGCTTGGCCGCCGCTTCCATGCGCTTCGACGCCGCTTCGAGCTGGGCGAGGTCCACCTCGCCGCCGCCAGGAACCTTGACCTTGCCCGAGACCGAGCCGACCGCGGCCACGGGGTTCATCGCGCCGCTGAGGCTGAGCACGCTGCCGCTGACCAGGCCGATGACGAGGGAGACCACGATCGCGACCACGATGACGACGGCGGTGTAGGGCAGCGCCTTGTCCTCCGGGGTCTTCATCAGCTTGGGCAGGCCCTTGTAGAGCAGGAACAAGCTGTAGAGGCCGCCCAGGATGGCGATCGGGCTCAGGGCGGGAACCAGGGTGAAGACCCCCGCGACCCAGGACGCGGTCGGCGCGTACGCGGCGACCTTGAAGGCTTGCAGGCGGTCCTTGGTCCCGCCGAAGTTCGGCGCGAGCGCCTCGATGATGAGCGCCATGACGAAGCACATCGCCAGGGCCAGCCCGTAGCTCACGACCGCCTGCACGACGAGCCACACCGGCGACGGCCGGATGGTGATGCCGAAGCCGCCGATGCCGAAGACCAGCATGCCGATCAGGCCGCAGACCACCGGGATCGCGGCCAGGGGAATGATGTAGCTCCGATAGAGGCCGCCGACGCTCGCCGGCTCCTGGTCGATCTGGTCCCACGTCTCCGAGGGCTTCAGCAGGATGCCCTTCACCCGCTCGATCAGGCCCGCGCCCGCCGACCCCGGCTCAACCACGCTCATCGTCTCTCTCCAGCCCTTGTTTCGCTCGTCCCCGACGATACCTAAGCCTATCCCAGCACCGCGCGACGGCAACCCACCGCACAGACCCGCCGCCGCGGGTCAGATAGACTTCGTCGCACCCGAATCAGGAGACCCCATGGCCCGCGACGGCGCCGTCTATGCCTGTACGTCCTGCGGCGCCGTGCAGACGCGATGGGCGGGCCAGTGCCCTGCCTGCGGCGCCTGGAACACGCTGGTCGAGGAACTGACGAGCCGCCCGCCCGGCGCGCTGAAGCCGACGAAGGCGACGCGCACCCGGCATCTCGCGTTCGAAGGCCTCGACGAGACCACCGAGGCGCCACCGCGGATCGCCACCGGCGTCGGCGAATGGGACCGGGTGTGCGGCGGGGGCGTGGTCCCCGGCTCGGCCATTCTGGTGGGCGGCGACCCGGGCGTGGGGAAGTCGACCCTGCTGCTGCAGGTGGCGGCCGAGGCGGCCCGGCGGGGACAACGTTGCGCCTATATCTCGGGCGAAGAGGCCATCGAGCAGGTGCGAGGCCGCGCCCAGCGCATGGGCCTGGCGGACGCGCCCGTGAAGCTGGCGGCCGAGACCAGCCTGCGCGCCATACTGGACGGCCTGAAGGCCGAACCCTTCGACCTCGTCGTCATCGACTCCATCCAGACCATGTGGAGCGACAACCATGAGGCCGCGCCCGGCTCGGTGACCCAGGTCCGCGCCGCCGCGGGAGAACTGACCCGCCTCGCCAAGAAGCGGGGCATCTCGATCATCATGGTCGGCCACGTCACCAAGGAAGGGGCCATCGCCGGTCCTCGTGTGGTCGAACACATGGTCGACGCCGTCTTCGCGTTCGAGGGCGAGCGCGGCTATCCGTTCCGCATCCTGCGCGGCGCCAAGAATCGCTTCGGCGCCACCGACGAGATCGGCGTCTTCGAGATGGGCGACGCGGGCCTTTCGGAAGTGAAGAACCCCTCGGCCCTGTTCCTGAACACCTCCGGCGAGCGCGCGGCGGGCGCGGCGGTGTTCGCGGGCATCGAAGGCTCGCGGCCGGTGCTGGTGGAGATCCAGGCGCTGGTGGCGCCCTCGGCGTACGGCACGCCGCGCCGCGCTGTCGTCGGTTGGGACTCAGGGCGTCTCGCCATGATCCTGGCGGTGCTGGAGGCGCGCTGCGGGCTCGGCTTCGGCGACAAGGACGTCTACCTGAACGTGGCCGGGGGCCTGCGCATCTCCGAGCCGGCCGCGGACCTCGCCGCCGCCGCCGCCCTGGCCTCTTCCGCCTTCGACGTGGCCCTCCCGCAAGACTGCGTCGTGTTCGGCGAGATCAGCCTGTCCGGCGAGGTCCGGCCGGTCAGCCGGATGGATTCCCGGCTGAAGGAGGCGGCCAAGCTCGGCTTCCGCCGCGCCCTGGGCCCGGCCGACCTTGAGAACCCCGCCCTGCCCTACGCGCGGGCCAGCCGTCTGGGGGACGCGATCCAGCGTATCCACGACGCCGGATGGGACGAGCGGTCGTGACGCAGTTCGACATCATCGTCCTGGCGTTGCTGGCGATCTCGGGCGCGGTCGGGTTCGCGCGCGGCGCGGTGCGCGAGGTGTTCGCCCTGGCGGCGCTGGTCGTGGCGGCGGCGCTGGCGATCTTTGGCCTTCCCGCCTTCGGTCCGATGTTCCGGGGCTTCATCCATCCGGACTGGCTCGGAACGGCCTGCGCGCTGGTGGCGGTGTTCGGAATCGCCTTCGTCGCCCTGCGTCTGATCGGCGCAGGCATCGCGCGGCACGTGCAAAGCACCCAGATGCTGGGCTTCCTCGACCGCTCGCTGGGCCTGCTGATCGGGCTTGGCCGCGGCCTCATCGTCCTGGGCGCGCTCTACCTCATGTTCAACGCCGCCACGCCGGAAGACCTTCGCCCGAAGTGGATCACCGGCGCCCGCACCTGGCCCATCGCCAGCAACATGGGCAGGTTGTTGGAGACCCTCGCGCCACAAGGCCTGGATGTAGCCGGCCGCCTCAAGCCCGCTTTCGAGCGCGCCGTGGGCGAAGGGTCAGGTGACAGATCGGCGACAGAGGGGTACGAGGCGCGCGAATCCACAGACACCGACCGTCAGGAACGATCCCGATGAGCCAGGCGCACGAGCGTTGGTCCCCCCCGGCGCGCGACCCGGACGACGATTCTCCCCGCCTCGAATGCGGGGTCTTCGGCATCTTCGACGTGCCCGAAGCCTCCGGCATCACCGCGCTGGGATTGCACGCCCTGCAGCATCGTGGCCAGGAAGCCTGCGGCATCGCGTCGTTCGATGGCCAGCGCTATCACACCGAGCGCCACATGGGTTACGTGGGCGACGCCTTCGGCGGCGGCGACCTGAACAAGCGCCTGCCCGGTCATGTCGCCATCGGGCACACGCGCTACTCCACCGCCGGCGGCAGCTTCATCCGTAACGTCCAGCCGATGTTCGCGGACCTGGAAGCCGGCGGCATCGCCCTGGCCCACAACGGCAACCTGACCAACTTCCTCACGCTGCGCGAACAGCTCGTGGCGCAGGGGGCGATCTTCCAGTCCACGTCGGACTCCGAGGCGATCCTCCACCTCATCGCCCGTTCGCGCCGCCCGCGGTTCCTCGAACGCTTCACCGAGGCGCTGCAGCAGATCGAGGGCGGCTATGCCCTGGTCGCCATGACCAACAAGAAGCTGATCGGGGTGCGCGATCCGCTGGGCATCCGGCCGCTGGTGCTGGGCGACCTGAACGGCAAGGCGGTGCTCGCGTCCGAGACCTGCGCCCTCGACATGATCGGCGCCAAATTCGTCCGCGACGTCGAGCACGGCGAGATGGTTGTGATCGACGAGAAGGGCATCCGCAGCTTCCGGCCCTTCCCGGCCCAGCAGGCGCGCCCCTGCATCTTCGAATACGTCTACTTCGCGCGGCCCGACTCTGTGGTGAACGGTCGCTCCGTCTACGAGGTCCGCAAGCGCATGGGTCGCCGCCTGGCGCAGGAGACGCCCGCGGACGTCGACGTGGTGGTGCCGGTGCCGGACAGCGGCGTGCCGGCCGCGCTGGGCTTTGCCCAGGAAGCGGGCCTGCCCTTCGAGATGGGCATCATCCGGAACCACTACGTCGGCCGCACCTTCATCCAGCCCACCCAGGGCGAACGCGAGCTGGGCGTGCGTATGAAGCTGGCCCCCAATCGCTCGGTGCTGGCGGGCAAGAAGGTGCTGCTGGTGGACGACTCCATCGTCCGGGGCACCAACTCGATCCGGGTGGTGAAGATGGTGCGCGACGCGGGCGCCGCCGAGGTGCACCTGCGCTCGGCTTCGCCGCCGATCAAGTGGCCTGACTACTACGGCATCGACATGCCCGACCGTGAGAAGCTGCTGGCCGCGAACCATTCCACCGAAGAGATCGCCAAGATCCTGAACGTCGACTCGATGGGCTACCTGTCGGTGGACGGGCTCTACTGGGCCATGAACGCCGAGCGTGACCCGGCGAACCCGCAGTTCACCGACCACTATTTCACGGGCGAATATCCGACCCGACTTCTCGACCGCGAGATCGCCCTGGGCCGCAACGAGCTCGTCGAACGCCAGCTCTCGTTCCTGGTCGACGCGTGAGTCAGGGCTGGCGGGCCCGCCTGCGGCCCGACTGGTACCTCGTCCTGATCATCGCCATGGCGGCGCTGGCCGCCGTCCTGCCTGCGCGCGGACAGGCCGCCGACGTGCTGGGCTGGATCACCAAGTTCGCCATCGCCATGGTGTTCTTCCTCCACGGCGCCCGGCTTTCGCGCGAGGCGGTGGTGCGGGGCCTTGCGCACTGGCGGCTTCACCTGCTGGTGCTGGCGTCGACGTTCGGGCTGTTCCCGCTGCTGACGCTGGGGATCGTCGCCCTGCCCGCCTGGATCACGCCGCCGGAGCTGTCGGCCGGACTCGTCTTCCTGGGCTGCCTGCCATCCACGATCCAGAGTTCCATCGCCTTCGTCAGCGTGGCCCGCGGCAACGTGCCGGCGGCGGTGGCGTCGGCCTCGGCGTCCAACCTGCTGGGCGTGTTCCTGACGCCGCTGCTCGTCGGGGTGCTGCTGCACGCCGAGGGCGGCGTGAGCGGCTCTTCGTTCTGGGCTATCGTCATCCAGTTGCTTGTGCCGTTTATGGCCGGCCAGGCGCTGCGGCCCTGGATCGGGGAATGGGTGCGCGCCAACAATGGCGTGCTGTCGAAGCTGGACCGCGGCTCGATCCTGCTGGTGGTCTATACGGCCTTCTCCGGCGCGGTGGTCGAGGGGGTCTGGAGCAAGCTGAGCGCCCTGGACCTGGGCCGCCTGCTGGTCATTTGCCTGGTGCTGCTGGGCGCGGTGCTCGCGCTCACCGCCCTCGCGGCGCGGTCGCTGGGCTTCGCCAAGGAAGACGAGATCGCCATCGTCTTCTGTGGCTCCAAGAAGTCGCTGGCCAGCGGCGCGCCGATGGCCGCGGCGATCTTCAGCCCTGCGGCGGCGGGCGTGGCGCTGATACCCCTGATGATCTTCCACCAGATCCAACTCATGGCCTGCGCCGCCATCGCCCAGCGCTACGCTCAGCGGCCTGACACGGACGCCCAAAGCGGATAGGAAGCCGCCCTCATGTCCGACCTGCCCCTTCAAGACCACATCGCCCTCGTCACCGGCGCCAGCCGCGGGATCGGCAAGGCCTCCGCCCTCGCCCTCGCCGCCGCCGGCGCGCATGTTGTGGCCGTGGCCCGCACCCAGGGCGCGCTCGAAGAACTCGACGACGAAATCAAGGCGCTGACGGGCCGCTCGGCGACGCTCGTGCCCATGGATCTCGGCGAGCACGACGGAATCGACCAATTGGGCCTGGCCATCCATCAGCGGTTCGGCCGGCTGGATGTCCTCGTCCACGCCGCCGCGCTGCTGGGTTCACTGACGCCCGTCTCGCACATCGAGCCCAAGCACTGGGATCGGGTGGTCTCGGTGAACCTGACGGGGACCTGGCGGCTGATCCGCAGCGTGGAAGGCCTGCTGCGCGCCGCGGAACGGCCGCGGGCCATCTTCCTGACCACGGGCCGCGTCGCCCGTCCGAAGGCCTTCTGGGGCCTCTATGGGGCGACGAAGGCGGGCATGGAGCATCTGGTGCGGACCTGGGCCGACGAACTGGAGCAGACGAAAATCCGCGCCGCCCTGGTGGATCCTGGCGCCATGCGCACGCGGATGCGCGCCGAGGCCATGCCCGGCGAGGACCCGGCCTACCTGCCCGACCCGTCGGAGATCGGCCCGCTGATCGTGGAACTGGCGCAGGCCGACCTAGGCCTGCCGACCGCTAACGTGGTCTTTTCGGACTGGCAGGCCGCGACGCGCGCTTCGGCTTGACGCCCGGCCGCGCCAGCTTGGCGGCGCGCCCGCGCGGATTCCCGACCTTCGGCTTCTTCGGCTTGGCGGCCTTCGGCGTCTTGCCTTCGGCGCCGGCCTTGGCCTTGTCGGCCGCCGCCTTGCGCGCCTTGGCGACGAGACCTGACTTCGCCGAGCTGGGCGCCGTCTTCGCCGGCCCCGGACCCGACTTCTCGCCGTCCTCCGCATAGGGATTCTTGTTCGACCGCACGCTGAGCCGGATCGGTACGCCGGGCAGGTCGAAGCTCTCGCGGATCGAGTTGATCAGATAGCGGCGGTAGTGGTCCGGAAGCTGGTCGGCGCGGCTGGCGAACAGCACGAACGTCGGCGGCCGCGCCTTGGTCTGGGCCACGTACTTGGGCTTCACGCGCCGGCCGTTCACCGCGGGCGGCGGGTGTCGCTCGACCGCCATGCGCAGCCAGTCGTTGAGATCGCGGGTCTTGACCTTGGTGCTCCAGTCGCCGTGCGCCTTGAGGACGGCCGGCATGAGGCGCTCGAGGCCGCGGCCGGTCTCGGCCGACAGGGCCACCATCTGCGAGCCGCGCACCTGCGGCAGCAGGCGGGCGACCTCCTCCTGGAACTCAGCGAGCTTGGCCTGGCCGTCTTCGATGAGGTCCCACTTGGCCAGCACGAACACCAGGGCCCGGCCTTCCCGCTCGACCAGGTCGGCGATCTGCAGGTCCTGGATCTCGAACGGGTGGGTTGCGTCCATCACCAGGATCACCACCTCGGCGAAGGTGATGGCGCGGATGGAGTCGTGGGTGGAGAGCTTCTCAAGCTTCTCCTGCACCCGCGCCTTGCGGCGCAGGCCGGCAGTGTCGACAAGGCGGATCGAGCGGCCCTGCCAGTCCCAGTCCACCGGGATCGCGTCGCGGGTGATGCCGGCTTCGGGGCCCGTCAGCAGTCGGTCCTCGCCGATCAGGGCGTTGACCAGGGTCGACTTGCCGGCGTTCGGGCGACCGACGATGGCGATGTTGATCGGCTTGCCGGCGGCTTCGGCGTCGTCCTCATCCTCATCCTCATCCGCTACGTTCGCGGCGATGGCGGCATAGAGGTCGGCCATGCCCTCGCCGTGTTCGGCGGAGATCGGGATCGGCTCACCGAAGCCCAGGCCGAACGCCTCGAAGACACCAGCCTCCGAGGCCTTGCTCTCGGACTTGTTGGCGGCCAGCACTACCGGCTTGCCCTTGCGGCGCAGGACGTCCGCGAAGATCTGGTCGGCGGGCGTCACGCCTTCACGCGCGTCGACGACGAACAGGGCGACGTCGGCTTCGTCGACCGCCAGCTCGGTCTGCGCCCGCATCCGGGCTTCCAAGCTCTCGTCGGTGACGTCCTCGAAGCCGGCCGTGTCGATCAGGTCGAGGTCGAGGTCGCCGAGGCGGCCGGTCCCGAACCGGCGGTCACGGGTGACCCCTGGCTGGTCGTCCACGATGGCGAGCTTCTTGCCCGCCAGCCGGTTGAACAGCGTGGACTTGCCGACATTGGGCCGCCCGACGATCGCGAGTTTCAGCGTCATACGGGCAGTCTATAGCGTCCCGATCAACGAATCGCGATCAGGTCCGCTTCCTCGGTGACCACATAGACCGTATCGCCCATGGCGATCGGCGACAGTGTCGAGGCGCCCTTCAGTTCGACCCGCTTCTCGATCTCGCCGGTCTTGGCGTTGAGCGCGACCAACTGGCCGGTCTGGCCGACGATCAGGAGCTTGTCGCTGGCGAGCAGCGGGCCCGACCAGACGGGCCGGTTCTGTCGCTGGCCGCCGATACCCAGGACGCCGCCCTTCTTCTTGGCCTTGAACCCCTCGTTGAGGTTACGGATCCAGTAGATCTGGCCACTCTCGCGGCTGGCGCAGATGACGTCGCCGGTCTTGGAGACCACATAGACGACGTCGCCCGCCGGCCACGGCGCCGAGACGCCCACCACCGGCAGGCTCCAGCGCGCCTGGCCCGTGCGCAGGTCGGTGGCTGCGAAGACCCCCGAGTGGCTGACCGCGAAGACGTCGCCCTGGTAGATGACCGGGCGGCCGGGGATGTCGCGAATCTCGCTGAGCGCGCTGGTTCGGCTGGCGCGCGACAGGGCTTCGTTCCAGAGGTCGTTGCCGTTGGACGCGCGCAGAGCCACCAGCTCGCCCGAGCCGAAGGCGGCGACCACGGTGTCGCCCGAGACGGCCGGGCTGGAGGCCGAGAGGATGCGGGCCGATTCCGACAGCGCCTGATAGGTCCAGGACGCGGCGCCGGTGGCGGCGTCGAAGGTCAGCAGCGTGTTGTCCAGGGCGACCACGAAGACCCGCCCGCCCGAGACTGTAGGCGCGCCATGGATCGTCTCCGGCGTCTTGGTGCGCCAGCCGACGGCGCCGGTCCGGGCGTCCATCTGCATGACTTCGCGATAGCCCGACGAGACGTAGAGCTTGCCGTCGGCGTAGGCCATGCCGCCGCCAAACGCGAGCTTGTCGCGCTTGTTGTCGCCGGGGTTGGTGCCCGTGCGCCAGATCTGGGCGCCGGACTGGGCGTCCACGGCGACCACGCGACCGTCGGCGTCCATGACGAAGACCTTGCCGTCCGCGGCGATGGGCGGGGCGGTCACGTAGCGGCCGCGCTTCTCGCCCTGGCCGAAGTTCTTGCGCCAGGCGACCGACAGGCCCGCGCCCGCAGCCACGTTGCCGACCGACTGTTCGGGCGTGCCGCCCGGCAGCGGCCAAGCGGCGAGGGCTTCGGCGGGCGGCAGGGCAAAGTCCACGCCCTTCAACGCTTCGGCCGGAGCCAGGATCTGGTCGGGCGGGATGATCGAGATTCGCTGGCCCTCGCCCGCGAGCTCGGCCGGCCCCTTGTCCTTCTTGCCGAAGGGATTGAGGTTGCTGACCGTCGAGCAACCACTCGCGCCCAGCGCCGCGACCAGCACGGCGGTAAGGATCGTCTGGCGGCGGATCATTGGGCGGCGGGACCTTGGGGTTGCGGCGGAAGGGCGGCGCCCGGCGGGCCGACCACGGACCCGGGCTCGACCATCATCGGGGGCGGTAGGGCCTTGGCGGCCTTCACCACGGCCGGCACGGCCTTGGCGGAGCCCGAATCGATCAGGCCGATGGCGGCCTGGGCGCGGGCCTGGGCGCCCTGCTGCGCGTCGAGGGACTGGGTGATCAGGACGAAGTCGCCCCGGGCCCCGGCCAGATCGCCAGCGTTGAGCTTGGCGAACGCGAGCGCCTCGCGAGCCTGCACCCGGAACGGGCGACCTTCTTCCATCAGCGGCTTCAAGCGCCCCTCCAGATCCTTCAGCGGAGCTGTGTCGAGGAGGGCGAAGGCGGATTTGAGGCGGGCCACATCGCCGATGATCGGATCCGGCGAAGCCTCGGCCGCCTCGTCGAACAGCTTGACCGCCTCGGCCGTCTTGTTCGAGGCCATGGCCGCGGCGCCCAGGTGCATCAGGGACAGCGACTTGTAGCCCTTGGCGTTCGACTTCGCGACCTCGCCCCAGAGCTGGACGGCCTTGTCCTTGTCGCCCGCCACCATGGCGTCCATCGCGGCGGCGTACTTCTCTGACGCCCCGGCGATCTGCTTGGTCTGGTAGCTGTCGTAGCCCCAGTAGGCGAGGAACGCGACGAGCGCGGCGGCGGCGACTCCCAGCATCCACGGCAGCACCTTGCGGGCGAACTGCTTGTAGCGGTCGGAGCGAAGCTGCTCTTCGACCTCTTCGAATAGATCCGTCACTTAGGGAGGCTCCGGGCGCGGGTATCGCTTGACGAGGGGCGGAACCTATAGTGGCCCGCCGCGCGCCTCAAGTGCGCCGCCGTCGTCCGCCCGAGATGCCGCGACGAGCGCGTGCGAGCGGCCCCGTCCGGGGCCGTTCGCACCGCCGCCTCAGATGCTGAAGATCCAGCCGGCGGTCAGGCTCGACTGCTGCACGCCGACCAGGACCATCTGGTCGCCGCCGCCCAGGTCGATCACCACGTCGGCGCCCACTTGGCTCACCGTATACTGGTTGCCCATCACCACGACGCGGTCGCCCTCGGCGCGGTTGAAGTCGGTGACGCGGTCCAGCCCCGCGCCGCCGAAGGTGTGGAACAGGTCGGCGCCGGCGCCGCCGGTCACGGTGTCGGCGCCGCGGTCGCCAGCGACGAAGTCATCGCCCGTTCCGCCGCTGATCACGTCATCGCCCTTGCCGCCGCGCAGGACGTCGTTCCCCGCGCCGCCTGAGATGCTGTCGTTGCCCGGATTGCCGTTGATGAAGTCCAGGCCGTCGCCGCCGTCCAGATTGTCGGCGCCGGAGAAGCCTTCGAGGATGTCGTTCAGCGCGCTGCCGGTGATGACGTCGTCGCCCGCTAGGAACACCGATAGATTCGTGAAATCGGGGGGCGCGCCGTTCGGGCCCAGCGGCACCGAGAAGTCGGTCAGCGACATCAGCGTCTTGTTGTTCAGGTCGACCTTCAGGCTCGTCATCGTCCCGCCGGTCGGAAATCCCGCCAGCAGGGTGAAGGAGCCGCCGAACGCCACGTCGAGCGTGCCGTTGATGATCCCCGACACCGACGCGCGCAGCGCCAGCGTCGTGGCGTTCGCCGTGACGATGGAGGTCGCGCCGATCGTCAGCGAGGCGACGTCGTTGTACGTCACCGTGCTCATGCCCGGATTGTAGGAAAGCTTCGCCACTGGTGTTCCCCCTGAGCCTCATGGCGCGGCGAACTTGCCGCCCGGCCTGAGTGCTCCGGTGGTCGCGTGACCGCATCCCCCATTCGGGGGCGCCGCTACCCCGCCTTGGCGAAATAGATCTCGGCGGGCCCCGGGAAGCGGCGGTTGCGGACGTCGTCGGCGTAGGCGGCGACCGACTTGGCGATCTCGCCCCGCAGGTCCCCGTAGCGGCGGACGAACTTGGGGGTCCAGTCGAAGAGGCCCAGCATATCGTCCGTCACCAGGATCTGGCCGTCGCAACCGGCGGACGCCCCGATGCCGATGGTGGGGACCTCGATGGCCTGGGTGATCTCCCGGGCCAGCCCCTCGGCAACGCCCTCGACCACGACGGCGAAGGCGCCCGCCTCGGCGGCGGCGCGGGCGTCCTCAAGGATGCGGACGCGCTCGTGGTTGGACTTGCCCTTGGCGCGGAAACCGCCGTCGACCATCACCGCCTGGGGCCGCAGGCCCACATGGCCCATCACCGGGATGCCGCGCTTGACCAGGTAGTCGATGTTCTCGGCCACCGCGGGGCCGGCCTCGACCTTCACGGCGTTGCAGCCCGTCTCTTTCATGACCCGGGCGGCGTTGGCGTAGGCGACCTCGGCCGAGCCCTCGTACGAGCCGAAGGGCATGTCGACGACGACCATGGCCTTGCGCGAGCCGCGCATCACCGCCTGGCCGTGCAGGATCATCATCTCCAGCGTCACGCCGACCGTGTTCGGCAGGCCGTGGACCACCATGCCCACGCTGTCGCCCACCAGCAGCAGGTCGCAGTGCTCGTCCAGGATCTCGGCGACCGGCGCGGTATAGGCCGTGAGGCACACGACGGGCGTGCCGCCCTTGCGCGCCGCGATATCCGGCGCGGTCAGGCGTCGGACCGTCTCCTGGCGATGACTGGACACGCTAGAGCTCCTCGAACAACCTCGACACGGCGAACCCCATCGTGAGGACCGCGACGCCGCCTGCGAGCCAGACCCCATACCCGCCTGAGAGCGCCGACACCATGTCGGACGTCGGCGTGACGCGCGCAAGGCCCTGGCCCAGCGCGCGGGCCGATTGCTCGGCCGACTCCACACGCTGGAAGAGGTTCGAGACCACGAGCTGGCTGGCGCCGATGACGCCGCCCGTCATGCCGGCGGCTCCCAGGAGCCAACGGCGCGTGTTCCAGCCGCGGTTCAGGCGCCCTTCGATGCGCGCCGTGAACGCCGCCGCGTCGGGCAGCTCCGGCGCCTCGGCGAAGAGGCGTTCGAGGCGCCGCTCGAAATCGATCTCAGCCATTGCCCCGCCTCCCCTCAAGAACCGCGCCGTCTCCCGGCGCCAGTCGCGCTCGGAGCTTCTCCAGACCACGTTTGACATGGGACTTGACC
>NZ_JANINU010000244.1 GCF_024508875.1 Phenylobacterium sp.
CAAGGACAAGCGCGGCGAGGCGCCGTTCAGCGTCGACGCCAACCTGCTGCACTCCTCGTCCGAGGGTAAGGTGCTTGAGGACCCGGCGGTCGAGGCCCCCGAGTTCGTGCACATGCGGACGATTTCGCCCGAAGCCGCGCCCGACAAGCCGACGGTCATCACCATCGACTTCGAGAAGGGCGACCCCGTCGCCATCGACGGCCAGAAGCTGTCGCCGGCCGCCCTGCTCACCAAGCTCAACGAACTGGGCCGCGACAACGGCATCGGCCGCCTCGACCTCGTCGAGAACCGCTACGTCGGCATGAAGTCGCGCGGCGTCTACGAGACCCCCGGCGGCACGATCCTGCTGCACGCCCACCGCGGCATCGAGTCGATCACCCTCGACCGCGGGGCCATGCACCTGAAGGACGAGCTGATGCCGAAGTACGCGTCGCTCATCTACAACGGCTTCTGGTTCGCCCCGGAGCGCGAGATGCTGCAGGCGGCCATCGACTACAGCCAGCAGAAGGTCTCGGGCCAGGTTCGCGTGAAGCTCTACAAGGGCAACGTGACCGTCGTCGGCCGCACCTCGCCCTACTCGCTGTACGACCAGGAGCTGGTCACCTTCGAGGAAGGCAAGGTCGCCTACGACCACCGCGACGCCGCCGGCTTCATCAAGCTGAACGCCCTGCGCCTCCGCGTCGCCGCCAAGCGCGACAAGCGCTGACGCCAGCGTCCTTCTCCCCTTGCGGGAGAAGGGCGCGCGCGGCCGCTGCAACACTTCGACACGCGCGGGCAACCGGCCAGCCGCACTCCGACACGAAACGCATAACAAACGTGGCCTGCCCGCCATGGCCGGCGCCTTCGCGCGCGCCGGCGGGCGGTAGCGCCTGGAGCCCCGGAACCGCCCCGCTAACGTCAGTCCGCACGTCCCGAACGGCCGGACCGGGCTAGACCCAAAACAACTGGCCGACGGGCGGCAGGAAGGAGTTGAACCTATAAAGAAGGGGATACTCCAAGATGCGTTACCTGGCCCTGTCCGCCCTCGCGCTCGCGATGGCGGCGACGACTGCGCTCGCCCAGGAGGCCGCGAGCGGGCCGATCACGGTTTCGGGCTCGTTCGCCCTGGTCTCGGACTACCGCTTCCGCGGCGTCTCGCAGACCGACGAGGAGATGGCGGTGCAGGGCGGCCTGACGGTCAGCCACGAGAGCGGGTTCTACGCCGGGACCTGGGGCTCCAACCTCGCCGGCTGGGGCACGTTCGGCGGACCGAACATCGAGCTCGACCTGTTCGCCGGCTACAAGTTCGAACCGACGCCCGGCCTTTCGGTCGACGCCGGCGTGACTTGGTACACCTACCCGGGCGGCGCCAGCAAAACGACCTTCGCCGAGCCCTATGTGAAGGTCAGCGGCGCGGTCGGACCGGCCTCGTTGCTGGCCGGCGTCGCCTACGCGCCCAAGCAGACGGCCCTGGGCAACTATTCCAACACCCCGCAGAGCCGCGGGCAGAAGCAGGACAACCTCTACCTCTGGGGCGACGCCAGCGGGACGGTGCCGGGTACGCCGGTCGTCCTGAAGGCGCACCTCGGCTACTCCGACGGCAATCCGGGCCTGGGCCCCAACGGCACCAGCGTCGCGCCGACAGGCAAGTACCTTGACTGGATGGTCGGCGCCGACCTGCCGGTGGGTCCGGTCACCCTGGGCGTCGCCTACGTCGACACCGACATCGGCAAGGCCGAGTCCGCCTACCTGCTTCCCAACTTCGCCAACTCGAAAGGCGGATCGATCGCCGACGGCAAGGTCGTGTTCTCTCTCACGGCGACCTTCTGACGGCCCGGCGGGTCGCGGCGGCCGGCCGTGACCCGCCAACTTTTTAGTTCCTCCCCCGCAGGGAGAGGGGGACCGCGAAGCGGTGGAGGGGCTTCCTCACCGGTCGTCGAGGACTCCCTCAGTCGGCGGTCGCCGACAGCGCCCCCGACGGGGAGCAACTGTTCGCGACGTCACCCGTCCAGCCGGTTGTAGGGATACTGGTCGCGGATCTCGGCCTGGAAGAACCGTCCCTTCGACTCGGCGTCGAGGAACGACCTGCAGACCTCGCCGGGAACGCCCACGTACAGGTATCGCTCGCCACTGAGGAAGCGCACGAAGAGCTTCTCGTGGTCCGCGTCGTAGTCGATGGCCTGGATGGCCGTGGAGTCGACGTCCATCGGCGGTCTCCCAAAGGTCTGACGCCCCTAGAACGCTCACAAGGATCGTACTGGTTCCCCCGCGCCGCGGATGGCGCCACTGTCGGCGCACAAGGCGACGCTTGTTCGCCGGTCGGAGGGATTACGCAATGCAGTCGCACGCTTACGTGGCCATCGTTACGCTTCTGGCGCTGCTCGTCTACTTCTGGATGGGCTTGCAGGTCGGCCGCGCCCGCGCGAAATGCGGCATCGCCGCGCCCGCCATGACCGGCGATCCCGTGCTCGAACGCACCATCCGCGCCCACTACAACACCTTGGAATGGCTGCCGCTGTTCCTCGTGCCCCTCTGGCTGTTCGCCATCTACTGGAACGACCTGTGGGCCGCCGCCATCGGCCTGGTCTGGATCGCCGGCCGCATCGTCTACCAGCTTGGCTACGTCGCCGACCCGAAGAAGCGCGAGGCCGGCTTCCTGATCCAGGCCCTGGCCGTGGCCGTGTTGCTGTTCGGATCGCTGGGCCGGGCGGTCTACGTCCTGGCCGTCACCGGGGCGTGAGGATTGACGCGCATCATGGCGCCGCGCCGGTTTCGCCCAAGAATCGCGCCAGTTGAAACGCCGCAACCACAATTGCGGCGAGGTGTTGTGGAACATACATTCCCCGTGATGGGGAACGTCCGAGTTCGAGATCGTCAAATGTCAAAGAAATCAGCCGCTTTCGCGATCGCCGTCGCGCTCTCGGCCGGCCTCGCGGCCTGTGCGACGCCCACGCCCTACCAGCCGAACGTGAAGGGCCAGTCCGCCTCGGGCGGCTATTCCGAGGTTCGGCTCGAACCCAACCGGTACCGCGTGAACTTCGCCGGCAACTCGTTGACGGGGCGTGAGACCGTCGAGGGCTACCTGCTGTTCCGCGCCGCCGAACTGACGGTCGAGAGCGGCTACGACTGGTTCTCCATCGTCGACCGCGACACCGACAAGAAGACCCAGACCTACGTCGAGCCCGACCCGTTCTACCGCCC
>NZ_JANINU010000245.1 GCF_024508875.1 Phenylobacterium sp.
CGGGGCGGGTGGCGTTGGCCTTCTCGCCGATCACCGAGGTGTCGGTCGGCACCTGCCGCCAGCCGTAGATGTAGAAGCCGAAGCGCAGCGCCTCGCTCTCCACGATCGTCCGGGCCGCCTCCTGGGCGGCCAGGTCCACGCGCGGCAGGAACACCTGGCCCACCGCGATCGGCCAGGGCCGCACCACATGGCCGATCCGCTCCACGTGCGCGGCGAAGAAGTCCTGCGGCACGCTGACCAGCACGCCGGCGCCGTCGCCGGTCTTGCCGTCGGCGTCGATGGCGCCCCGGTGCCACACGGCCTTCAGCGCGCGGATCGCCAGCTCCACCACCTCGCGGCGAGGCTTGCCGTCGATGGCGCAGACCAGGCCCACGCCGCAGGCGTCGTGCTGCTCGGTGATGTCGTAACCGCCGTTGGCCTCGAGCAGGCGCTGCCGGTCGCGTTCGTAGCGGGCGAGGAGGTCGGTCATCGGCGTCACTCCGCGGGGACGAGGCCGGCGCTGGCGTGCGCGGCGAGGTAGCGGTGGATGGCTTCGGCGGCGTCGCGCCCGTCGCGGATGGCCCAGACGACCAGGCTCGCGCCGCGCACGATGTCGCCGGCGGCGAAGACGCCGGGGATCGAGGTCATCATGCTGCGCATGTCGGTCTTCAGCGTGCCCCAGCGGGTGACGCCGAGGTCGGGCGCGGCGAGGGCGGTGGGCAGGTCCTCGGGGTCGAAGCCCAGGGCCTTGATCACGAGGTCCGCCTTCAGTTCGAAGTCGGCGCCCTCTATCTCCTCCGGCGCCTGCCGGCCCGAAGCGTCGGGAGCGCCCAGGCGCATCCGCGCGGCGACCACGCCGGCGGCCTTCAGGGCGTCGCCGGTCACCGCCTTCGGCGCGGCCAGCCATTCGAACACCACGCCCTCTTCCTCGGCGTGGCCGACCTCGCGGTCCGAGCCCGGCATGTTCGCCCGGTCGCGGCGGTAGAGGCAGGTGACGGAGGTCGCGCCCTGGCGGATCGCCGTGCGTACGCAGTCCATGGCGGTGTCGCCGCCGCCCACGACCACCACGGCCTTGCCCTCGGCGTTCAGCACGCCGGAGTCGAAGTCGGGGACCTCGTCGCCCAGGCCCTTGCGGTTGGAGGCGATCAGGTAGTCCAGCGCCGCCACCACCCCCGACGAGCCCGCGCCCGGCGTGGCGAGGTCGCGCGCGGCATAGACGCCGGTCGCCAGCAGGAGACTGTCGTGCCGGGCCCGCAGTTGCTCCAGCGTGGCGTCGCGGCCCGCCTCGAAGCCCAGCACATACTCCACGCCGCCCTCGGCGAGGCGGCGAGTGCGGCGTTCCACGACCTGCTTCTCCAGCTTGAAGCCGGGGATGCCATAGACCAGCAGGCCGCCGGGCCGGTCGTGTCGATCGTAGACCGTGACCCGATAGCCCAGCTCGCGCAGCCGCTCGGCGGCGGCCAGGCCCGCGGGCCCGGCGCCGACGATCCCCACGGATTGCCCGCGGTCGGGCTGGGCGACCAGCGGCCGCACCCAGCCTTCCTCCCAGGCCTTGTCCGACAGGTAGCGCTCGACCGCCCCGATGGTGACGGTGCCGTGGCCCGACTGCTCGATGACGCAGTTGCCCTCGCACAGGCGGTCCTGCGGACAGATCCGGCCGCAGATCTCGGGCATGGAATTGGTGGCCTGGCTGAGGGCGTAGGCCTCCTCCAGCCGCCCCTCGGCCGTCATCCGCAGCCAGTCGGGGATGTTGTTGTGCAGCGGGCAGTGCGTCTGACAGAACGGCACGCCGCATTGCGAGCAGCGCGAAGCCTGCTCCGCCGCCTTGGCGTCGATGAAGTCCCGGTAGATCTCGTGGAAATCCCCGGCGCGCGCCCCGGCGTCCCGCTTCTCGGGCGTGGCCCGGGCGGTCGCCGTGAACTTCAACATCCGCTCAGCCATGGGCGCCTCCGTCCGCTCGGCCTCTAGAGGTCGGAAAACACTCTGGAAAGATGATGGTAAAATATTGGGACTATAATCGGGCCTTCTCGACACCCTTGCGATCGTTTTCGGCTGGTCGGTCGAATAATTAGTCCAATTTTGAGATGAACCTGTTGTTCACCATAGTCCGCGCCCTGTCGGCCCCGCCGACCTGTATTGGAGCGTCAACGTGCTGCCGGACTGGGCCTACGCCGTCATCCTGGGGATCATCGAGGGGCTGACCGAGTTCATCCCGGTCTCGTCGACCGGCATGATGCTGCTGGCCAAGAAGGCGATGGGGCTGCCGGACGGCTTCTGGGACACCTTCGCGGTTATGATCCAGCTCGGGGCCATCCTGGCGGTGGTCGTCCTCTATTTCGGCAAGCTGTGGAAACAGGTGATCGGCCTGCCCACCAGCCCCGAGGCGCGCAAGTTCGCCCTCACCGTGATCGTCGCCTTCATCCCCTCGGTGGTCCTGGGCCTGCTGCTCCACGACTTCATCAAGGAGGTGCTGTTCGAGACGCCTCAGGTGCAGTGCATCTCCCTGATCATCGGGGGCGTCATCCTGCTGTTCGTGGACCGCATCGCCCCGCGCCCTGTCGAGCACGACGCCATGCGCCTCTCGCTGGGCCGCGCCCTCGCCATCGGCCTCTTCCAGGTGCTGGCCATGATCCCCGGCGTCTCGCGATCGGGCGCCACCATCGTCGGGGGCATGTTGATGGGCGTCGAGAAACGCGCCGCCGCCGAGTTCACCTTCTTCCTGGCGATTCCCACCATGCTGGGCGCCTTCGTCCTGGACGCCTGGCAGAGCCGCGACCAGCTCACCTCCGGCACCATCCCGCTGATCGCCATCGGCTTCGTGGTGTCGTTCCTGGTCGCCCTGGTGGTCATCCGCACCATGCTCGCCGTCGTCACCCGCCGCGGCCTCGCCCCCTTCGGCTGGCTCCGCATCGCCATCGGCGGCGCCGGCCTGGCCCTGCTGACCTTCGCCTGACACCCTTTCCTTCCCCCACGTCCCAGCTCGTCATCCCCGGGCTTGACCCGGGGATCCATTCCAGGGCGTCGGCCCGGTCCGCACCTCGTCCGGACACGCCGCTCGTCATGGCCGGGTCGAGCCCGGCCATGACGAGCGGGAGGGGCAGTGAAGAAAAATCACGAACAACTTTGACTCCGCCCGGAGCCTGATGTTCTTCTTTCGTTCATGTCGCACAATGCGGACAGGATCGAGGCCCGGCAGCG
>NZ_JANINU010000246.1 GCF_024508875.1 Phenylobacterium sp.
GACTTCCGCACGCTGTTGAGGAAGGTGTCCTGCAGGTTCTGTTTCTTGTCGCTCATTGGCTTTCCGCCTGTTGTTTTCGTTCGGGCGGCCGTCCGCCCACACACAAGGTCACGCTAAGCCTCAAACCGCGGCTGTTGCAATCGCAGTCAGATGGCCGTCGCCTTCGCGCGCTCGATATAGAGGCGCCGGAGCTTCGACGCCACCGGTCCCGGCGATCCGTCGCCCACCGGCTTGCCGTCCACGCTCACCACGGGCAGCACCAGGCTTCCCGCGCCGGTGATGAAGGCCTCCTTCGCCGCCCGCGCCTCGTCGGGCGTGAAAGGACGCTCCTCGACCTTCAGTCCGGCCTCCCGGGCCACGTCCAGCAGCGACAGCCGGGTCACGCCGCGCAGGATGTTGGCGTTGGTGTCGCGCGTGCGCAGGACGCCGTCCCGGTCGAGGATCCAGGCGTTGGAGGACGCTCCCTCGGTCACGAAACCCAGGTCATCCACGAACCACGCCTCGACGGCGCCAGCCTCGCGAGCCTTCTGCTTGGCCAGAGCGTTGGGCAGCAGGCCGACGGTCTTGATATCGCACCGTCCCCAGCGGTTCTCAGGAGTCGTGACCACACCGACGCCTCGGGCGGCGCGCGCTTCCGTCGCCTCGCGGTCGACGCGACCGACCGTCACCACCACGGCCGGACGGACGGGGGTCGTCGGGAAGGCATGGTCGCGGGGCGCGACGCCGCGGCTCACCTGCAGATAGACCAGACCCTCCCGCACCCGGTTCCGGCGCACCGCTTCGCGCAGCACCGTGGTCAGGGCCGCGCGGCTCATCGGCATAGGAATGCGCAGTTCGGACAGGCTGCGTTCGAGCCGGGCGAAATGGCCCTCGGGATCGGCGAGCTTGCCGTCGAACAGCGCCCACACCTCGTAGACCGCGTCAGCCAGTTGATAGCCCCGGTCTTCGATGTGCACGAAGGCCTCGGCGTGCGGCACGAAGCGGCCGTTGACATAAGCGATACGCCCCACGCCTCAGGCCTCCTCGGATTCCAGCGACCGGGCGCCCGATAGGCCCAGCGACTTGAGCTTACGGTGTAGCGCCGAGCGTTCCATGCCGATGAAGGCCGCAGTTCGTGAGATATTGCCCGAGAAACGAAGCATCTGCGCGTTGAGGTACTCCCGCTCGAACACCTCGCGCGCCTCTCGCAGGGGCAGTGCGATGATCCGCTCGGCGCCCAGCGAGGTAGTCTGGTCGTTCACGGAGGCCTCGGCCGGCAGCATGTCGGCGGTGATCGGATCGGACGGCGCCCCCGAGGCCAGGATCAGCATCCGCTCCACGTTGTTGCGAAGCTGGCGCAGGTTGCCCGGCCAGCCCCGCACCTGAAGCATGGCCAGCGCGTCGTCGGACAGCGTGCGGCGCGGCAGGCCGGAAGCCTCGCAGATCCTGACAATGAAATCTTCGACCAGTTCCGGAATGTCCTCGCGCCGTTCGCTCAGCCCCGGCACGTTCACCGGCACCACGTTCAGACGGTGGAAAAGGTCCTCGCGGAACCGGCCGGCGGCGATCTCCTCGCGCAGGTCCTTCGAGGTGGATGAGATCACGCGGACATCCACCTGCACGTCGGCGTCGCCGCCCACTCGTCGGAAGCGTTGCTCGACCAGCACGCGCAGGATCCGGCCCTGGGTCTCGCGTGGCATGTCGACCACCTCATCGAGGTAGAGCGTTCCGCCGTGGGCGCGTTCGAACACGCCGATCTTCGCGGGCCGTCCGCCGGCGCCCTCCTCACCGAAGAGCTCCACGTCCATCCGCTCGGGGGTCATGCCCGCGGCGCTGATCGGGACGAACTCGTTGCGCGCCCGATGGCTGGCGTCGTGGATCAGCCGTGCGACGGTCTCCTTGCCGGAGCCGGGCGGACCCGAGATCAGCACACGGCTGTTGGCCCCGGCCAGCTTGGCGATCATCTGGCGCAGTTGCTGGGCCGCCATCGACTTGCCGAGCAGGCCTTCCGGCGCGATCGCCTGGGTGCGCAGGCGGCGGTTCTCGCGCTTGAGATTCGCCGTCTCCAAGGCGCGCTCGACCACCAGGATCAACCGATCCGACTTGAACGGCTTCTCCAAGAACTCGTAGGCGCCGCGCTTGATCGAGCTGACGGCGGTCTCGATGTTGCCGTGGCCCGAGATCATGATGACCGGCAGGTCGGGGTCGAGTTGCTTGACCATGTCCAGCAATTCCAGCCCGTCCATGCCGCCGCCCTGCATCCAGATATCCAGGATCAGCAGCGCCGGCTTGCGCGCCCGGATCGCCGCCAGGGCGCTCTCCGAGTCGTTCGCCGTGCGCACGTCGTAGCCTTCGTCGGTCAGGATGCCCGCGACAAGCTCGCGGATGTCCGCCTCGTCGTCGACCACCAGAACGTCAGACGCCATCAGTCAGTCCTCATTTCGCCGCTGTTGCGGCGGTGGATTTGGCGGCGGCGCGCGGAGCCGGCGCGGCTGGCAGGCGCAGCGTGGCCAGCGCCCCTTGCCCACTCCGCGCATCGGACAGCTCCAGTTCGCCGCCGTGGTCTTCCAGGATGCGCTTGACGATGGCCAGGCCGAGGCCCGTCCCCTTCTCGCGCGTGGTCACATAGGGTTCGGTCAGCCGGTCCCGATCCTTGGAGGGCAGACCCACGCCGTTGTCCTCGACCTCGATGGCGACCGAGGCGTCTTCGACAAGGAGGCGCACCTTGATGCGTCCCTTGTGCCGAGGGGTCTTCGTCCGGCGCGCCTCCACCGCCTCAGCGGCGTTCTTGAGCACATTGGTCAGCGCCTGGCCGATCATGCGCCCGTCGGCATAGAGCACGGCGTCGGCGGCGGGCTCCTCGAACTCGACCGTGAAGTCCGGGCTGGCGACGCGGCGGGCGAAAACGGCGGCGCGCACCAGCTCCCCGGCTCCCATCTTGGCGAACTGCGGCGCCGGCATCCGGGCGAAGGCCGAGAATTCATCGACCATCCGGCCGATATCGCCGACCTGCCGCACGATCGTGTCGGTGCAGCGGTCGAAGGTCTCCAGTTCGGCCGGAGCGATATCCTTGCGGTACTTTCGGCGCAGGCGCTCGGCGGAAAGCTGGATCGGCGTCAGCGGGTTCTTGATCTCGTGGGCGATGCGCCGGGCGACGTCGCGCCAGGCGGCGTTGCGCTGCGCCGCCACCAGTCGCGTCACATCGTCGAAGGTCAGCACCAGGCCGCCCTCGCTCTGGCTGGCGCGCACGCGCAGCCGCCGGCTGTCGCGGCCGCGCACTACGTCGATCTCCTCCTCCGCCTCCCCGCTGCGGCCCGCGGCGGCAAGCTGGGCGAATTCGGGCGCCACCTCGGACAGCTTGCGGCCCCGCCCATGGTCCCCTGGCAGGGCCAGCAGGATGGCGGCCTGGCGGTTCGCGACCGAGATGCGCCCATCCGGATCCAGGCCGATGACGCCGGCGCTCACCTCGGTCAGCACCGTCTCGATGAACTGACGCCGTTCCTCGGCCTCCTCGCCGGCGCGGCGCAATGCTTCCTGCTGGGCCTGAAGATCATGCGTCATGCTGTTGAATGCGCGCGACAACACGGCAATTTCGTCGGGATCGTTGTCGGCGTCGACCCGCGCGCTGAGATCGCCTCCGGCCACCCTGCCGGCGGCCTGGACAAGTCGCGCGACCGGCGCGGAGATCGCGTTCGCCGCCGCCAGGCCAAGCCAGACCGCGCCCACCAGCACGAGCAGCGCTGTCTCGGCATAGCTGAGCGCGAAGATAGCCTGGATGCGCGCCCGGCTGTCGCGCACCTCGCGATACGAGATCAGCGAGCTTTCGGCCTCGCGCAGGTTTGTGACGATGCCCTTCTCCAGCGGCCTCACCGCGTAGAGGTAGACGTTCTCGTAGTCCGGCAGCCGATAGAGCGCGCGGATGACGTCGCCCGCCCGGACATAGATCTCGCCCTCGTCGGCCGACTGGTACGCCGATGTCGGCAAGGCCTCGTACGGCGGCGCGCCGGCGGCCTCAGTGCGCGCCATGATCCGCCCCTGCCGATCGACGAGATAAATCGCCGGGAAGGAATGGTAGGCGGCCAGGGCCTGCAGCGCGCTGTCGAAGCCCCCCGCCCGGCCCCGCAGGTTGGGGACTTCCCGGTTGACGTCGCGCGCCATGACCACGACCCGGTCGGCCGCATCCCGCGACTGCTCTTCCATGTAGGAGCGGAAGACCGTCGCCGAGTTCTCGACGACCGTCTGCACGCGCTCGCTGAACCACTTGTCCACGCCCTGGCTGACGAGGACGCCGGAAAAGACGAAGACCACCAGCGCCGGCGCGAGGGCGGCAAGGGCGAACAGGCGCACAAAGCGCACGTGCAGGCGCGCGCCCGCGTCGTGCGACCTGGCCTTGAGCAACTCCAGCAGGCGGAGTGAGACCGCGGCGAGCAGGCCGACGATCAGGACCAGGTTCAGGCCCAGGACCGTGAGGATGAGCTGGCTGGCCGGGCCCAGCGGCCCCTTCTCGGGCGGCGAAGCGGCCAGCAGGATGGCGAGACCTGTCAGGGCCGCGGCGACGCCGTAGCCGACCCCCAGAACGACCCGGGACTGAAGCGCGCTCCGGATCCGGCCGAGGACCGGATGGCGGAACGCGGGATGCGTGAGCAACGCCATTGGCGCGGGAGCCTAGGGGCCTGTGCTCCGAAATCAACAGCTATGTTGCCCCGGTGCACGGTGAGGCTTGAACCTCAACGCCGCACAGCGCCAATCCCTTGCACGAGAAGAGATTGGCGCCGTTCGGTCAGCGTCGCCCGCGGGCCATCTCCACACCGAGATCGTGGATCTTCTTGCGGAGCGTGTTGCGGTTGAGCCCCAGGATTTCGGCGGCTCGCACCTGATTCCCACGCGTGGCGGCGAGCGTGAGCTGGATCAGCGGCCGCTCGACTTCCTCCAGCACCCGGTCGTAGAGGCCGGCGGGCGGGATGCCGTCCGGCTGGTCGGCGAAGTAGCCCGCGAGCTTCTGCTCCACCAGTTGCGAGAGGGTCGCCGGACCTTCCTGTCCCTGGACGGTCGGCTGCTGGTCGGCGAGCTCCTTCTCGATGATCCGGGCGGTGATCAGGTCCTCGCCGTACAGCGCGCAGACGCGGCGGATCAGGTTCTCCAACTCACGCACGTTGCCGGGCCAGGAATGGCGCTTCAGCCGCTCCAGCGCATTGGCGTCGATGGTCTTGGCCGGCAGGCCCTCGCGGTTCGCCCGCAGCAGGAAGGCCCGCGCCAGGTCCGGGATGTCTTCGGCGCGATCGCGCAGCGGAGGGATGCG
This sequence comes from Phenylobacterium sp., assembly GCF_024508875.1. GTDB lineage: Bacteria > Pseudomonadota > Alphaproteobacteria > Caulobacterales > Caulobacteraceae > Phenylobacterium. Next base: position 5,279 of record NZ_JANINU010000246.1, read on the forward strand.
CAGCGGCGCGACGTTGAGGCGGAAGAACAAGTCCTCGCGGAACAGCCCCTGCTGGATGAGCGCTCGCAGGTCGCGGTTGGTGGCGGCGATGATGCGCACATTGGGCCGCCGGCCGGTCTTTGGGTTGGTCGCGGGCTCCGAGCCGTCGATCACGCGTAGGAGGCGCGTCTGGGCGTCGAGCGGCATGTCGCCGATCTCGTCGAGGAACAGCGTGCCCCCGTCCGCCTCGAACAGCTTGCCGAAGTCGCCCTCCTCCTTGCCGAAGAGTTCGCTCTCCACCCGCTCGCGCGGCGTGGCGGCCAGGTTGATCACCACGAACTTGCCGTCGCGCCGGCGGCCCATGTCGTGCAGCGCCCGGGCGACCAACTCCTTGCCGGTGCCACTCTCGCCGGTGATCAGCACCGTCAGGTCGGCCCCGACCAGACGGGCGATCGTGCGGTAGACGTCCTGCATCGGGCCGGACCGGCCGATCAGCGGCAGCCGATCGTCGCGCATGGCCCGCGCCTGGGCCTTCGACGCTTCGGCGTCGGCCGGCCGCGACAGGGCGCGGCGGGCGGCCGAGGTCATGTCGTCGAGGTCGAACGGCTTGGGCACATACTCGAACGCGCCCACCTCGGCCGCGTTGACGGCGGTGATGAGGTTGTTCTGCGCGCTCATCACGATGACCGGCAGCTTGGGGCGGTGCTTCTTGATGCGAGGCAGGACGTCGAAGACGTTCTCGTCCGGCATCACCACGTCGGTGACCACCAGGTCGCCCTCGCCGTCGGTGACCCACTTCAGCAGGGTCGTGGCGTTGCCGGTCGCCCGCACCTGGTAGCCCAGGCGGGTGAAGGCCTGGGACAGGACGAGACGGATCGAGCTGTCGTCGTCGGCGATCAGGATCTTCTTGGAGGCGGCGTTCATCTAGTTGGCGTCCTCGTGAGCCGCGATCGGCAGGAGCACCCGGAAGACCGTGCGGCCGGGCTCGGATTCGAAATCGATGAGGCCGCCGTGGGCGGCGACCAGCTTTGCGACCAAGGCGAGGCCCAGGCCGGCGCCGTTGGCCTTCGAGGTCACGAAGGGCTGGAACAGGCTTTCACGGATGTGCTCGGGAATCCCCGGGCCGTTGTCGATCACCCGCACTTCCAGCGGCGCGCCGCGCAGCGCCTGGCCCTTGGCGGAGCGGACGCGGACGCCGTGACGATAGGCCGTGTGGATCGAGACCTCGCCGCGCCCGTCGCCGCGCGCGTGGGCGGCTTCGGCGGCGTTCTTCACCAGGTTCAGGAACACCTGGATAAGCTGATCCTCGTCGCCCAGGACCGGCGGCAGCGAGGGGTCGTAGCTTTCCTTGAGCCCGAGGCCATCGGCCACGCCGTTGGCGGCGAGCGCGCGAACCCGGTCGAGGATCTGGTGGATGTTGATCGGCGTCAGCGACGGCAACGCGTCGTCGGAGAAGGCCTCCATCCGGTCGACCAGCCGTCGCACCCGGTCGGTCTCGTCGACGATCAACTGGGCCAGCGGGGCGTCCTCGGCCTTGGCGCCGCTCTTCAGCAACTGGGCGGCGCCCCGGATCCCCGCCAGCGGGTTCTTGATCTCGTGCGCCAGCATGCGTCCCAGACCCACCAGCGAGCGCAGACCCGCCGCCTCGTGAGCGGCCCGCTCATTGCCGAGGCCGTTCTTGACGGTGAGGGTCAGCAGAACCGAACCGTCCCCTAGCGGAGCCGCCGCGCCGTCCGCCTCGAACGGCGGCAGGCCGAAGAGGCTGATCTGCACGCCGCGCTCGCGGACCCGCGCATCCTCCTCGAGGGCGCGGTTCAGCAGCGAGACCATGGCAGACCCCGGCGGCAGCGCGGCGCTGAACCGGCCTCTCGCCAGAAGCCCCAGGCCCTGCCCGAACAGCGCCTCTGCCGCCTCGTTGACCGCCACCAGCGCACCGTCCGCGTCGACGACAAGCGCCGGATCCGGACTGAGTTCGAACGCCGCGGCCTTCAGGGCGCTCATGTCGACGCCCTTCTCCTGAAACTTGATCTTCCCGCTCATGCAGCCAGCCTGTGGTCTGGAGGTCCCCAGAGGGCGGTCAGCCCCCGTTCGACCGATCGGGCGTCCTCCAGGCGGCACAGGGCCGCGCGCGCTTCTCTCCGGGCCTGCGCGTCGGCGGGCCAGGGGGCGTTTTCGATGTAGGCGGCCAAGTGCTTGCGGAAGATCCGCAGCCCCAGCCGCTCTCCGTAGAAGTCCAGGCTCTCGCGCAGATGCGCGATCGCGATGTTCAGGCGTTCGGCCGCGGCCGGCTCGTCGAAACGCTGGCCGTTCAGCTCAGCCTCGATCTGGGCGGCGATCCACGGCTTGCCGTAGACGCCGCGGCCCACCATCACCGCGTCGGCTCCGCTCGCCTCCAGCGCCGCACGCGCGCTGGCGCCATCCACGATGTCGCCGTTGGCGATCACCGGCACCGACACCGCGTCCTTGACCGCCCGGATCGCGGACCAGTCGGCTGCGCCCTTGTAGAACTGGCAACGCGTGCGCCCATGCACGGTCACAGCGCTCACGCCGATCGCTTCGGCCCTCGCGGCCAGGGCGGGCGCGTTACGCGAGCCGTCGTCCCAGCCGAGGCGCATCTTGACGGTCACCGGGACTTCGACCGCCTCCACCGCCGCCGACATCAGCTCGGCCGCGAGTTCCGGCTCGCGCATGAGGGCCGAGCCGCCGTGCCCGCCTGTGACCTCTCTCGCCGGACAGCCGAAGTTCAGGTCGATGATCTCCGCGCCGGCCTGCGCCGCCAGCCGCGCGCCCTCGGCCATATGGGCCGGGTCGCGGCCGACCAGTTGGACGACCATCAGCGGCAGCCCCTCACCCACCGCTGCGCGGCGCACGACGTCCGGCCGCCCCTTCGAGAATTCGGCGCACGCGACCATTTCGGTTGCGACATAGGAAGCCCCGAGCCGACTGGCGGCCCGGCGGAACGGAAGATCGGACACGCCGGTCATCGGCGCGATCCACACGCGCCCCGCGACCGTCACTCCGCCGATGTTGAGCGCAATGCTCATTTAATAGTCATCCCCACCGCTATATTTCTAGGCAGATGTAACCGGCGTCGTAAAGCGCGAAAGCTGGCGCCGCCTGTCGCGGTTCCGTATGAACCGCCGCTATGAGTTTCTCTGCTGTCGTTGTCGCCGCGGGCGACGGATTGCGCGCCGGACCTGGCGAACCGAAGGCGTGGCGCCCGCTCGGCGGTCGTCCCATCGTGCGCTGGTCGGTGGAAGGGCTGTTGTCCGCCGGCGCCCGGGAGGTCGTGGTCGTGGTCGCCCGCGACCGTCTGACGCAGGCGGACGAAGCCCTGGCGGGCCTTGACGGCTGGAAGGCCGTGACCGGGGGCAAGACACGCGCCGAGTCCGTTCAGGCCGGGCTGGCCGCGCTCACCGCGAAGTCGAACCAGCCGGTGCTGATCCACGATGCGGCGCGTCCGTTCGTCGGGCGCAGCCACGTCGATCGGCTCCTGGCCGCCCTGGATGTGGCCGACGGCGCGATCCCGGTCCTTCCCGTCCCAGACACCTTGAAGCGAGGCGAAGGGATCGTCGACGAAACCGTCTCACGGGATGGGCTGTGGCGCGCCCAGACCCCTCAGGCGTTCCGACTCGGCAAGCTCAAGGCCGCCTATCGGCGCTGGCCGACTGGCGAGGAGCCGACCGACGACGCCTCGGTGATGGAACGCGCCGGCGGGCACGTGGCCATGGCGCCCGGCGATCCGATGCTGATGAAGCTCACCTATCCGGAAGACTTCCTGATGGCCGAGCAGCTCTCCGCAGGACGGCGGATCGTGCGGATGGGCCAGGGCATCGACGCCCACCGGTTCGGCCCCGGCGACGTGGTGTGGCTGGGCGGCATCCGGATTCAGCACGACCTGGGCCTGGTGGGCCATTCCGACGCCGACTGCGCCCTGCACGCCCTGACCGACGCGGTTCTCGGCGCCATCGCCGACGGCGACATCGGCCAGCACTTTCCGCCCTCGGATCCGCAATGGAGGGGCGCGTCTTCGGACCGATTCCTGCAGCATGCGGTGGGCCGCGTAGCGGCGCGGGGTGGACGCATCCTGAACGCCGACCTCACCCTGATTTGCGAGCGGCCCAAGATCGGCCCGCACCGCGACGCCATGCGTGGCCGCATCGCCGAACTGCTGGGCCTGCCGATCGACCGCGTCAGCGTGAAGGCCACGACGACCGAAGGCATGGGCTTCACGGGTCGCGAGGAGGGCCTGATGGCGCAGGCCGTCGTGACGGTCGAGACCCCCCTCTAGATCGCCTTAGGGAAGCCAGCTCCACCGCATCTTCAGGTTGGCGTACAGCGCGCCGGCGAGATTCGTGTAGTCGTCGGTCCAGGGCCGGGCCTTGAACGGATCGCCCCAGCGCCATTTCCCCGTCGCCATGAAGCGCTGCAGCGTCTCGCGGTCCTTCGCCACGATGACGGCGTCCTCGGACGACTCCCACGTCCCCGCCGGGTCCTTGTCCGGAGCCTTGTAGTTCTGGGCCAGGGACCACCCGCCGGCCGCGCGCGCGACGGCCTGGGCGGGGTGCATCAGGTCCAGATTCCGGTTCGACAGGTGCAGGATCAAGATCCCATCCGGCTTCAGCTTGGCGAGGTAACCGCGCACGGCCTCCGCCGTCAGCAGGTGCGCCGGCACCGCGTCCGAGGAGAAGGCGTCGATCAGCAGGATGTCGAAGCGGTTCGCAGGCTGCCTCGCCACGGTCAGCCGGGCATCGCCGATCACGAAGTCGACCGGGCTCTTCGCGCACTCCGTGGTGTAGCTGAAGTTCTCCGGATCCGTGGAAACCTTCACCACCAGAGGGTCGATCTCGAAGAAGGTCAGCCTGTCGCCCGGGCGCACGTAGGCGGCGACCGAACCGGTGCCGAGACCGACGGCGCCGATCCGCAGACCGGTCGATGCCGCCTGCTTGGCCGTGAACACCTGCCCGATCGGCGTGTTGGGCGTGTAGTAGACCATCGGCCGGCAGCGATAGCGCGGGTCCTGCGCCTGGGCGCCGTGCAGCGTGGTGCCGTGGGCCAGCATCTTCACCTGGCCGATGCTGGGCACATAGGTCTCGGACCGCTTCAGGACGCCGAAGAAGCTGCGCCAGCTCTCGCGCGTGTCGGTGCGGTCGGCCGACACCTCGGCGGCATAGGTCAGCAGCGCCAGGATCGCGAAGTACAACAGGGCGTGCCGCCGGACCATGAACGCCGCCACGATGGCCAGCGCCAGCAGCGTCCTCATGCCCAGGTCGAACAGCTCGGAGCGGTCGAACGCTCCGACGACCGTGGACGTGGGCACATGCTCGGATTTGAAGGTCACCACGATCGGCGTTCCGATCGCCGCCAGGATCCCGACCGCGAGCATGACCCAACTCCAGATCGGGACCTTGCTCAGGTCCCCCCATGGGCGGGCGAGGCAGGAGAGCGCCAGGATGATCGGATATTCCCAGACGTCGTTGAAGATCACCGGCGCGAGGAAGGCGTTGAACGCGCCGCCGACCACCCCGCCGAGCGACAGGCAGAGGTAGAACTCCGTCAGGTGCGCGGGGTCCGGCCGCCGCGCCACTAGCCGCTGGTGGCACATGAGGGCCGTCAGGAAGAATGCGGCAAGGTGCACGAAGAGCTGCAGTGGCAGGCTGCTGGCCCGGAACGGCAGCAACGCGACGCAGGCCGCGGCGGCCGCCCCCTGCAGGGTCAGGGTGAGCGCGGGCGAGATCGCCGGGCGTTCCTGGAAGGCGATGATGAAGGTGACGAGATACAACGCGAGCGGCGCGACCCACAGGAACGGCGCGGAGGCGACATCCGTCGTGATGTGGGTGGTGACCCCCAGCATGAGGCTGGAGGGGATCGCCGCCAAGGCCACCCAGATCGCCCGCTCACGCCAGGACGGAGCCGGCGTTTCCACGGCAGCTCGAGGAGCATTGGCCGCCGGCGCCCGGGCCACGCTCAGGGCCAGCGCGCCGATCACCAGCACGAAGGCGCCATAGGCGGCGCTCCATCCGTAGCGTTGGCCGACCAGCGAGGTGAGCGGCTCCACGGCGATCGGATAGGCCAGCAGGGCGATCAGGCTTCCGAGGTTGCTGGCCGCGTAGAGCACGTACGGCTCCTTGCCTTCCGTCGCGCCCACGGTTCGCGCGTACCAGGCCTGCACCAGCGGCGCCGTGGCGGAGAGCACCGCGAACGGCGCGCCGATCGACAGCGAAAGGACCGTAAGCAACCAAAGGTTCGGATGCTCGGACGATGGCGGGCCGGCGAGGCCGTTCACCCTTAGCGGCAAGGCGATTGCGGCGACGACGAGCGCGATCACATGGGTGACCGCCTGCCCGCGCACCGAAGGGATGCGCTGCAGCGCGTGGGCATAAAAGTACCCGGCCAGCAGCGCGAGCTGGAAGAAGGCCATCGAGGTGTTCCACACCGAGGGACTGCCCCCCAGCAGGGGCAGGACCAGCTTGGCCACCATCGGCTGGACCAGGAACACGAGGGCCGCGCTGGAAAAGACGGTGAGCGCGAAGAGCGACGGCGGCGCGACACGCGGCGTCGCCTGGGCGGTAAGCGTGGTCATGGGGCCTCGAATCGCCTTGATCGACAAGGACGCGCAGTGCTCAGTGGAACGTGAGTAGAGGGACCTTCAAGCCGATGTTCAACCTGGAGATCGTCACGCTGGCGCGGCTCTTGATCGACGAGGCGCGCGAGCGGTCCCTCCGCATCGTCACGGCAGAGAGCTGTACGGGCGGTTTGGTGGCCGGCGCCATCTGCTCCATTCCCGGCTCCTCCGATGTCTTCGAGCGGGGCTTCGTGACCTATTCCAACCGCGCAAAGCAGGAGATGCTGGGCGTCCCGGGCGACCTCATCGCCGACCTCGGCGCCGTCTCCGAACCCGTGGCGCGCATGATGGCCGAGGGGGCGCTCGAGAACTCAAACGCCCACCTCGCCGTGGCCATCACCGGCGTCGCCGGGCCGGCCGGCGGGACACCGATGAAGCCGGTCGGAACGGTGCATATCGCCACCGCGCGCTCCAATCAGCGGATCATCCACGAGGACTATTTCTTCGAGGAGGATACGCGCGAGGGCGTGCAGATGGCCGCGGTGCAGGCCGCACTGCAGATGATGCGGGACCGGCTGGCCTGACCGGCCGCCCATGGCCGAGGTCGCTCCCTCCCAGCTCATGCGGGTCCTGCGCCGGCGGGACCTGGTCGGCATCCTCCTGAACGCCATGATCGGGGCCGGCATGCTGGCCGCGCCCGCTAAGGTCTACGCGCTGGCGGGCGACTGGAGCTTCGTGGTGCTGGCCTCCGCCGCGGCGATCCTGATCCCGCTCGTCCTGTGCTTCGCCGACCTGGGCAGTCGCTTCTCGGGGACCGGCGGCGCCTACCTCTACGCCCGCGCCGCCTTGCCGCCTTATCTAGCCTTCGCCGTGGGATGGCTTTTGTGGCTCAGCCAGGCCCTCTCCGTCGCCACCCTGGCCAATCTGCTGGTGACCTATCTGGGGGGCTTCTTCCCTGCGCTGGAGGCGGGCTGGGGCCGGATCTCGGTGCTCATCGTCCTGGGCGTGGTCCTCACATCGATCGTGCTCGCCGGCATCCGCCAGTCGGCCGGGGCCAGCAACCTGCTGATCGTGATCAAGGTCGCCTTCGTCCTTGCCTTCTTGGCGGCCGGCGTGGCCTTCGTGCGCCCCGAGCGCCTGATGGTCGACCAACCGCCGCCGGACGTCGGCGCCTTCGCCCAGGCGATCCTCGTCTACCTCTTCGCCTATTCCGGCTTCGAGCGAGGAGCCGTGGTCGCCGGAGAGGCCCGAGACCCCCAGCACGACGTGCCGCTCGCGCTCCTCGGCAGCGCTGTCATCGTGACGTTCGCCTACGCCGCCGTCATGCTGATCTGCGTCGGCGTGCTCGACGCGCCGGCCGCCACGGACCGTCCGCTCGCAGAAGCCGGCCGGCAGCTCTACGGACAGACCGGCGCGGTGCTGGTGTCCGCGGGAGCCATGGCCGTGATCGTGGGCACGATCCTGGTGATCATCATCTCGATGCCGCGCATGCTGCTCTCGCTCGCTGAGCACGGCCAACTCCCGGCCTCGCTGGGCCGCGTGCATGCCGCCTGGCATACGCCGCACGTCGCGATCCTTACGTCCAGCGCCCTCGCCTTCGGCTTCGCCATCGCCAGCGACCTGATCAGCGCCCTGACCTTCGCCACCGCCACCCGGCTGCTCGGCTACATCCTGTGCTGCATTGCACTTTGGCGGCTCGCCCGCCGCAACGACGCGCCTCCCGCGTTGTTCAACCTGCCCTTCCGCGGTCCCGTGGCGCTGTCGACAGCGGCGCTGTTCACGGTCGTGCTGCTGACCGGCGCGACCAAGGAACTGCCGTCACTGGCCGGTGTTCTGGCGATCGGCTTCGCGCTGATGTTCCTGACGCGCCGGCTCTCTCAGCCGCGCCCGTAGAGCACCTTCGCGCGCTCCTCGAAACAGCCCATCAGCCGCTCGACGGCGTGGTGGAAGTTGGCCGCGAGCAGCCCCTCCAGCAGACGCGACTTGAACTGGAAGTCGATGTCGAACTCGATGCGGGCCCCGGCATCGTCCTCAAGGAACCGCCAGCGGTTGGCGAGCTTGCGGAACGGCCCCGACAGCAGGCTGACGTCGATCTGCCGTTCGCCCGCGTCGCGCCGCACGCGCGTCGCGAACCGCTCCTTCAGGAACGAGAAACCTACCCCCGCCTCCGCATCGAGACTGCTCGCACCCTCGCCCAGGTCGCGGGCGTTCCACGTGCGCATGGAGGTGATCCAGGGCACGAATTCCGGATAGCGCTCGACATCGCCAACCAGCGCGAAGAGCTGGTCCGGCGTGTAGGGCAACACGCGTGAGACGTGGTGGTGCAAGGCCCGGCCTTATGCCGCCGCTTCCTTGGCCCGACGCGCCGCCTGCAGCCGCGCGAAGTCTTCGTCGGCATGGTGCGAGGAGCGGGTCAGCGGGCTGGCGGAGACAACGAGGAAGCCCTTGGCCTTGGCGATCTCCTCATAGGCCTTGAACTCGTCCGGATGGACGAAGCGGTCGATGGGGGCGTGCTTCCGGGTGGGCTGGAGGTACTGGCCGATGGTGATGAAATCGACGCCGGCGGACCGCATGTCGTCCATCACCTGCATCACCTCCTCCTTCGCCTCGCCCAGGCCGACCATGATGCCGGACTTGGTGAACTGCGTCGGATCGCGCTCCTTGACCCGCTCCAGCAGGCGAAGGGAATTGTAGTAGCGGGCGCCGGGCCGGATGGAGAGGTAGAGCCGCGGCACGGTCTCGAGGTTGTGGTTGAACACGTCGGGCCGCGCGTCGATCACCTCGTGCACCGCCGACAGCGGCTTGCGCAGGAAGTCCGGCGTCAGGATCTCCACGGTCGTTCCAGGCGAGGCCGCGCGAATAGCCAGCACCACGGCCGCGAAATGGGCCGCACCGCCGTCGGCGAGGTCGTCGCGGTCAACCGAGGTGATGACCACGTGCTTCAGACCCATCTTCGCCACGGCGTCGGCGACGCGCTGAGGCTCGGTCGGGTCCAGTACGTTCGGCTTGCCGGTGGTCACGTTGCAGAATGAGCAGGCCCGCGTGCAGATCTCGCCCATGATCATCATGGTGGCATGGCTCTTCGACCAGCACTCGCCGATGTTCGGACAGGCGGCCTCCTCGCAGACCGTGACGAGGCCGTTGCCCTTCACGATGTCGCGCGTGGCGTTGTAGCCGGCCGAGCCCGGCGCGCGCACGCGCAGCCACTCGGGCTTGCGCAGAATCGGGCTGTCGGGATTCGCCTGCTTCTCGGGATGCCGCGGACGGCGCTGGTTTCCCGGGGGGTTCAGGGTGTCGATGACCACGGCCATGACCCCTAAATCGTCCTTCGCGCCTCTCGGATCAAGCCGCCTTGCGGTCGCGGACAGGGCCAAGCTTTGCTCACGCCTCGTTACCGATCTTTTCAGCGCGTCATCAGGGCGATACGCTCGCTCAACGATAATACGGGAGGCGCGGCCTTTGCCTGCGTTCGACAGCGCCCAGGCGCAGTCTTCAGTCTTCGATGCGTTGCTGGCGGCGGCGCGGACCCACGGACTCAAGAAGCCGATCCTGGAGGACCAGGAACGTAGCCCCCTCAGCTACCTCGACCTGATCCGGGGCGCGTTCGCCCTCGGCCGCAAGATCAGCGGCTTCACGAAGAAGGGCGAGCGAGTCGGCGTCATGCTGCCGTCCAGCGTGGGCGGCGTGGTGACCTTCTTCGCCCTGCATGCCTTCGGCCGCATTCCGACGATGCTGAACTTCACGGCGGGCATCCGGAACCTGAAGGCGGCCTGCGACCTGGCCGGCGTGAGGACGGTCCTGACGTCCCACCGCTTCGTGGAACAGGGCAAGCTGCACGACCTGATCGACGCTCTCGAGGACAAGGCGCACGTTGTCTATCTGGAGGACGTCCGCAAGACGGTCGGCCTGGCCGACAAGCTGTTCGCGGCGGCGGCCGGCGCCGTCCCGAAGCAGTTCCGCACCTATGTCAGCCCATCCGAGCCCGGCGTGATCCTGTTCACCTCGGGCAGCTTCGGCGCACCGCGCGGGGTGGTGCTGAGCAACGCCAACCTCGTGGCCAACTGCCGGCAGATCAACCAGCACATCCCGCTGGACACCAACTGGGTGTTCTTCAACCCGCTGCCCATCTTCCACGTGTTCGGCCTGACCGGCGGGGCGCTGCTGCCGATCCTGACCGGGCTGAAGACGGTCCAGTACCCCTCGCCGCTGCACATCAAGCAGATCCCGCCGCTGGTGAAGGACACCAAGGCGAACGTGCTGTTCGCCACCGACACCTTCATCAACCAGTACGCCCGCTCGGCGGCGGCCGACGAGTTGAGTGGCCTCACCTTCGTCGTCTGCGGCGCGGAGAAGGTGCGGGAAGAGACGCACAACCTCATCACCGAGAAATTCGGGCCGATCCCCCTGCTCGAGGGCTACGGCGCCACCGAATGTTCGCCGGTCATCGCGGTGAACAAGCCCGGCGACAACCGGCGCGGCACGGTGGGCGGCCTCCTGCCCGGCATCGAAACGCGGCTGGAGCCGGTGCAGGGCATCCCCGGCGGCGGCAAGCTGCTCGTGCGCGGGCCCAACGTCATGGCGGGCTACCTGCGTCCGGACGGCGGCATCGATCCGCCCGAGGGCGGCTGGCATGACACCGGCGACGTCGTCTCGCTGTCCGACGACAACTGGATCCGCATTCTCGGGCGCGTGAAGCGCTTCGCCAAGATCGGCGGCGAGATGGTCTCGCTGACCGCCGCGGAAGATCTGGCCGCCGCCGTCTGGCCCGACTGCCGCCACGCGGTCGTCGCCCTGCCCGATCCGAAGAAGGGCGAGCGCCTGGTGCTCGTCACCGACCGCCGCGACGCCGAGCCCAGCCCCCTGCTGAGCCACGCCCAGCAGATCGGCGCGCCCGAGCTGGCCGTGCCGCGCAAGATCATCCGCGTTCCCGAGATTCCGGTCCTGGGCACCGGCAAGACCGACTACGTCGCGCTCCAGCGCATCGTCGATGCGGAGATCCAGCGCGCCGCCTGACGAAAGGACCCTCGCATGAACTCGGCCGTCTGGGCGCCTCGCGTCCTGAGCCTGTTGCGGATCATCGCCGCCCTGCTCTTCATGGAGCACGGCCTCATGAAGCTGGTCCACTTCCCGGCGCCGCAGCCCGGCGCGCCCGATCCGCTGCCGCCGCTGCTACTGGCGGCGGCCTGCATCGAAGTCGTCGGAGGCGGCCTCATCGCCGCGGGGCTGTTCACCCGGCTGGCCGCGTTCATCTGCTCAGGCCAGATGGCGATCGCCTACTTCATGGCCCACGGCAGCCAGGGCTTCTGGCCCGCGCTGAACGGTGGCGAGGCGGCCATCCTCTTCTGCTTTGTCTTCCTCTACCTGGTCTTCGCGGGCCCGGGCGTCTGGAGCGTGGACGCCATCGTCCGCAAGAAGACCTAGCCGCCCAGGCCGACGTACAACGCCACCAGGTTCTGCGCCCTCGCCAGCCGCGTTTGCGCCAAGCTGCGCTGGGCCGAATAGAGCGTCCGCTGGGCGTCCAGGGTATTCAGGTAAGGATCGATCCCCTCCCGATAGCGCGCCTGCGAGAGATCGTACGCCTGCTGCGCCGCAGCGGTGAGGGCAGACTGGGCGTCGAGCTGATCCTGGATCGTGCCGCGGCGCGCGAGGGCGTCGGCGACATCGCGGAACGCCGACTGGATGGCCTTCTGATACTGCGCCACGGCCAGTGCGCGCTCGCCTTTCGCCTGGGCCAGTCCGGCGACGTTCGCTCCGCCGGCGAAGATCGGGAGGGATGCCCCTGCCTGCCCTTGCCAGGTGAACGTTCCGCGCGAAAACAGGGCGCCGAGCTGAGGGCTCGCCGCACCGGCCAAGGCCGTCAGGTCGATGGTGGGGAAGAACGCCGCCCGCGCCGCGCCGATCTGTGCGTTCGCCGCCCTCAGCCGGTGCTCGGCCTCCTCGACATCGGGTCGGGTCAGCAGGATCGCGGATGTCAGGCCGGCCGGGACTTCGGCCAGCGCGCCCTCCAGGCCCTCGACCGCGCCGGGCAGCCGGTCGTCGGCCACCTGCGCACCCACGAGCAGATCCAGCGCGTTGCGATCCTGCGCGACAGCCGTCGTCAGCTCAGCCACGTCGGAGCGCGCCTGCTGGAGCACGGTCTGCGCCTGGCTGAGATCGGTCCGAGGCGCCACGCCGCCCGAAAGCTTCGCCTGGATCAGATCGACGGTCTTCTGCGCGCTGACCCGGGTATCCTGGGCGATGGCGAGCAGGCTGGAGTCGGTAGCCAGCGCGAGCCAGGCGTTCGCGGTCTCTCCGACGAGCGTCAGTCGCGCCGCGCGCGCGCCGGCCTCGGTGGCGAAATAGTCCTCCTGCGCCGCATGGCTCAGGCTGCGCACGCGGCCGAACAGGTCGATCTCGAACGCTGGCATCTGGAGCGCAGCGGTGTAGTCCCGTGTGGTGTCGCCACGCGCGTGGCTTTCCGTCGCCTGACCGGCCCCGTTCAGGTGCGGGAACTGCTCCGCCCGCTGGATGCGGTACTGCGCACGCGCGATCTGGACGTTGGCGACGGCGGCGGCGAGGTCCTGGTTGTTGGCCAACGCCTGGTCGATCACCGCTCTCAACCGAGGATCGAGGATCACCTGGGCGTAGGTCAGCGGCGCCGTGTCTCTCGCCTGCGCCGCGGAATATGCCGCCCCGACCGGCCATGCCTGGGGCGCGGCGGAGATGGGCCGCACGTAGATCGGCTCCAGTGTGCAGCCCGCCAGAGCCGTGGCGCTCAGAAGGACCAGCGCGAGCCTCATACCGCGGCCTCCTGGCGGCGCTCTGCGTCTCTCCGCGGGAAGATCCGCCGCACCAGGACGAAGAACATCGGCACGAAGAAGATGGCCAGCGCGGTGGCCGTCAGCATGCCGCCGATCACCGCCGTTCCGATCTCCACCCGGCTCTTGGCTCCGGCCCCGGTCGCCACCGCCAGGGGCAGGACCCCGAATATGAAGGCGAGGCTGGTCATCAGGATCGGGCGCAGACGCAGGCGGGCGCCTTCCAGGGCGGCCTCCAACGCCGTCCTTCCTTGCTTCTCGGCGGCCTCGGCGAATTCGACGATCAGGATGGCGTTCTTGGCCGAGAGCCCCATGGTCGTCAGCAGACCCACCTGGAAATAGACGTCGTTGGAAAGGCCTCTCAGCGCGACGGCCACGGCGGCGCCGACCAGGCCGAGCGGGATCACCAGGAGCACCGAGAACGGCACCGACCAGCTCTCGTAGAGCGCGGCCAGACACAGGAAGACCACCAGCAGGGAGACGCCATACAACAACGGCGCCTGGCCGCCGGACAGGCGCTCCTGGTACGACAGGCCGCTCCAGGCCACCGACAGGCCCGGGATCTTCTCGGCGATCTCGGTGACCCGCGCCATGGCCTGGCCGGTGCTCTTGCCTTCGGCGGCGTCGCCCTGGATCTCGTAGGCGGCTGTCCCGTTGAACCGGAGCAGGCTGACGGGCGCCTGGGCCCAGCTCAGCCGGGCGAAGGACGAGAACGGCGCCATCTCGCCGTTAGACGAGCGGACGAACCAGTTGGCGAGGTCCTCGGGCCGGCTGCGATACTGGGCGTCGCCCTGCACGTAGACGCGCTTCACCCGGCCACGGTCCACGAAGTCGTCCACGTAGTCGCCGCCCCAGGCGGTGCTGAGCGTCGAGTCGACCGCGGTCTGGGCGACGCCCAGTGCGCCGATCTTCTCCTCGTCCATCTCGACGTGCAGGGTGGGCGTATCTTCCAGCCCGTTCTGGCGGACCCCGGCCAGTACGGGGTCGCTGCCCGCCTCGTCGAGGAAGCGGTCGACCGCAGCCTTGAAACCGGCGCGGGTCAGGCCGCCGCTGTTCAGCAACTCCGCCGTGAACCCGCTGGACTGCCCCAGGCCGCGCACCGGCGGCGGGTTGAGCGCGAAGAACTTCACGTCGCGGAGCCCGCCAAGGGCCTTCGTCGCTCTCTGTGTGATGGCCTGGGCGGTGTTGTCGGCGCCGCGGCGCTGGTCCCACGGCTTCAGCGACAGAAAGCCCCGGCCCGCGTTCTGGCCCGCGCCCGCCTGCCCCTGGCCGATCACGGTGTAGATGGCGGTGACGTTGGCCTTCTCCTCCTCGAGGAAATATCGCTCGATGGCCGTGGCGGCCTCCAGTGTGCGGGCCAGTGTCGCGCCAGGCGGCAACGTGAACTGGAGCTGCGCGACGCCCTGGTCCTCCGATGGCAGGAAGCTCGTCGGCAGCAGGGCGAAAACGCCGGCCAGCAGGGCGGCCAGGACACCGTAGGCCGCGAGGGCCAGGGGCGTTTTCTCGATCACCTGCGCCACGCCCGAGCGGTATCGGTCGGCATAGCGGTCGAACCGGGTATTGAACCAGGCGCCGAACCCTTCCAGCGCGCGGTCGAGCCGGCTCGTCGCATGCTCGACGCCCGGCGGCCGCAGCAGGGTCGCCGCCAGGGCAGGCGTCAGGACCAGGGCCACGACGACCGACAGCACCATCGACGAGACGATGGTGATCGAGAACTGTCGGTAGATCACGCCGACCGAGCCGCCGAAGAACGCCATAGGCAGGAACACCGCCGACAGAACCAGCGCGATCGCGATCAGCGCGGTCTGAACCTGGGCCATGGACTTGATCGTGGCTTCGCGTGCGGAGAGGCCGGGCTCTTCGGCCATGACGCGCTCGACGTTCTCCACCACCACGATGGCGTCGTCGACCAGCAGGCCGATGGACAGGACCATGCCGAACAGGGTCAGCACGTTGATGCTGAATCCCGCCACCGCCAGGATCCCGAACGTGCCCAGCAGCACGACCGGCACAGCGATCGCGGGGATCAGCGTCGCCCGCCAGCGCTGCAGGAACACGAACATCACCACGACGACGAGCACGATGGCCTCGACCAGCGTCAGGACCACCTCGTGCACCGAGACCTTGATGAACGCCGTGCTGTCGTTCGGAAAGGCGTACCGGTAGCCCGCGGGGAAGCTCTTCGCCTGCCGGGTCACCTCGTCCCGGACCAGTTGCGCGGTCTTCAAGGCGTCCGCGCCTGGCGCCAGCTGCACGGCGATGCCAGCGCCGGGATGACCGTCGAGCCGGCTTGCGGTCGTGTAGCTCTCGCTGCCGAGCTCCACCCGGGCGACGTCGCTCAGAAGGACCCGTGAGCCGTCCGGCTGGGACTTCACCAGGATGTTGCGAAACTGGGCGACGTCGGTCAGCCGCGAGCGCGCCGTCACCGTGGCGTTGAGCATCTGGCCGGCGGGGGACGGCAGGCCGCCGATCTGTCCGGCCGCGACCTGGGTATTCTGCGCCTCGATCGCCGAAACGATATCCGACGGCATCAGCTTGAAACTCGCCAGCTTGAACGGATCGAGCCAGATCCGCATGGCGTACTGCGAGCCGAAGACATTGACGTCGCCGACGCCTTCGAGACGCCCTATCGGCTCCTGGAGGTGAGAGACGAGGTAGTCGGAGACGTCGCCGCTCGTGCTGCGGTCACTGGCGTCGTAGATCGACACCACCATCAGGAAGTCGGCGTTCGACTTGGTGACTGTCAGACCCTGCTGCTGGACCTGCTGCGGCAGGCGGGACAGGGCCTGCTGCACCTTGTTCTGCACCTGCACCTGCGCGATGTCGGGGTCGGTTCCCTTCTCGAAGGTCACGGTTACGTTGACCTGCCCGGCGGCGTTCGAGGTGGCCGAAAAGTAGAGCATCCCGTCGATGCCGGTGAGCTGCTGTTCGATCACTTGGGTGACGCTCGCCTCAAGCACCTCGGCCGAGGCGCCTGGATAGCTCGCGCGGATGTTCACCGAGGGCGGCGCGATATCAGGATATTGCTCGACCGCGAGCGAGCGCATGCCCGCCACCCCTGCCAGCATGATCGCGATGGCGATGACCCAGGCGAAGACCGGCCGGTCGATGAAGATGCGCGAGATCATCCGTTCAGCGGCCCTTGGCCGCGCCGCCGCTGCGCATCGGCGATCCTGCGAGGACGGGCCGCACCGGCGCGCCGGCCTTCACCCGGTCGAGCCCCTCGGTTATCACCTTGTCTCCCGGCGAGAGGCCGGCGGTGACCAGCCATTTGTCTCCGACCGTGCGGTCAGCGGTGATCGTTCGCAGTTCGGCCCGGTTCCCCTTACCCACCACCATGACGGTCGCCGCGCCCTTCGGATCGCGGGAGACGCCCTGTTGCGGAGCGAGGATCGCATTGTGCAGCGTAACCTGGGACAGCTTCGCCCGAACGAACATGCCGGGCAGCAGCAGGGCCTGCGGATTCGGGAAGCTTGCGCGCAGGGTCACGGCGCCGGTGTTCGGATCGACGATGGCTTCCGAGAATTCGATCCTGCCCGGGTACGGGTAGGCGCTGCCGTCCTCCAGCGTCAGCTTCACGGTGGCCGACGACGGCGCACCGCCGCCACTGGCAAGCTCACGCTTCAGGGCCACGAGATCGGCGCTCGATTGCTGGATGTCGACGTACATCGGATCAAGGCGTGTGATCGTCGCCAGGGCGTCTGCCTGACCGGACGTGACCAGGGCGCCCGTCGTCGCGGCGGACCGGCCGATCCGCCCCGTGATGGGAGCTGGCGTCCGCGTGAAATTCAGGTTGATGCGCGCGGTGGCGAGCGAAGCCCGCGCCTGAGCGACCTGGGCCGCCGCCTGCTTCGCGGCGGCGGCGGCGTCGGTGTAGTCCTGCTTGCTGACCGCTTCGATATCGGCCAGCGGCCTGTAGCGGTCGGCCTTGGCCTGGGCCGCGCCCAGCGTGGCCTCGGCGTTGGCCAAGTTGGCGGCCGCCTGTTGCTCAGCGGCGCGGTACAGGCTGGGGTCGATCTCGTAGAGCGTCTGGCCCTTCTGGACGATCGCGCCCTCGACGAACCGGCGGGCCTGGATCACGCCCGAGACCTGTGGGCGCACCTCGGCCGTCTCGAACGCGGCCGTTCGGCCGGCAAGTTCGACCTCCAGCGGGGCGTCCTGCGCCGCCATCACCACATAGCCGGCCTCAGGCGTCCGCGAGGTTGTCTTGGGGTCCTTGGCCGCGCAGCCCGAGACCAGGAGCACGAGGCAGAGCGCGACGCGCGGCGATGCTATGCGAGGCATACGGACGTCCATGCGGCGCCGCGGACCCGCTCATCGGGCGAACGCCACCGCGTGCGCTAGGTCGTCCCCAAAGGCGGCCTGAGCATGACCCCAATGTTACCGGGACCGAGACGCATGCTGCACGTGCGAAACAGCCCGCAACGCGGCCTCGGTCCTAGATGTGCAGAACCTTGCCATAAGCGTCGAGACTTGCCTCGTGCATGGCCTCGCTCATGGTCGGGTGAGGGAACACGGTGGCTTGCAGTTCCGCCTCGGTGGCCTCAAGGGTCATCGCCAGCGCGAAGCCTTGGATCATCTCGGTGACTTCGTGGCCGATCATGTGCGCGCCGATCAGCGCGCCCGTCTTGCCGTCGAAGACGGTCTTCACGAAGCCGTCGAGTTCGCCCGCGGCGATGGCCTTGCCGTTCACGCGGAACGGGAAGCGGCCCACCTTCGGCTCCAGACCCCGCTCCTTCGCCTGCGCCTCGGTCAGGCCCACCGACGCGATCTGCGGCGTCGTGTAGGTGCAGCCCGGGATTGGCGAGGTCAGATTCGTGGGCTTCAGGCCCGCGATGTGCTCGATGCAGTGCACGCCCTCGTGGCTGGCCTTGTGCGCGAGCCAGGGCGGCCCCGCCACGTCGCCGATGGCGTAGAGGCCGGGCACGCCCGTGGCGCCGTGGCCGTCCGTGACGACGTGGGTCTTCTCGATCTTCACGCCCAGGGCTTCCAGCCCCATGTCCTCGACGTTACCGACAATGCCGACCGCGACGATGGCGACGTCGGCCGTCAAGGTCTCGGCCTTGCCGCCGGCCTCGATCTCGAGGCTGACGCCCGACTTGGTCTTGGTGAGCGTCTTTACGTTGGCCGGCACGCGGAACTTGATGCCCCGCTTCTCGAAGGCCTTGTGCGCCGCCTTCGAGACCTCTTCGTCCTCGACCGGCAGGATGCGCGGCATCATCTCGACCACCGTCACGTCCGAGCCGAGGGCGCGATAGAAGCTGGCGAACTCCATGCCGATGGCGCCCGAGCCGATCACCACCAGCGTCTTCGGCGCCGACTTCGGAACCAGCGCCTCGCGGTAGGTCCACACCCGCTCGCCGTCCGGCTCCAGGCCGATGGCCGGGATTGTGCGGGCCCGCGCGCCGGTCGCCAGGATCACGTGCTTGGCAGTCAGCTTGCGGTCGCCCACGACCACGGTCGGGGCGCCCTGCCCCTTCTCCAGCTTCGCGGCGCCTGCCACGACCTCGATCTTGTTCTTCTTCATCAGGAAGGCGACGCCCGAGTTCAGGGTCGAGGCCACCTTGCGCGAACGCTGCACCACCGCGGCGAAGTCGAAGCCACGCTTCTCCACCGACAGGCCATAGTCCTTCAGGTGGTCGAGCTGTTCGTACACCTCGCCCGACTTCAGCAGCGCCTTGGTGGGAATGCAGCCCCAGTTCAGGCAGATGCCGCCCAGTTCGGCCCGCTCGACGATGGCCGTCTTCATCCCGAGCTGGCTGGCCCGGATGGCGGTGACGTAGCCGCCGGGGCCGGAGCCGATCACGATGACGTCGAACGCATCAGCCATCAGAGCAAAGCCTCGATCGCGCCTTCCAGCGCCTTGGGTTCAACGGTGGGAGCGAAGCGGTCGACGACGTGCCCGTTCCTGTCGACGAGGAACTTGGTGAAGTTCCACTTGATGCCCTCGGTGCCCAGCACGCCCTTCTTCTGCTTCTTGAGCCAGGCGTAGAGCGGGTGGGCCTGCGGGCCGTTGACGTCGATCTTCCGCATCATCGGGAACTGCACGTCGTAGGTCAGCGAGCAGAAGTTCGCGATCTCCTCGGCGTCGCCGGG
>NZ_JANINU010000247.1 GCF_024508875.1 Phenylobacterium sp.
CGACTACATGACCAAGCCGTTCCACAAGGACGAACTGGTCGCCCGCATCCACGCGGTGGTGCGTCGTTCGAAGGGCCACGCCCAGTCGGTCATCAAGACCGGCGACATCGTGGTGAACCTCGACGCCAAGACCGTGGAAGTGAACGGCATACGCGTTCACCTGACGGGCAAAGAATACCAGATGCTCGAGCTGCTCTCCCTGCGGAAGGGCACGACGCTCACCAAGGAAATGTTCCTGAACCACCTCTACGGCGGAATGGACGAGCCCGAGCTGAAGATCATCGACGTTTTCATCTGCAAGCTGCGCAAGAAGCTGGCCGCGGCCGCCGAGGGCAAGCACCACATCGAAACGGTCTGGGGCCGGGGTTACGTTCTGCGCGACCCGCAGGACGTCGGCGCCACGATCGCCGCCTGATCCGGCTCTACAGCTTGAAGTTCGGAACGCCCGGCCTCGCAGCCGGGCGTTTTCGTTTGCGGAAAGACCCTCTAGCTTCTCCCTAACGAGACTCGGGGGAGACGCGTATGGGCCGGTATCTCGCGCTGCTGATCGCGCTCATGCTGGGCTCCTGGATCGCCTTCAACGACCAGTTGCTGCCCGAATCCCAGCCGATCGGCGCGCCGGCCGGCGAGTTCGCGGCGGAACGCGCCTTCGCCGACGTCACCCTCATCGCCGCGCGGGCCCACCCCATCGGCTCGGCCGAAAACGCTCGCGTGCGCGACGCCCTGGTCGCCCGGATGGCCGAGCTGGGGCTCTCGCCACAGGTACGGGCCGGTGTCGGGGTCCAGTCCGCCAAGTGGGCCACGGACCGCCTCGTCGCGGGCCCCGTCGAGAACATCGTAGGCGTCCTTCCCGGGCGCGACCGCAACGCCCCCGCCGTGGCCCTGATGGCCCACTACGACAGCGTGCCGGGCTCGCCCGGTGCCGCCGACGACGCCATCGGCGTCGCCACGGCGCTAGAGACCGTCCGGGCGATCAAGGCCCGCGGCACGCCCACGCGCGACGTGATGGTGATCCTCACCGACGGGGAAGAGGCCGGCCTTCTCGGCGCGAACCACTTCTTCCGGCGCGATCCGCTGGCCCGCCGGATCGGCCTCGTCATCAACGCTGAGGCGCGCGGCTCCACGGGCCGGGTCAACATGTTCCAAACCAGCCCGCGCAACGGCGAACTGATCGACCTGTTCGCCCGCACGGCCCAGGACCCGTCGTCCTCGTCCCTGTCGGTGCTGCTCTATGAGAAGATGCCTAACGACACCGACCTGACCGAGACGCTGAAGTCGGGGATCGCGGGCCTGAACTACGCCATCATCGGCCGCCAGTTCGACTATCACAGCCCCACGTCCACGCCCGCGAACTTGGAGCGTGGCTCGCTGCAGGACATGGGGACGCAGGTGCTCGCCGCCACGGCGGAGGCCGCGTTCGCCGCCCAGCTTCCCGGCCGCTCGCCCAACGTGGTCTATTCCAACCTGTTCGGGAACACGGTGGTCGCCTACCCGGTCTGGTTCGGCTGGGTGATCGTGCTGGCGTGCGCGGTCCTCCTGGCCTTCGCCGTTCGCTGGGCCCGGCACTCAGGCGAGTTCCCCGCGAGCGACATCCTGCGCGGCATGGGCGCCCTGGCCTTCGCCGGCGTCGGCACCGTGGCCGTGCTGGAGTTCGCCCGCCGCCTGACCGGCGCAGGCTTCGGCTTCGTGGAGCAGCGGTTCCTGCTGGCCCAGTCCGCGCCCTGGGAATGGGCGATCATGATGCTGTCCCTCGGCTTCCTGATGCTGTCGGCCGGCGACATGGCCCGCGGCCGCCGCTGGATGGCCGCCGTCCCGCTCGTCTTGGGCCTCGCAGCGTCGGCGTTCGGCGAGGTCGACTGGATCGGGATCGTGCCGGGCGTGATCGCCGCCGCTCTCGGGACCTTCGTCTACAACCGTCCCGCCAGCCGCAAGGGCGCCTGGGCCGGCGCGCTCGTGCTGGGCCTGATCCTCACCGTGGCGCTGCAGGCGTTCGCGCCGGGCGCCGCCTATGTGATCGCCTGGCCCCTGCTGGTGGCCTGCATCGGCGCGGCCGCCACGGCGCTGTCCGCGCGCCGCGGCATATTGCCCATCAGCCTGCTGACGGTGCTCGCCGCTGCGGCCTTGGGCTGGCAGGGCGGCATCTCGCACTTCGCCTACGAGGGCATGGACCTGATGCCGCTGTTCTCGGTGCAGATGATCACCGCCGGCCTCGTGCTCTGGCCGCTGGCCCAGCCCGACACCGGCGCGCAGAAGGGCCTCGTCATCGGGGGCGTGCTGCTGGCCTGCGGTTTGGCCCTGACCCTGATCATCCGCGCCGAGGATCCCTGGACCCCGCGCTACCCGCAGGTGAGCTACGTCGGCTACCACGTCGACCAGGACACCGGCCGAGCCTGGCGATTCAGCCCGCCGGTGATGAGCAACGGCTGGACCGACAAGGTGCTGCGCGCCGAAGGCGGGCCGGTGGAACGGCTGTCGCACTGGGCCTGGCGGCGGCCGATGTTCGCCGCCTCCGCCCCGCCCGTCGCCGAGCCCGCGCCGACCATCACCCTTGAGCGGACCGCGGACGGCGGCGCGAGGCTGCTCGCCCTGCCCCCGCCAGGCGCCCGGACGCTGGAGGTGCGGGTGCGCGCCGCGTCGGGCGGCGAGGTCGGCGCCGTGGGTGGCGTGCCGGTGAAGCTCGCCCTGCCCAAGGGCGAGTGGGTCCGCATCAACTGGCAGGCGCCCGGCTCCGGCCTAGCGGTCGACCTGCGACCGAGCGGGCCCGGGCGGCTCGACGTGCGCTACGTGGCTGTGTTCGAGCGCTGGCCCACCGGGGTCGCGCCCCTGCCCCAGCGCCCCGCCGACCTCATGCCGTGGGACAACTCGGACTCGACCTTCGTGTCGGGAACGCGCGCCTTCGCTTGGTGACGGCCGCGCGAGGGTTTATCGGGGCGCCATGAGCGACGTCACGATCTACCACAACCCCAACTGC
>NZ_JANINU010000248.1 GCF_024508875.1 Phenylobacterium sp.
GCGAAATAGACGTCTTTGGCAGCCATGGCTGGTTCTCTTTCCTAGAATTTCGGTGGGGGAAGCGGCCGGATCGCCGGCGCTTTGGGGTCGCTTACGAAACGACGCCCAGGATGTCGCTTTCCTTCATGATCAGCAGGTCCTGACCATCGAGCTTCACCTCGGTGCCGGACCACTTGCCGAACAGGATGCGGTCGCCGGCCTTGACGTCCAGCGGCTGGACCTTGCCGGAATCGTCACGGGCGCCGGGGCCGGTGGCGATCACTTCGCCTTCCTGCGGCTTTTCCTTCGCGGTGTCGGGGATGATGATCCCGCCCTTGGTCTTTTCCTCTTCCTCGACGCGCTTGACGAGGACGCGATCTCCCAGGGGACGAAACGCCATTGTGTGTTCTCTCTTCTTCCGTCGGAACGGTGCAATTTCCAGTGACGGCGGCGAGGGGCGGACGCGGCTGTTAGCAGTCCCAACCCCTGAGTGCCAACGTCGGTCGGGGAGTTAGGAACAGCCTCCGGCGGAGTCAAGCGCGCGCCGCAAAAGTTGTGCAGGCCTTGGCTTTCCGGCCGGCGCTCCTAGTCTCTTGCCGGCAAGAGTTGGAGAGCCGGCATGGGACTGCAAGCGATGCTGGAGAAGGTGGTCCGCGAGGGAGACCTAACGCTTCGGCTGCCCGGCGGCGGCGAACTCCGGCTGGGCGACCGCAGCGGACCGCCCCTTGTCGCCCGCATCACCAGCGCGGCGTGGGCGGCGAAGATCGCCGCCAAGCCCGGCCTGTACGTCGGCGAGGCCTACATGGACGGCGGGCTGGTGTTGGAGCAGGGCGAGATCGGCGACTTCATCGACCTGATCGGCGCCAACGCGAAGAACAAGCCGCGCAAAGCACGCAACCGCCTGCAGCTCTGGCTGCGCGAGCGCAAAGTCGAAGCCAATGCGCGGCGCCAGGCCCGGGCGAACGTCGCGCACCACTACGACCTGTCCAACGACCTGTACCGGCGCTTCCTCGACGAGGACATGCAGTATTCGTGCGCCTACTTCGCCCGGCCAGACATGACGCTGGAGGAGGCCCAGCTCGCCAAGAAGCGGCATATCGCGGCCAAGCTGGCGATCGCGCCGGGCATGAAGGTGCTGGACATCGGTTGCGGCTGGGGCGGCATGGCCATGACCCTGGCCGAGGAGACCGGCGCGGTGGTCGATGGGGTGACGCTGTCGACCGAGCAGCTCGCGGTGGCCAAGGCGCGGGCCGAGGCGAAGGGGCTGGCGGGCCGCGCCCGCTTCTCGCTCACCGACTACCGCGACGTGACCGAGACCTACGATCGGATCGTCTCGGTGGGCATGTTCGAGCATGTGGGCCGGCCGAACTACCAGGAGTACTTCGACGGGATCGCCCGGCTTTTGAAGGACGACGGCGTGGCGCTGATCCATGCCATCGGGCGGCCGGAGGTCGGGGTCACCAACGCCTGGGTGGCGAAGTACATCTTTCCGGGCGGCTACAGCCCGGCGCTTAGCGAGGTGCTGCCGGCCATCGAGCGGGCGGGGCTGATGGTCACCGACATCGAGATCCTGCGCCTGCACTACGCCGAGACGATCAGGCACTGGCGCCAGCGGTTTGCCGCGGTGCGTCCCGAGATCGCCGCGCTCTACGACGAGCGGTTCTGCCGGATGTGGGAGTTCTACCTTGGCATCGCCGAGCAGAGCTTCCGGGCCCGGCGGCAGTTCAACTGGCAGATCCAGCTCGCCAAGCGGGTGGACGCCCTGCCGATCACCCGCGACTACATGGGCGACGCCGAACGGGCGCTGAACCATCCGGCGACGCGGGTGGCGTGACGCCTTCGAAATGTCTGGAGGCGGCCAAAATCCGCCGCTAGGGTCGCCGCCGAACGCTTGTTTGGAGAGACTGCCCATGCGCCGCGCCTTCGCGCTTGCCGCCGCCCTGTCGCTGATCGCCGGGGCCGCCTCGGCCGAGAAGTGGACCAAGTACGCCGACGGCGACGGCGGCACCGAGTGGTCGTACGACGGCGACTATTCGTACAAGGACAAGGAGTCGGGCCGGCTCGTGGTCATGAAGGCGATCTCCAAGCCGTCGGCCAACATCGCCCCGGGCGGTCCGGACAAGGGCGTGGGCTTCGTCGAGGCGCTGGACTGCAAGGGCGGCAACTCGCTGCGCATGGGCGCCTACAAGCCCTCCACCGGCCTGCAGATGGACGACGGCTGGCGCAAGGCGCAGGCCAAGCCGGCCGACAAGGCCCTGGTCGCCGCCGTCTGCCCGCACATCGACCACGTGCCGGTGAAGTAGCGCTACCTCCCAGGTAATCGACCCCTGGCGGCGGGTGGAGGAGCTTCGGGGCGTCAACACGCTCAAGGAGCTTCCCATGACCGCCGTCCGCTCGACCTTCCTGCGCACCGTCATCGCCCTGGACGCCGCCGCGTGCGGCGTGATGGGCGCGACCTTTCTCTTCGACGCCGGCTGGCTGGCCGGTCCGCTGGGGCTTTCGCCCGCGTTGATGCAGCCCATCGGCGGATTCCTGCTGCCCTACGCCGCCTTCCTGGCCTGGCTGGCGAGCCGCCCGGCGCTGCCGCGAACGGGCGTCTGGGCGCTGGTGGTCTTCAACCTCCTCTGGGCCGTCGAAAGCATCGCCTTGGTCGCTCTGGGCTGGGTCAGGCCCACCGACCTGGGCCTCGCGGTGGTGGTCGGCCAGGCCGCGGCCGCCCTGATCGTCGCCGACTTCCAGTTCGTCGCGCTCCGCAAGGCGCGCCGCGAAGCCGTCGCCTGACGGCGGCCTTCCTCCCCGGAGGCCGACGCCGCGTCCATGCGGGCGCGGCGTCGCACGTCGCGGCGACTGTCACGCGAATGATTGAAACAGTTGTTTGATTTTCCGTGGAAGTGGGTCAATGGTGGCGTGAGACAATCGCGCAGGGAGTGACCCGATGAACATCGCCGCCGAACGG
>NZ_JANINU010000249.1 GCF_024508875.1 Phenylobacterium sp.
CGGCTCGACGTTCATCACGGACCTGGAGATCAGCTACAAGATCATCGAGCCCGTGAAGCTGACGATCGGCGCCAACAACCTGTTCAACAAGTACCCGGACAAGCTCAACCCGGCCTACCGGAACACCTTCCTGACCGGGAACGCCAACGGCTACGTGACCCAGTATCCGACGTTCTCTTCCTTCGGGATCAACGGCGGCTACTACTACGGGAAGATCGCCTACACCTTCTAGGTCGAGGCCGGCGCACGGAAAGGCCGCGGGTTCGCCCGCGGCCTTTTTCGTGCCGGCCCACGTTCGTGGAGGTCGGCGCAAACAAAAAGCCGCGCCTTTGGGGCGCGGCAAGTTCAGGGAGGAAACGCCCCGAAGGGCAAGGCCACCTTGGCCCGCCCCCGCGGCGTGCGAAACGGTCTAGCTGGTCGAAACAACTGTTCGGTGACAGGCGCCCGGCAATTCGGCGCCTTGCACGAAAGCCCGGCGCCTTCCCTAGAGGCGGAGGTCCGCGGCGCCCTTGGGAAGCGTCGCCTTCACATCGAAGAGCACCGCGCCGGGCCGCCCCAGGCCGCGAATCCGCGCGCGCCCCATCTCGGCGAACTGCCTGTGCGCGACGGCCAGCACGATCCCGTCGTAGGCGCCATCCTGTGGGTCCGAGACGAGATCCAACCCGTACTCGTGTCGCGCTTCGGCCGCATCGATCCAGGGGTCCCAGACGTCGACCGCCACGTCATAGTCTGCAAGCTCGCGCACGATGTCGATGACGCGGGTATTGCGCAGGTCGGGCGTGTTCTCCTTGAACGCCAGGCCCATGACCAGAACCCGCGCGCCCTTCACCGCCGCGCCACGCCGGATCATCTCCTTCACCAACTCGCGGGCGACGTAGCCGCCCATGCCGTCGTTTATGCGCCGGCCAGCCAGGATCACCTCGGGCCGGTAACCCACGGTTTCGGCCTTGTGGGTCAGGTAGTACGGATCGACGCCGATGCAGTGGCCGCCGACCAGCCCGGGCCGGAAATTCAGGAAGTTCCACTTGGTGGCCGCCGCCGCCAGCACCTCTTGGGTGTCGACCCCCAGCCGGTGGAAGATCAGCGCGAATTCGTTGACGAGGGCGATGTTCAGGTCGCGCTGGGTGTTCTCGATGACCTTCGCCGCCTCCGCCACCTTGATCGAACTGGCGCGGTGCGTGCCGGCCTTCACCACCGAGGCGTAGAGAGCGTCCACGAAGTCCGCGGCTTCCGGCGTCGAGCCGGCCGTCACCTTGACGATGTCGGCCAGGCGGTGGTGCGGGTCGCCCGGATTGGCGCGCTCGGGGCTGTAGCCGGCGAAGAAGTCGCGGTTGAAGGCGAGCCCCGAGACCTGCGCGACCACGGGAACGCAGTCCTCCTCGGTGGCGCCCGGATAGACGGTCGATTCGTAGATCACGACCCCGCCCTCCCCGATCGCGTCGCCGACCGATCGGCTCGCGGCCATCAGCGCCGAAAGGTCCGGCCGCTTGTGGTCGTCGATCGGCGTCGGCACCGTGACGATGAAGACGTTGCAGCCCTTCAGGGTGGCAGGGTCCGCCGTGAAGGTCAGGCGCGCGGCCGCCTTCAACGATTCGGGCGAAACCTCCAGCGTCCGGTCCTCGCCTCGCGAGAGCTCGTCGATGCGCGCCTGACCGACGTCGAATCCCACGACGTCGTGCTCGGCGGCGAAGGCCACGGCCAGCGGCAGACCGACATAGCCGAGGCCGATCACGGCGATGCGGGCGGGGGTCCGGGTGAAGGGGTTCAGCACCATCGGCCGCTGACTAGCACGGTTCGCCTGCGAACGAGCCCAGTTCGCGGACCGCCAGGTAGAGATGGTAGAACGACGTAGCCGGCGACGGCTCCTCGATGAAGCCACCGTCCGCGCGCATGCGTTCGCGCCAGACGCCGACGGCCGGCGTGTCGAGGTAGGCCAGCAGCCCGTTGGCGCCCTCCAGCGCCGCCGCGTCGTCGCCGAGGATCAGCGCCGCCTTCAGATGCTCGGTCTGCGGCCAGAGCCGGGCCGCCGCATCGCGTACCGCCAGATCGTCCGTCAGCGCATCCACCGCCACGCCGCGGCGCCGGTCGAAGCCCTTGCGCCCCACCGCGAACAGCCGCTGCGCGGTCGTCGAGCCCTCCGGCCGGCCGCGGAGCCGGCTCCAGCGCTCGAGCAGCCAAGCCCATTCGAACTGATGGCCGGGCTCGACGAGGCCCGCAGGCCCCGGCAACGCGCCCCACTCGGCGTCGAAGAATTCCGACAGGGCGCCGCTCCCCGGCGCGATGAACCGGGTCATGGCCAGCGCGACCAGTTCGTCGGACAGCGCGGCCCAGCCGCCGTCGCGCCCGGCCGCCTCCCAGGCGAGAGCCGCCTCCAGCAGGTGCATCTGGGCGTTCGCCTGGAATGGCCGCTCTCCCGCTTCGCGGAAGCCGCCTGCCGGATGTCGGAAGCCCTGCAGGCGCTCGCGCAGGGCCAGCGCCCGCGGCTCGTCGCCCAGAGCCGACAGCGCCAGCAGCACGAAGGCATGCTCGTAGAGGTAGGCGGTCGAATCCACCGGCGCGCCCTCAGGGTCGAGAATGGCCATGGCCAGGCCGTCAGCCCGCATCGCCTTCTCAAGGAAGGTCTCCAGCGCACGGCGCGCGGCCGCATCCGACGGCCAGAGCCCTTCCCGCGCCGCGGTTGCATAGACGAACGCCTGCCGGGCCTGCACGCGGGCGCGCCGCCGCGGATCGTGCGGCTTGCCCTCCCAGGTCAGGGCCTCGCGGTAGGCTCCGCTCACGGGATCGACACCGGCATCAGCCCACAGGGGAAGCGCCGCGCGTCTCAGCCAAGCGTCGAACCATCCGGCCGCGGCTCGCAGGTCGGTAAAGCCACCGGCGGGCGGCGCGAGATCTCGGAAAGCAGGCAGTGGCGGACTCCGGCGCGGCTTGGGCGCCGCGGGCTTCACCTATCGCCTTGCGCGCCGATCGCAACCGCCTTCCACGTCCCCACGGGGGGCAAGCGCGCACAGGCGGATAATTCGCCTGCCGCGAACGGCCTTCATTGCCCTTGCGGCGCGGTATCGCTAAAACGCCTTAAGTATAAGTCTGCGTACGCTTTTGAGCGCCGCGCGTCCTTCGGGCGGGTGGCGCTAGGCGAGGAGCGCGCGCAGGCCGAGGCCGATGCAGGTCCACAGAGCCAGCGACGCGCCAGCGCCGATGGCCAAGCCGAACCCCACGGGGATACGGCGGGCCGGCCGGGCTTCGGCAACCTGGGTGACCAGTTCGACGGATACGTCGGACGGCATTTTTCGACCTCGACACCGCCCATTTCTCGGGCTGTGTCACATTAAGTACCGACGAGCGTGAACAGTTCGTTTGAGAAAAGGGCTAACGAGGCGGCAACCTTAATATCGGTGGCGCCGAGGGGGCGAGTGGATCGGGTGCGTTTCGGATGACGGACATCGTCGCCAGGACCGTGAGTTCTGCTGCGTCGGCGAACGAGCCGACCGTTCGCGCGTTGCTGGCCCCCGAGCCCGTCGACGTCGCCTCCAGCCTCGGCAAGCGCGCCATCGACATCATGGGCGCCTTGGTCGCGCTCTGGATTTTCCTGCCCCTGCTGCTCTGCATCGCCCTGGCGGTTCGCCTGGAGTCGCACGGCCCGGTGATCTTCCGGCAGCGCCGCACGGGTCACCAAGGGCGGATCTTCACGATCTACAAGTTCCGCACGATGACCGTCACCGAGGACTGCTCCAACGTGAAGCAGGCCACCAAGGGCGATGCCCGCGTGACCGCCGTCGGCGCGGTGCTGCGCAAGCTGAGCCTGGACGAACTGCCGCAGTTCCTGAACGTGCTGAAGGGCGACATGTCGCTGGTGGGACCGCGCCCCCACGCGCTGGCCCACGACGGTTACTACGGCGATCTGATCCCTGCCTATGTCGACCGCTTCCGCGCCAAGCCCGGCCTGACGGGCCTCGCCCAGGTCAACGGCTTGCGCGGGGAAATCCAGGACCTGCGGTGCATGCGCGACCGGATCGCCGCCGACAACCTCTACATCGATAGCTGGTCGCTTGGCCTCGACGTCGCTATCCTGGCCAAGACCGCCATGGTGATCTTCCGCGATCCCCAGGCCTACTGACCCCCCCTGCCGGCGGCGGTTGGTGACGATTTATCAACCCTGACTGCAACCGAACGGCCCTCGGCTCCGAATATAGCCACGATTGCGCAGCTTTGCGGGACGGGACCCGTGGCGCGGCTCTTGCTGCGAGGCCTGCGTAATCGACGGGGCGGTCGGGGAAATGTCCGGATTTGAAACGCGATTTCGAGCGGAAGACGACGCGGACCGGATCCGCGCCGCGTTCTACGGCTTCGTCGGCGCGCACGCGGCCGACGTCGATGGCGACGCCCACATCTCCACCGAGATCGACACCCAGGGCCCCAAGCTCCGCGTGCGCCTCTGGAGCGCCGAGGCGATGGACGCCTTCCTCAACGGTCTCCACGCCGCCGACCGGCCGAACCGCAGGGTCTGCTATGAATAAGCTGGTGCAGCTTCACGCCCACGCGCACGCCGAGGCGGCCGGCTGGCCACCGACCCCGACCGCGAAGCCCGCGGTCGCCCTTACGGCCCCTCCGCCGGCGCCTTCGACGGACGCCGCCTGCGCGAGCAGCCGCCGCAAGCGGGCCTTCGACGTCACTATGGCCCTGGGTGCGCTGCTGGTCTTCCTGCCCCTGCTCCTGACCATCGCTCTGCTGGTTCGGCTGGAGAGCAAGGGCCCGGCGCTCTTCCGCCAGCGCCGCACTGGCCTCGGCGGCCAGATCTTTACCGTCTTCAAGTTCCGCACGATGACCGTGGCCGAAGACGGCGAGACCGTCCGACAGGCGACCAAAGGCGATGCGCGGGTCACCGCCCTCGGCGCCGTCCTGCGCAAGCTCAGCCTCGACGAACTGCCGCAGTTGCTGAACGTCCTGCGCGGCGACATGTCCCTCATCGGCCCCCGGCCGCACGCCGTGGCGCACGACGAGATGTGGGGCCAGATGGTGCCCGGCTACGACCGGCGTTTCCGCGCACGCCCGGGTCTGACGGGCTACGCCGCCGTCTGTGGACTGCGCGGCGAGGTCAAGGAACTGCAGGCGATCATCGATCGCGTGGAGGCCGACAACGAGTACATCGACACTTGGTCGTTCGGCCTCGACATGAAGATCGTCTGGCGCACCCTGCCCCTCATCTTCGGCGACACCCGCGCCTATTGACCGGCGTTCGCCTGGATTAACGGATCGCTCAGCCGGGCCGCTTAGGTTCCCCGCCGACAGTTTGGGGAAGCCAGAATGGCCGACGACACCGGCGCCTTCCGCGCGACAAAGGACAACCGGGCGGCGCCCGTGCGCCACGCCCGCGGCCCGCTGCGGCCCGAGCGGCTGCAGCCTGTCAGGTCCCGTGTTTCCGGCGCCGGCATCGCGCGCCTCTTCCAGGCGGGCGACGCCGCGGCCCTGCTGGTCGCTTCGTTCGTCGCAGGCCGGCTGATCGACCTGCCGAAGGTCATGTGGATCGGTGCGCCGATCCTGGCCGTGATCCTGCTGGTCGCCACCGGCGCGTACGCCATGAGCACCCGCGAGCGCGCGCGCCGGCGCTTCGGCCGCCTTCTGATTGCGACCGCTGCGGCCGGCGGCGGCGCGGGCACCGTCTGCGGTCTGCTGGACCCAACCTTCCCCGCGATCGGCTGCGCCGCCTGGGTGGCCGCGGCGGCCGCGGCGATCACCGCGACACACCTGCTGTGGGGCGCCATTCTGAAGGACCTGCGCAAGAAGGGTCTGCTCACCCCCAACCTGATCATCGTGGGCGGCACGGCGTCAGCCCAGCGGCTGATCAAGCGCGCGCTCAAGACCCGCGACATCAACATCCTGGGCATCTTCGACGATCGCCGCGACCGCGTCGGCCCGGATATCCTGGGCGTGCCGGTGCTGGGCAAGACCGCCGACCTGATCGACCACCGCATCCTGCCCTACGTGGACAGGATCGTGGTCACGGTGCCACCCAAGGCCAGTGCGCGCATCGCCCAGTTGCTGGAGCGGCTGGCGCCGATCCCGAACCCGGTCTCACTGCTGCTGGACGACACAGACGACGAGACCGAAACCCAGGCCATCGGCCGCATCGCCGACTTCGACCTGATGCACGTCTCGGGCGCGGCCGAGAAGTCGGGCTACCTGCTGGCGAAACGCGTGATGGACGTGACGCTGTCGACCCTGGCTGTCATCGCCCTGGCGCCCTTGATGACCGCGGTGGCCATCGCCATCAAGCTCGACAGTCCGGGGCCGGTCTTCTTCCGCCAGCGCCGCCATGGCTACATGAACGAGGAATTCCTGGTCTGGAAGTTCCGCTCGATGCGGACCGAGGCCACCGACCACAAGGCGGCCCGCCAGGTCAGCGCCAACGACGACCGCGTGACCAAGGTTGGCCGCTTCATCCGCAAGACCAGCCTCGACGAGCTGCCGCAGATCTTCAACATCATCACCGGCGAGATGTCGATCGTGGGACCCCGCCCGCACGCCATCGGCATGCTGAGCGGCGGCGCCGAAGCCAGCAAGCTGGTCGAGACCTACGCCCATCGCCATCGGATCAAGCCGGGCCTGACCGGCTGGGCCGCCGTCAACGGCTCGCGCGGCCCGGTCGACACCGCCGAGGACGTCCGCCGCCGCGTGGCGCTCGACCTGGAATACGTCGAACGCCGCTCGTTCTGGCTGGACGTGGCGATCATCCTGCGCACAGCGCCCTGCCTGCTGGGCGACAGCGGAGCCGTGCGCTAACCTTGCCGCCCGGCGCGACGCGCCGTCCGCCCGAGGAACCCTGCATGGCGCGCGTCGCCCTGATCGCCGTCGCGATGTCCATCGCCTGCACGGCTGGCCCCGCCGCCGCCGGCGAGGTTTTCGCGGGCGTCTACGCCCACGACGTGGACGACGGCATCTCGTACGGCAAGTTCGAGGACGGCGCCCAGATCGTGGCCGGGGTGCGGACCACCGCGCTCGACGAGCTGAAGTTCCTCGGACGTCCCCGCGTGCACCTGCTGGTCGGCGTCAACACAGCCGGCGGAACCGACTACTTGGCAAGCGGTCTGGCCTGGCGCTTCCACCTGAGCGAGCGCGTCTACGTCCAGCCCGGCATAGGCCTGGCGATCCATGACAGCCGCGTCGCCTTCCCGTCTCCCAACGAGCCGGGGATCACGCCGCAGGAGCGGCTGAAGCGAATCCGCGACTTCCAGACCAAGCTGGACCTGGGCTCACGCGTCCTGTTCGAGCCGGAATTCTCCGTGGGCTGGAAGGCCACCCGTCGGCTCTCGGTGGAGCTGTCCTGGATTCATCTCAGCCACGGCAAGCTCGCCGGCGACTACAACCCAGGCGTCGGCGACGTGGGCGTGCGGTTGCTGTACCGCTACGGGCTGGACCGTTAGCCCTTGCCGCCCGGAAACTTCAGGCCGAACGGCTTGAGCACCAGGGCGATATAGACGAGCACGCCCAGCACGATGAGGAAGGAGACCAGGCCCTGGCCTTCGTTGCCAAACCAGTTGGCCACCGCGCAGCCCACCGCGGGCGGCAGGTAGTGCAGGATCGTGTCCTGCGGCTCGCCGGGTTGAACCGACCTGTGCAGGAACAGGACAACCAGCCCCCCGAAGATCGCAACGGTGATCCAATCGTAGACGGTTTCCACGTAACGTTCCCCCGGACGGCCTCTGCGGCCCTACCTATGCACATCTCGCGCCGCCGCAAGCGGGTCGATGGCGGCAGGCCTATGAGCCCGACTCGTAATATTCCGTTCTCGATTCAAAACCTATGCACGAACGCGTCCGCCGTAAATCGTGCGGCCTTGTTTTGGCCACAGCATCTTTGAGATGTAGGAGCACACGCGGGACGGGCGAGAGTAGGCTGCCGGACGGGAGACCGGCAGCCCATGGGTTAGTGTAGCAGGGGCAGATCTTCCGATGTCGTTCGAGTGGCTTTCGGCCCTGCGTGGTGGCCGGCGAAGGATTCAGGGTTCGCCGCTCAGCCAGAACGAAGAGCGCTACGTCCTGGCCGAGGCCATGACGACGCCGGTCTACGCCATCCCGTGGTGGCATTGGATCGTGGGCGAACTGGACGTCGCCCGTCTCCGCGCCGCCATCGTCGACGTCTGCAACCGGCACGAGGCCCTGCGAACCGGTTTCGGCGCCACGCCTGAAGGCGGCTTCGTCAAATATGTCGAGGACCGCGTCGCGCCGCAGCTCGAGCTCGTGCAGGCTCCCGACGCCGACGAGGTCGAAGTGCGCCGCTTGTTGCGCGAACGCTTCTTCCGCGAGCCCGATCTGTCGCCCGCTTCGCTGAAGGTCTTCGTGCTGATCCGGCTCGCACCCGATCGGCACGTGTTCGGGTTCAGCCTCCACCACAGCATCTCGGACGGCCAGTCGTCGCGCATCTTCGCCGACGAGGTCTTCGCCCGCTACGCCGGCCGCGACCTGCAGCCGGTCCGCACCTTCAGCTCGGTGGTCGACCCCGAATGGCCAACATCCGAGGCCTACGCCGAGGCGCGCGAAGCGTGGGAAAGGCGGCTCGCCAGCGCACCGACTGCCGTGGGCTGGCCGGCGGACCGCAGCGACGCATCGCGCCTCGGCGACGACGACCGGGTCCGACTGGAGGTTTCGCCCGAAGCGCTGGCGGCGGCCGAAGCCGCGGCGGGGGCGATCGGCGTCTCCCTGTTCTTCTATCTCTACGCCGTCGTCCTCGTGGGGCTCTCACGCCTGACCGGAGCGCAGGATGTCCAGACGGCGTTCCAGAGCCACGGCCGCGGCGGCTTCGCCGGCGCCGAGGGCGTCATCGGATCTTTCTCGAACGCCCTGGTGCTGGCCGAGTCGGTGGACGAGCGCGCCAGCATCGCCGAACTGGCCCGCCGGGTCCGCGACGATGCGCGCGGCGCGGTGGCGTCGGAGGCGTTCCCCTATCACCATCTGATCCGCGAGTTCGGCATCCACCCCAAGTTCGGGGTCAACTGGTTCCCGAACCTGCCGGGGCCCACAGCGAGCGGGCTCGAAATCTCATCCGGCGACGTATCCGACAGCCAGAGCGACTACGACCTCAATTTTCGGTTCGTCCGCACGCGAGAGCGCCTCGAGCTCGTGGTCTTCTACAAGCCCGACAGCTATGGGGAAGATCGCGTCAAGGCAGCCGGCCAACTGGTCATAGATCTGGCGGAGGCGCTGGCGCGCGACGTGACCGCCCCCATCGGCGATACGTCTTCAGCCGCGCTCGCCACGCCGGGTGTCCTGCCCGACCCGCGCGAGCCGCTGCAGGCCGTGCGGCAGCCTCCGATCTGCGCGCGCTTCCTGGAGCAGGCGCGCGCGACGCCCGATGCCCTGGCGATCTCGCACCAACATGAGCGGTGGACCTACGCCGAGGTCGAAGCTCTCTCGCGGGAGGTCGCCCACAGCCTGCGCGCGGCTGGGGTTCAGGCCGGCGAAACCGTCGCCATCGTCGCGGCCCGTGAACCGTCCCTGGTCTGGACGATGCTGGGCGCGAGCCGAGCGGGCGCCATCTTCGTGGTGATGGACGCCGCCTATCCCGACGAGCGCCTCAAGGCGCTGAACGACATTGTCCGGCCCAAGGCCGTCATGGGAACCGACGGCGAGGCCCCGCGCGCCATGGCGGCGCACCTGGCCGCCACCTATGGAGCGAAGTTCGTTACGGCCGATCCGGCCGCGGTGGGCGCGGACGACGCCACCTGGCTCGACCAGGCGCAGGCCGATGCCCCGGCCTACATGCTCTTCACCTCGGGCAGCACAGGCGCGCCGAAGTGCGTTGTCTGTTCGCACGGCCCACTCAGCCATTTCGTGGCCTGGCAGGCGGCGACCTTCGGGCTGGGCCCCTCCGACCGCTTCACGCTGCTGTCGGGGCTGTCGCACGACCCCCTTCTGCGCGACATCTTCACGCCGCTCTCGATCGGCGCGTCGATCCATGTGCCGGAACAGGCCGTGATCCTCGAACCCGGGGGCCTACGACGGTGGTTCGACCACGCCCGTCCGACGGTCTGCCACACCACGCCCGCGATGGGTCGCCTGCTCGTCAGCACCCCGCACCAGCACGCCCAATTGCGCGAGCTGCGCTACATCTTTTGGGGCGGCGATCTGTTGCCTCCCGAGTTGCTCGTCGACGTCCGCGGCCACGCGCCGGCGGCCGAGAATGTGAATTTCTACGGCTCGACCGAGACCCCGCAGGCGGCGGGCTTCCATCGGGTGGAGGTGGGCGTCCCCTGGCGCCATGCGCCGATCGGTCGCGGCGCGGACGGCTTCCAGCTCATCGTCGTCGACCGCGAGCACAAGCCGCGCGGGGTGGGCGAGGTCGGAGAGATCGCAGTGCGATCGCCCTATCTCAGCCTGGGCTATCTGGGCGGCGGCCAGAACCGCGACCGCGGCGTCGGCGGCCCCGATGGGCCCGAGACCTACTACACCGGCGATCGCGGCGTGCACCTCCCGGACGGCTCGGTGATGGCGCTCGGGCGCGAGGACGACCAGGTCAAGATCCGCGGCTATCGCGTCGATCTCTCGGAAGTCGCCGCCGCGCTGACGTCCCATCCGAATGTGGACCAGGCGCATGTGACGGCCATCGACCGCCAGGGCGCGACGCAAATGATCGCCTTCGTGGCCGGCGCCGACCTCGAGGACGAGCCGGAGGCCGCGCTGCTGGCCCACATCGGCCAGCGCCTTCCGGACTACATGCTGCCACAGGCGGTGCGCCGCCTCCCCGCCCTGCCCCTGCTCCCGAACGGCAAGATCGACCGCCAGGCGCTTCGGGGCCTCGCCGAGGCTCCCACCGCTGAAGCAACGGCGCCCGCCGACCCGCCGGCGACCCCGCGCGAGGCCGAACTGGTCGCCAAGTGGCAGGAGCTGCTGCCCTGGGCGCGCGTGAGCGCCGACTCCAGCTTCTTCAAGCTCGGCGGCGACAGCCTGAGCTACGTGCAGGTCTATCTGGCGACCGAGAAGGTCCTGGGGGCGGCGCCCGAGGGCTGGCAGTACATGCCGATCCGCGCACTCGCCGCCGAGAGCGGCGCGACGCCCACGTGGCTCGCGCAGGTCGACACCCCGATGCTCATCCGAGCCGTCTCCATCTTCCTGGTGGTCGCGGGACACTTCAGCCTGGTCAACTACGGCGGCGGCGCCACGGCCGCGCTGTTCGCAGTCTCGGGTTTCCTCTTCGGTGGCCTGCAACTGGCGGAAGCGGTGGAGACACGTTCGGCCAGGCCGGTCTGGCGCGTCCTCGCCAGCGTCCTGCTGCCGACGGTGCTCTACACGTCCAGCCTGTTTCTCGCGAAGCTTGTGACCGGCCAGCATCCCGACCCGTCCTCGCCGCTGCTCTACGGCAACTTCCGGGACTACTCCCAGCTCAGCCCGCCGGACTGGGGCGGCAACGAATTCTATCTCTGGTTCGTCGACTGCATCCTGCAGATCTTCCTGATCGCCGGCCTGGCGATCGCCGCGCTCAGCCGGGTCTCGTTTCTCGGGCTCGACAGGTTCGGCGTCGCGCTCGTCCTCTTCCTGGCCGGCTGCGTGGGACGGTTCGTGTTGCCGGGTTTCATGTATCCCGACTTCTACAGCCAGGGCGCGGCGCCTCTGGCGATGGTCCACTACCTGCCGACGACGCACCTGGCCACCTTCGCCCTGGGGGCCATGGCCGCCAGCGCGTCCGGACGTTTGCGACCCTGGATCGTCGTGGCGCTGACCCTGCCCTACGCGATGGCGGCTTCCCACTTCTTCTACCTGAACGCCGGCCTCGCCATCGGCGGCGGCGTGCTGGTGATGCTGCTGGTGCATCGCGTTCCACTGCCGCGACCGGTCGCCCGCCTAGTCTATACGCTGTCGGGCGCCTCGCTGTTCATCTACCTGACCCACTTCCAGATCAGCGTGATCTTGCACTGGCTGGCCATTGCCGACAGCCCCCTGCTGCAGGTCGTCTTCGCACTGGCGGGCGGCACGCTGGCCTGGATGACCTGGAACAGGCTCGTGGCGATCTTCGGCCGCCGCAATCGCCGGCACGAGGCCGCGCCGACCGCCCTGTAGACGCTTCATCGCCGCGCTGGCATCTGTCCGCGAGCCTCATCCCAAGGGAATTAGGTGTCCGGCAAGCGTTGCCGTGACAAGCTTCGCCGGATCGCCTGTCGTGGCCGGCCCAAAGGGGCCGCTCACGCCGGACGCGGACGGGGCGCAGGGACAGGTTGCGGGCGGGATTGCACTTCGAGGCGGGAGGCGCGGACCGCGGCTTCGCCGGGCGGCTCGAGCTGTTCGGGGCCGCCGTCGCGGTCGTCACCTCCAACGGGGAGACGGTGAGCTACGCGGCGCTCGCCGAGCGTGCCGACGCCTTCGCCGCCCGTCTCGCTGGCGCGCGCCTGCTGCTGATCGAGGCGCGAAACGAGCTCAAGGCGCTCGTCGCCTACCTCGGCGCGCTGCGATCCGGCACGCCGGCGATCCTCACTTCGTCGGGCGGTGACCACGCCGCCCTCGCCGAGGTCTTCGCGCCGGACGCGATCTTCGCCCCGACCGACGGCGGCTGGCGTCTGGAGCGGCGCGCCCGCCGGGACATCGCCCCGCACCCGGACCTGGCGCTCCTGCTCTCCACCTCGGGCACCACGGGCGCCACGAAGCTGGTGCGGCTGAGCACCCACAACCTTGAGGCCAATGCGACCTCGATCGCCGCCTACCTCGAAATCGCCGCCTCCGATCGAGCGATCACCTCGCTGCCGTTCCACTACAGCTACGGCCTGTCCGTCGTGAACTCGCACCTGGCGCAGGGCGCGAGCCTGATCCTCACCGACCGCTCGGTGGTCAGCCCCGAATTCTGGGGGGCGTTCGCGGCCCATGGCGCCACCTCACTGGCGGGTGTGCCCCACACCTTCGAGCTTCTGGAGCGCGGCGGCTTCCGCAAGCGCGCGTTTCCATCCCTCAGGACCATCACGCAGGCTGGCGGACGACTGCCGCCCGCCCTCGTCCGCACCTACGCGGACTGGAGCCGCGAGCGTGGCGTACGCTTCTACGTGATGTACGGCCAGACCGAAGCAACGGCCCGGATGGCCTATCTTCCGCCCGAGCACGCCGCTTCGCACCCCGACTGCGTCGGCGTGGCGATCCCCGGCGGCTGCTTCCGTCTCGAAGATCCCCAGGGCCAGCCCATCGAGGCCCCGGATGTCGTCGGCGAGCTTGTCTATGCGGGGCCGAACGTGATGATGGGCTACGCCCTCGGCGCGGACGACCTGGGGCGGGGCCCGGAACTCGACGAACTGCGGACGGGCGACCTGGCGTGCCGCACGCCGGAGGGGCTCTATCGGATCGCGGGCCGCAAAAGCCGCTTCGCCAAGATCTTCGGCCTGCGCGTCGCCCTGGACCAGGTCGAGACGAAGATGGCCGAACTCGGCGCGCCAGGCGTGGCCGTAAGCGACGACGCCGCCGTCCAC
This sequence comes from Phenylobacterium sp., assembly GCF_024508875.1. Taxonomy (GTDB): domain Bacteria; phylum Pseudomonadota; class Alphaproteobacteria; order Caulobacterales; family Caulobacteraceae; genus Phenylobacterium. Next base: position 13,436 of record NZ_JANINU010000249.1, read on the forward strand.
CTGGCGATCACTGCGAAGGTCGATGGCGCAGAGGTCGTGCGCGCCCTCGCCCAGGCCTGCGGCCTGCCGGAGACGGTGTTCCGGATCGCGCACTGGACTGAGCTGCCTCGGCTTCCGTCCGGCAAGGTGGACTATCCCGCCGTCCTGCGCCGCGCCACCGAGGAGGCCGCCGCCCCGGCAGAACCCCGCGCCGCCGGCGACACGATCCTGAGCGCCTTTGCGCGGGCCTTTCCGAGGGCCACGATAAACCCTGAGGACAGCTTCGTCGGCCTCGGGGGCGACTCCCTGAACTACGTCACGATCTCCCTGGCGCTCGAGGAAGCGCTGGGCGACCTGCCGGAGAACTGGGAAAACCTGTCGGTCGGCGAACTGCGCGCACTGTCGAGGCGCGCCACGACGCGCGGCCCCTGGCGAATGCGCGGCATCGAGACTGAGGTGGTCATCCGTGCCGCCGCCATCCTCGCCGTCGTCACCACCCACGCTTCGACCTTGCCGGTGGGCGGCGGCGCCGAGGTGCTGCTCGTCCTGGCCGGCTACAACATGGCCCGCTACCAGCGCGCGCGCCTGGCCGCGGGCGATGGCTGGAGCGTCGTCCTTCCGTTCCTGCAGCGTGTCATTGCGCCCTACTACGCGCTGCTCGTCGCCTTCACCCTGCTGGCTCGCGAATTCGACCTTCCGTCCTTCTTGCTGGTCAGCAACTTCTTCGGACGCTTCGGCAGCTCGATGGAACCCTACTGGTTCCTCGAGGTGTTGCTGCAGCTCATGCTGTGCATGGCCCTGTTGGCGCGGATCGGGCCCGTGCGGCGGGTGATCGGCCAGGATTCCTGGCGATTCGGCCTGACCGCGCTCGCGGCGCTCGTCCTCTTGCGGATGGCCTCGCAGGCCGCATTCGACCATACGGCCGTCGGCGCCAGGACGCCGGACGCCGTCGGCTACCTGCTGATGCTGGGCTGGTGCCTGCAGGAGGCGCGCAGCCCCTCGCGTCGCCGGATCATGACCGCCGTCGTCGGCGGGCTGGCGGTGGTGGGCGTCTTCGGGATCCCGGTCGTTTGGCCGGCCGTTGCGCCGCCCTCGAACCTGTCGCACATCGCCTGGCTGACAGCCCTCACCGCTGCGCTCCTGTGGGCCCCGCGTCTCTCCCTTCCGGCCCCGATCCACCGGGCGGTCAGCAGCATCGCGGCCGCCAGCTTCTACATCTACCTGAGCCACGTGATCCCCGTATGGCTCTTCTACTGGCATCTGGGCTGGCGCAGCCTGCCGCTGAACCTCGGTGTGTCGGTCGGCCTCGGGCTGGCCGTCTGGCAGGGCTTCAACCTGTTCGACGCCGTGCGGTCCGGCAGGACGGCATGGCCGTGGCGCCGCAAGCGTGCGCCACTGGCGGCCGCCGAAGCGGGTTCCCCCCACCGGTCGTGAGCGGCTGGAGCGCGACTCGCCGAAGTGGAGGCCGGCTCTCGCCTTCAAATTCCATTTGAAAGGGGAAGGCTCTAGCCTTCCCCCGACACGCAAGGACCTCTCAATGGCGGCGCCACGGCTTCGGATCATCGCGGTGGCGCTAGCGCTCACCCTGGGCGGTTGCCGCGACGGCGCTTCCGCCGACCTGGCCGCTACGGAGCGAGCGCGGCAATCGGGCCAGAGCGTGCGCCTGGAGGACGGCCGCACGCTCTTCCTGCGCTGCGCCGGGCGCGGCTCGCCTACGGTGCTGCTGGAGTCCGGCTACGGCGCCACGTCCCAGGCCTGGTTCGCCGTCCAGCCTGCCCTATCGCGCACCACGCGTGTCTGCGCCTACGACCGCGCCGGCATGGGGTTCAGCGACGCTGGGCCGGACCCGCGCGACGGGGCCTCCATCGCCCGCGACCTGGACAACGCCCTGCGCACGGCGCGGATCGACGGGCCATTCATCGTCGTCGGGCACTCGGCGGGCGGCCTCTACGCACGCCTCTTCGCCGCCCGGCGCCCCGACGACGTGCAGGGCCTGGTGCTTCTGGACCCGACCGTCGAACGCCGGGCCGCGCCCGGCCGACCGGATGGCCTGGACGGCCTTCGCGCCGTGGCGCGCGAGTGCCTGGCCGTCGCCGAGCAAAAGCCCCAGCCGCCTCTGAGCGACCGGCGGTGGGCCAACTGCGTCGGCGCCAACCCCGATCCCTGGGCGGCCGCCACGGCGCGGCGGCCGGAAGCCTGGCGCGCGCAACTCTCGGAACTCGACAACCTCTACGGCCGCACCTCCGAGCAGGTCGCACGTATCGGCGGCGTGCTGCGCGCCGTGCCGACCTATGTGATCACGGCTTCCGACACTGCGGCAGCCGCACCCAAGTACGGCTTCGACAATCCCCGGTCGGCTCTGGAACTGCAGCACGAAATGCTGGCCGGCGGATCGGACCAGGGGTCCCAGCAGACGGTGCTGTCCTCGCATCTGATAATGATCGACCGTCCCGACGTGGTGATCCGGGCCGCCGGGGAGATGGTGCAGGCAGCCCGTGCGGGCCGCCCACCCGCCCGCCTGCCGCCGAGCGAGGCGGGGGCCGCGGATGAGGCGCCGTTCAAGACCCCTGAGGATGCGACCGATCCTCTGGCCGCACCTTCGCCGAGCTAAACCGCGCCGTCCTGACGCGAGCCGGGCCGCGCCCCGGCGCTTCGCGACGCGTTTGCGACAGCAGGCGCCGGGCGGCGCGAGGCCGCTGTCACCAACTCCTCGCTCGCCCTTCATCGAACTGTCGCTCGCGTGAAAGATACTGTGCACGAGAGCAATTGGGGGACGGGGCTGGAGCTTCCTGCGACTCGTCTGAGCGGCAAGGAGCCTCGCGGAATGCGCTACGGCGTCGTCCGAACGTCACCTGACCTGCCGGCGCCAAGCGTGCAGCGCCGCCTGATCGAAACGGCAGGCTGCGACATCCTCCTCGAGCAGGGCGAGCCGCCCGCCGCAAATCATCGCAGCCTCCTGACCCTGCTTTCCGGGCTCCAGCGCGGCGACGAGGTCGTGGTCCACGGCTTGGAAAGCCTGGACGCCACGACGGGCGAGCTGGCCCGCCTCATGCGCCGCTTCTTCGAGGCCGGTGTCACGCTGAAGATCGTCGGCGGATCGCAGGTGGAGGTGCTCGCGCCGGTCGCTGCGATCCCGCGGGCCCTGGCGCTCCTGGCCGACCATGAGAGCCGTAAGCCCTTCCGAGAGGCAGGCCAGAAACGTCCTCGCCCGACCGACTCCCCTCTCACGCAGCATCAGTTGAAATTCGCGCGTGACATGCACCGCCGCGGCCATTCGATGCGCGCCATCGGCCTGCTGTTTCGCCTGGCCCCTAACGAGATCGCCAGGCTCCTGCGCAGCAGCCGTCCCGAAGGGGACACCGCCGACGAGGATGCGCGCGATGCGGAATACGGCGCCGCCGGCCAGCGCTGAGCCGTCCGGCGCACCGTGGAGGAGAGCGCCCGCCCTCCTCCGTCAGCAGCTTAGAACGTGGTGCTCGCCGACAGGGTGAAGACCCGGCCGACCTTGTAGGTGTTCACGTCGACGCGGTTGCCCGCTGTCTCCTGGAATTCCTTGTACTTCTGGCCCGTGAGGTTGCGGGCCTCGAACTTCAGCTCGAACTCGCGCCCGGCCACCTCGAAGCCCTGGCGGGCCACGAAGTCGATGCGGAAGCCCGGATGCTCGAAGATGTCGGGCTGGCCCGTGTTGGCCAAGCCGCGGCTGGTGACACGCTTGCTGGCATAGTTGATCAGCAGCGTCTGCTGCGAGAGGTGGTCGCTGTCCTCGAAGCCGATCTGCATGTTGGCCACGTGCTTCGACTGGCCGGTGAGCGGCGCGCCGTCGCGGAAGAAGTCGGTGGCGAGCGTCGAGCTGGAGTTGAAGACCGCGACCTTGTCGCTTGCCGAGACCTGCAGCTCGGACTTGGAGAAGGTGTAGTTGCCCGTCACCAGCAAGCGGCGCGTGGCCCACATCTCGGCTTGCAGCCAGTCCGACACCTCGAAGTACTTCTGCGCCTCCAGCTCGATGCCGTAGAGGTCGGCCTTCGGCGCATTGGCGAAGCTGGTGATGAACGACTCGCCCGAGACGTAGGATTCGATCGGATTCTTGATCTTCTTGTAGAAGCCGGCGGCGGACAGGCGCTGGTCGGTCCCGAAGTACCACTCGTACCGCAGCTCGCCGTTGGTCAGCTCGCTATCCACCATAAGCGGGTTGCCGCGGTACTGCCGGTTGGTGTCCGGGTCGAAGTAGAATTGGAAGATCAGCTCGCGGAACTGCGGCCGGGCCAGCGTCCTGGACAGGTTGGCGCGGAGCTGCATGTCCGGGCGCATCGACCAGGTCACCGTCGCCGCCGGCAGCCAATAGTCGTTGTCGAGGTTCGTCGCCGCGGTCGAGGCGCCGGGCGTGTTGAACACCCGGATCGGCGCGACCTCTTCCTTCGCCGTCTCGTAGCGCACGCCCACGTCGACCTTCAGCGTCTCGGCCAGCGTGCCGTTCAGCTTCACATAGCCGGCGTGGTTCTTCAGCGTCGCGAGGAAGGCCGGGCTGCCTTCGTTGCTCTCGACCATGGTGATGCCGAAGTTGTTGATCACCGACGGCTGCAGCAGCAGGTCGGGCCGGAACATGTCCACCCCGCCCGGGAAGGTGTTCGGCGCCTGGAACTGGAAGTCCCGGCGCGAGCTGTCACGCCGGGTGTCCGCATAGGCGTAGCCCACCGTCAGCGACAGGTCGTCCGAGAACCGGTACGAGGCGTCCGCGCCGCCGGACCAAAGGCGTTCGTCCAGCTTGGAGAAGCTGATCTTGGCGTCGCCGTTGTTGCCGTTGTTCAGCCGGTTGACGAAGTACTGGCCGAACGGGTCGGCCGCCACGTTCGTGCGCACATATTCGAACGACAGCTCGAACGGCGCGTCCCGCTTGGTCTTGGCGTAGCTGGCGCGAACGTCGATCGACAGGTTGTCCGTCGGCTTGAACTCGCCGACGAGCTGGGTGTCCATCAGTTGCCGCTCGTACCAGGCGGTATCCTGCGGCATGTAGTCGACGTCGGTGCCCTTGCGGTTCCCGAGGCCGCGGCGCGCGTGCTTGATCGTGTCGTGGATATAGACGTTGGTCCAACGGATCTTGTTCTGGCCCGTGTCGCCGAACTCGTAGGCCAGGCCGACCAGGCCGTTCACGATCATGCGGTTCTGGGTGGTGATCCGGCGGAAGTCGGACTCCAGGTCCTCCAGGTCGCCATTCAGCGAGGTCTGGTTCACCGCGTCCCGCGTCGTCCAGCGGTTGCTGTAGCCGGCGGCGGCGATCAGGCCGAGGTTGCCGCTCTCGAGGTCGAATGACCGCGCGCCCGCCAGGTTGACCGAGAAGTTCGGCGGCAGGTGGTTGTCCTTCTGCAGGACGGCGTTGCGGCCGGTGACGAGCTGGCTGGCGATCTTCGCGGTATCCACCTTGCCCGAGCTGATGCGCTCGCCGCTGGCCAGGAAGGCCGCGAGCGCGGAGGGCGTGTCGCGGTTGCCGTTGTCGTAGCCGGTCCAGTCGGTCTTGCTGCCATAGTAGGTGTAGCCGAGCTGGTTGGTGGTCTCGCTGTCCGCCGAGATGGACGCGCCGATGGTGAAGAAGCCGTCCTTCGGGATCGACCGCGTGGTGAGGTTGACGACACCCCCCCCGAATTCGCCGGGGAAGTTCGGCGAGTAGCTCTTCTGCACCATGGCCGAGGAAACGATGCTGCTCGGGAACAGGTCGAGCGGGACGACGCGCTTCAGCGGCTCCGGGCTGGGCAGCGGCGAGCCGTTGAGCAGCGCCAGCGAATAGCGGTCGCCCAGACCACGGACATAAACGTAGCCGCCGCCAACGAGGCTGATGCCGGTCAGGCGGGTCAGCGCGCCGGCGATGTTGCCTTCGCCGCTCCGCGCCAGATCCTGGGTCGAGAGCACCGACACGACCTGCGACGTCGAGCGGACGACGTTGGCGCGCGTGCCGGTGACGACCACTTCCGAGACGCCCGGGATCGAGACCTCAGGATCCTCCTGCGTCGCGGCGGCCGGCGTCGCGGCCGAGGCCGCGGATGGCACGGCGGCGGGTTGATCCGCGGCGTGGGCCAGCGCGGGCGCGGTCAGCGCGGTGGAAAGCAGCAACAGGGACGTGAGCCGCCGCGTGATCATTTCCGATCCCTTCAAGGCAACGAGTCTTGTGAAGAAAGGGGGCCGCCGTCGCCGGCCGCCCCCCTCGAACTAAGTCCGGCGGCGGATCAGGTGGTCGGCAGCGAGGAGCAGTTGCCCGAGTTGCCCGTGCCGAAGCTCGCGGCCGTGCTGTTGCACGTCCAGCCCTGGTACCAGGTGTCCGAGCTGTCCTTGACGGCGCCGATGTAGGCCGCAGCCGTGAAGAAGGCGCCCAGGCCGGTCGAGGCGAAGGCCGGGACGCCCGTCTCGTTCGAGCCGTTGACGAACAGGCTGGTGAAGGTGGGCGTGAACGCGTCCTTGTTGTTCGTGCCCGCGGCGAAGAAGCCGCTCACCTGCGCGGCGGTGTAGCTGCCGGTGCCCAGGAACTTCGTGGCGTTGCAGTTCAGGGCCACCGACTGCGTCGTGAGCGTCGAGGGCGTGGAGCCCGAGCCGTTCATCCGGATGCATTCGTTGTTCGGCGTGTTGATCACGCCGTTGACCAGCGTCACGTCCGAGTTGCCGCGGAAGAGCGACGCGGCCTGGTCGTTGGCCTCGTTGTTGCTGCTCACAGCGCTCTGGATACCGACGAAGTTCGACACCTGCAGCTTGGTGCGCGGCGTGTCGGTCTCGAAGCCGTTCGAGTCGATCTCGAACAGGGCGTCGCCGGCGCCTGCACGCTGGATCAGCAGGGCGAACTGGACGTTCATCTGAGCGCCGGTGTCGACGTCCAGGCTGTCGTCGTCGGCGCCGACGGAGATGTAGTACTTCAGGCTGGGCGAGCCGCCGAAGTGTTCCGAGCCGTCGTCCGAGCTGTTGTAGCTCATAATGTGGTCGAGGACGGTGGCCGAGCCGACGCCTTCGGTGGTGAGCGCCTGGAGTTCGACGTTCGCGCCGAGCACGAAGCCCGAGTAGCGGATCTGAACGAACGACATCCGGCCGCTGTTGTCCGCGTCGTTGGCGCCGCCGAAGCGGGCCGGGTCGGCCGAGCCTTCCGTCTGGCGTTCGCAGGTGCCGGCCGACACCGAGCCGGTGGTGCAGTCGGTGACCTTGCCGCGGCCCATGAGCACCACGCCGCCCCACTGGCCTTGCGAGGTTTCGCCGTTGAGGCCGAGAACGTTGTCGCGGCTCGTGAAGATGATCGGCGCGGTCGCGGTGCCTACGGCGTTGATCTTGTTGCCGCGATTGACGGCGAGCCACGACTGGCCCGTGCCGCCGAAGACGATCACGCCCGGGTCGATCGTCAGGGTGACGTTGGTGTCCGATCCGCTGGCGGTGAAGCCGCCGTCCGTGCCGACGTCCACGCGGCCGGCCAGTTGGTACAGCAGGCCCGAGATCTTCGTCAGGCGGATGGACTTGTTGATGCGCGCCGGCAGCGTGCAGACGCGGTAGGTGCCGGTCGGGCCGGTGATCGTGCCATCGTCCTTCAGGCCTTGCGGATCGTCGATCGTCGGGCAGCCCGAGGCCGGCGTGATCGTGCCGGTCCCGCCGTTGTTGCCGCCGTTGTTGCCGGCGCCACCATTGCCGTTGTTGATCGTGACGTTGCCGCCCGTGCCGGGCGACGAAATGTCGTCAGCGCCGCACCCGGCCAACGCCAGCGCGCTCAGCGAGGCGACCATGAACAAACTGAACTTCCTGCCGGCCATTCTTCAATCTCCCCGCCGAGGCGTCAAAAGCGCGCGCGCAGGAACATCGACCGAAGCCACCCCCGGACCTGTCCCCCGCAGCCGGGATCGTTCTTAGGAGCCGGTCATGACAGGCCACCGACAGAAGTGTGACGCTTCTATTGCTCAGCTCCGGCCGTCCCGACGCGCGACCTGAATGCCACAGTCGATCCGGACGGCACGCGGCCGCGAAGCCGGCTGCGGACGATTGTTTCAGGCAGCTCCGTGAAGCGGCGCCGTGCCGCCCCGCAAGCGCCTCTCCCCCGCCTCTGTGACATTGTGGTCTGGCCGCGCCGGCCACGGATGGGCTAGGCTGGAGGCTCGGTATGGGGGTTCGGCATGGCTTGCGGCAGGGCGAAACCGTCGGCGTTCGCGGTGGTGTTCGGCTTGGCGGCCGCGCTGTCGTCCGGCGCCTGCGCCCAGGTCCTCTCCATCGGCGACGATGGGGCCGTGACCACCTATTCGGCGCCGGCCGTCTACACCGACGCGGAGGTCAGAACGATCGCGCCGCCCGAGCCTGCGCCGCTGATGCGCGCCGCGCCGGAAGAGGTGGTGCAGCTCATCCGCGAATCCTCGGCGCGCCACGCTGTGCCCGCCCAGATCGTTGAGGCGGTGGCCTGGCAGGAGTCGCGTTTCAATCACGCGGCAGTTTCGTCGAAAGGCGCGCGCGGTGTCATGCAACTGTTACCGACAACCGCTAGCGACCTCGGCGTGGACGCCTCGGATCTCAGAAGCAACATCGACGGCGGCGCGGCCTACCTCGCCCAGCAGCTCCGGCGCTTCGGCGACGTGAAGCTGGCGCTGGCCGCCTACAACGCCGGTCCGAAGGCGGTCGAGCGCTACGGCGGCGTGCCGCCCTACGCCGAAACGCAATCCTATGTCCGCGCCATCATGGCGCGCCTGGCGGCCGCCCCGGCCGCGGGCGCCGGCGCCCAGTGAGGCCTATGAAGAAGCTCCTCTCCCTCGCCGCGGTCGCGGCCCTCGTCGCCGGTCCCGCCCATGCGCAGGTCCAGGGCGATCCCGCCGGCTCCTCGCCGCTGCTCAGCGCGCTGAACTGGGTTCAGGGCACACTGCTCGGCAACTTGGCGACGACGGCGGCCGTCATCGCGGTGGCCCTGATCGGCTACCTGATGCTCACCGGCCGCTTCGACTGGCGGCGCGGTCTCGTGGTGCTGGTCGGCATCTTCATCATCTTCGGCGCCGTCTCGATCGTCGCGGGCATCCGCTCGCTCGCCGGGGGCATGTAGGCCATGAGCCGGCTCGCCTCCGATCCGGTGTTCGCAGCGCTGACCCGGCCCCAGATGATCGGCGGCGTCACCTATCCGTACGCCGTGCTCAACCTGATCGTCACGGCCGAGGCCTTCCTGATCACGCGCTCGTTCTGGTCGCTGCTGATCGCGGTGGTGGTTCACGCCGTGGGCTATGTCGGATCCCTGCGCGAGCCGCGGTTCTTCGACCTCTGGGTGACGCGCCTTTCCACCTGTCCGCGCGTGAAGAACCACAGTTTCTGGCGCGGGAATTCCTACCGCCCATGAGCCGCACGTTCCTCACCACCGGCGCGGCGAAGATCCTGGCTCCTCGCGAGCAGTCGGTAGGCTCCCGCCTGCCCTACCTCGGCCACATCGACGAGGTGACGGTCCGCACGCGCGACGGCCTGCTGGTCCAGACCCTGCACCTGGCGGGCTTTCCCTTCGAGACCGCTCCGGACGACGAGCTGAACTATCGCAAGGCCGTGCGCGAGACCGTGCTGCGCGGTGCGGCCAGCTCGCGACTGGCGATCTACCACCACGTCGTCCGGCGCCGCGTCACGCCGAACTTCCCGGCCCCGCCCGAGGAGCCGTTCTGCCACGCCCTCGACACGCGCTGGCGCGAACAGCTCGCGAGCCGGCGGCTGTACGTGAACGACATCTTCCTGACGCTGGTGATGCGACCCACCCAGGGCAGCGCCGGCCTCATCGAGCGGATCGTCAAGGGCGGCCGCAACCGCGACGCCGACCTGGCCCGCGACCTGCGCGACCTGCACGCCACCCGCGAGGCATTTGCCGCCGCGCTCGCGCCCTATGGCGCACGGACGCTCGGTCTGTACACCGCCGGCGGCGGCGCGCAGCGGTCCGAGCCGGCCGAGTTCCTGAGCCTGATCCTCAATGGCGAGCTTCGGCCCGTCCTCGCCCCCACCGGCGACTTCGCCGAGGCCATCGCCACGCGCCGGCTCAGCTTCGGCCTGGACGCCATGGAATTCGGCGGCGGCCCGGACGGGTCCACGTTCGGCGCCATGGTCTCCGTGAAGGATTATCCGTCGCGCACCGCGCCCGGCCTGCTGGATGGCGTGCTGCGCCTGCCGATGGAGATGGTGCTCACCGAGAGCTTTGCCTTCGTCGACCGCCAGGTGGCGCTGGACCGCATGGGGCTGGCGCTGCGCCGCCTCAAGGCCGCCGAGGACGACGCCTTCAGCCTGCGCGGTGAACTGGCCCAGGCCCGCGACGACGTGGGCGCCGGTCGCCAAGCCTATGGCGAACACCACCTGACGATCCTCGCCAAGGCCGACAGCCTAGACGAGTTGGACGCCGGCGTGGCCGATATCCAGTCCTCGCTGGCCGAAGCCGGGGCGGTGGCCGTGCGTGAGGACGTGAACCTGGAACCGGCCTTCTGGGCTCAGTTTCCGGCCAACTTCAAATACATCGCCCGGAAGGCGATGATCTCGGCGGGTAATTTCGCGGGCCTCGCCAGCTTCCACAACCATCCGACCGGCCAGGCGGAGGGCAACCACTGGGGCCCGGCCATCGCCGTACTGGAGACCACCGCCTTCGGTCCCTACCACTTCAACTTCCACAACGGCGACCTGGGCAATTTCACGGTCATCGGCCCGTCGGGGTCGGGCAAGACCGTGCTGCTGACCTTCCTGCTGGCCCAGGCCGAGCGCCTGAAGCCGCGGATCGCCTATTTCGACAAGGACCGCGGCGCCGAGCCGTTCATCCGCGCCATCGGCG
>NZ_JANINU010000250.1 GCF_024508875.1 Phenylobacterium sp.
ATAGACCGCCCGGGAATTGAAGCTCATCGTCCCGTAGTAGCCGCGGTTGTACCACTCGTTGTCGAGCACCTCGGGCAGCTTGATCCGGTTGGCGATCTCGGCCGGCAGCAGGCCGTCGTTCATCAGCCTCACCGACTGGTCGTGCAGGTACTTGTAGGCGTCGCGGTGCTTTTCCAGGTAGTCGCCGATCTCGGCCCGGCCGAAGCGCGGCCAGCCGTGGCTGGTCATCAGCACGTCCGACTTGTCGCCGTAGAGCCGGATCGATTCCGACAGATAGCCTGCCCACTCCTTGGCGTCGCGCACCAGGGCGCCGCGCGGGGTCAGCACGTTGTGCATCGTGGCGTTGGCGTTCTCGGCGAGGTCCAGCACCTTCAAGTCCGGCAGGTAGAGGTTCATCTCCGCCGGCGCCTCGGTGTTCGGCGTGAGCTGGAACTGGATCCGCACGCCGTCGACGACCATTTCCTGACCGCTCTTGGTGACGTCAACGTTGGGGGGGACCAGCCCCTGCGCGCCCGGCGCCACCGCCATGCCGATGCCCGAGTTCACGAGGCCGTTCGGTCCCTTGGGCAGCAGCGAGCCGAACTGGAAAAGGGCGCGGCGCTGCATGGCAGGCCCGGCGATGATGTTCTCGCTGACGGCGTGTTCCAGGAAGCCCTGCGGCGCGATCACCTTGACCTTGCCGGAGTCGACATCCGCCTGGGCGACCATCCCGCGCGCACCGCCGAAGTGGTCGACATGGCTGTGGGTGTAGATCACCGCCACCACCGGCCGCGCGCCCAGCTTGGCGTCGGCAAGGTCCAGCGCCGCCTTGGCGGTCTCGGCCGACGTCAGCGGATCGATGACGATCCAGCCGGTCTTGCCGGCGATGAAGGTGGCGTTGGCGAGGTCGAAGCCGCGCACCTGCCAGACGCCGTCGGCCACCTTGAAGAGGCCGTGCTTCGCCAGGAGCTGCGACTGGCGCCACAGACTGGGGTTCACGCCGGCCGGCGGCGGCCCCTTCAGGAAGTCGTAGGCGGCAAGGTCCCAGATCACCCGGCCGTCCGCCGCCACGATCTTCGGATCGTCCCGTGTCGCGACGAACCCCTTGTCCGCGAAGGTGAAGTCCTGGCGGTCGGCGAAATCCGGCGCTGCGGCGGCTTGGCCTGCCAGCAGGAGGGACGCCAGCGCCCCGAGCATCATCGTCTTCATGGAAGCGCCTCCTCGCCCGCAGGTCCCATGCCTGCGGGCGGGAGGCTTGGCAATGATCGGCTAGGCGATCCAGTCGACCGCGAAGGTCGTCAGCGACAGGGCGATGCTCGCTGCGGCCCCGTCGCCGGCGACGGCCGACAGGATCGTGACCTCGCCGTCGCCCGGCATGGGATAGGGCAGGATCGTCATCACCCCGTCGTCGCCCGGCATCGGGAACGGCAGGATGTGGAACTCGCCATCGCCCGGCGTCACAACGCCGGTGTCGTCGGGCGCGATCTCGCCGCGTTCGTGGATGGTGACATAGCCGTCGGCCTTGCCGTCGCCGTCGTAGTCGATGGAGACGCGCTCTCCACCCTTCGCGTCGGCCTCGCGACCCACGATGGCGGCGTTGGCGCCGAGCTGGCTGAGGTCGAGCTTGTCGCCCACCTGGAAGTCCATGATCGTCCCGAGGTTCTCGGGCCCATCGCTCGACGAACCGGTGGAAGTCAGCACGAAGGTGTCGTTCCCGCCGCCGCCGAAGGCCGTCCGGCCGTCGAGAACCAGGCGGTCGTCTTCGTCGGTTCCAGCGACGATCCGGATCCGAGCGCCGTCGCTGGGGTTGGGTTCCCCGACCGCGATCGGCATGGGCATCGGTACGGCGTCGAGCGGGGGCAGCAGCGTGGGGCCGCTGACCGCAGGATCGCTCGACACGGTCCCGCTATCGATAGGCATACTGAAGTCTCCTTAACGTCCCCCTGAGTCCGCCTAAGCTGTGCCTTGGGACGAGCGCGAAGTCCAGTATTTACGCAACAAGTTTCTACAAACATTCGGTGACGCCCGGGTGGCGCCGCGGCTTGACTCAGGGGCTTCGCCTGGGTGGCATCGGCCGATCGCAGTTGGGGGACAGGTGGGATGCGCGCGTTCGCGACGATGTTGGCGGCCACGGCGGGAGCGCTGGCGTTGGGATGGTCGGCCGCCGCGCAGACCCCGGCCCAGACCTCCGCCTTCGCATCCCTGGATCCACTGTTCGCGAAGTTCATGGCCGAGCGGCACGCGCCGGGCCTCGTCTACGGCGTCGTAGTCGACGGCAAGCTGGCCTATGTGCGCACGCTCGGGGTGCAGGACACTGTGACCAAGGCGCCGGTGACGGCGGACACCGTCTTCCGCATCGCCTCGATGTCGAAGAACTTCACCGCGCTCGCGGCGCTGAAGCTACGCGACGACGGAAAGCTGCGGCTGGACGCGCCGGCCGAGACGGTGGTCCCGGAGCTCAAGGGCTGGGCCTATCCCACCACCGACAGCCCCCGGATCACGGTCCGCGACCTGCTGACCCATTCGGCCGGCTTCGTGACCGACGATCCGTGGGGTGACCGCCAGCTCGCGATGCCCGAACCCGAATTCTCCAGCTTCGTGGCGGCGGGCGTGCCCTTCGCCCGAGCGCCCGGCATGGCGTTCGAATATTCCAACTTCGGCTACGCGCTCGCCGGACGGGTGGTCACCAACGCCTCGGGCCGGAACTACGCCGACTACGTGGAGGCCGCGTTCCTCAAGCCGCTGGGCATGGCCTCCACCGGCTACGACCTCAAGCGCGCGCCCACCGGCAAGCGCGCCATCGGCTATCGCTGGCAGGACGGCGCCTGGGTTGAGGAGCCGGCGCTAGGCCCCGGCGCCTTCGGGGCCATGGGCGGGCTGATGACCACGGCCAACGACTACGCCCGCTACATGGCCTGGGAGCTGGCCGCCT
>NZ_JANINU010000251.1 GCF_024508875.1 Phenylobacterium sp.
CGCAGACCCCAGCGGCGGCGGCGCCGGCTCGAGCGGCGGCGCCGCGGCGCCGATCGCCCCCGAAACCCGCCGCTAAGGCTCGGCGCCGAGCCGCCAACGAAGGGTGAAGACTGACGTTTAGCTCCCGCCGCTTCGCGGGGGAGGTAAACGTCCGAAATCGGTCCATTTCGGACTTCACCTCCTCTCCCCCCGACCCCGGCCTTGGGCCGGGGGAAGAGAGGGGAGAGGGTAGGGAGAGGGGCGACGCAGGACGCGCCGCCGCCGCTCCAGGTTCAGCCAGGACCCACCGACGGATGCTCGCCGCCACAGGCCAGAAGGATCTCCCGGCACACGTCGTCACGGCTTTCCAGCACCGATGAGTTCCAGAACCGGATGACCGTCAGGCCAAGGTCCTCCAGGTAGGCGGTCCGCCGGGCGTCGTACTCGGCCTGCTCGGAGTGCTGCCCGCCGTCCAGCTCGACCACCAGGGCCGCTTCGACACAGAGGAAATCCACGATGAACGGCCCCTTCGGGACCTGACGACGCCAACGCCAGCCGCCGAGCCTGCGCCCACGCAGGGCGTTCCATAGGCGCGCCTCGGCGTCGGTGTCCTCGCGCCGAAGCGCCCGCGCCCGGTCGCGCTGGGTCTCGTCCTTCAGCGTCTTGAACATCGCCATCGCTGCGTACGGTGGATCATGGCTGAACCGTCGCGCAAGCATTCAGGCCTGCGCCGCCCCTCTCCCTACCCTCTCCCCTCTCGCTTCGCGGGGGGAGAGGAGGAGCGTCAGCTAAGGGTGGGGTTACGGACATCACCGATCTACGCGTGCGGAGCGTCGACCAACTCAGCTGACGTGCAAAACGCCACAAGATCGGCACCGTAGGCCGGGTCGAGGATCACCAGTTTGGCTGCGCCTGTATCGAGAAGTTCAAGCTTCCTCTGCAGCAAATTATCGTAGGCTTCGTGGTACGCGGATGCAGCATCCGCATGAGGGCGGAGGAAAAGCACCTCAAGCGTAGCGCGCACGTCTCCTGGGGTTGGTCCCGCCCCTTGGAAATCCGAACCCGCAACTACCTGAAGCTCCAGGATGATGTTGCCCTCACGAAAATCGTTGATCGATAGAGCTTCGACGCCTGACAAGTTCAACTTGAAGCGCCGGCCATCGACACGGACAAGTCCGAACACAGCGGTGCCGTCGGCTACGGCTACAGACTCCAGTCTTCCGTCGTGGAAGCCGGTCAGCGGCCCGATCAGGTTGGGTGAGGACATCGGACGAACTGATAAGACCGGTGCACAGTGGTCAAGGTCCGCTAAGGGTCGGGCTCAGTCGTTGCGGTGGCGCCTCGATCCGGACATGCCTTTCGAAGTCTCGCCGCCGCTGCCCGCCCGATGGTCGTAAGCGATGGGGTCTGGCCCTCCTAAATCTCTACCTCTGCGCCCGCGACGATCCACAATGTTCCTATTTTGTTCTTGACGTCCGCACCCCTCCGCCCCATACTCACCCCCGGAGGCCCGTGACCTGCGCCTGAGCGCAGCACGTCACGCCCGGCCCAACCGCGTCTCCGGCTTCGGCCGTTCCATCCCATCCCCCAATCCCCCGGCGTCGCCGGCGGGGCGGTCCGTGCTGGCCCGCGCGTCGCGGCGCCGTCGCGCCCTGCCGTCGCGCGCCCGCCAGGAGATCCTGCCATGTCGCAAGACGATCCGGACGCGGCGGCGCCGCGACCCTACACCCGCTTCACCGCCGACGTGGCCCGCGAGGTCTGCGAGCGCGTGGCGGCCGGCGAGAGCCTGAAGGCGATCTGCGCCGACCCCGACATGCCGTCCGACCGCACGGTGGCGCGCTGGGCGCGCGAGCATCCGGTGTTCGGCGCCGCCTACCACCGGGCCAAGGCCTTCGCCCGCCCCGACGGGCTGGGCCCGACCAGCACCTATTGCGAGGCGACCGCCCACGAGATCTGCGCGCGGCTGGCCGAGGGCGAGAGCCTGACCGCCATCTCGGACGACCCGGCCATGCCCGCCTTCTTCACGATCCTGCACTGGCAGCGGCGCAGCCCCGAGTTCGCCGACGCCATCGCCCTGGCCCGCCAGGCCCAGGCCGAGCGGCTGGCCGACCTCGGCTGGGAGATGGCGCTCGCCGCCACGCCCGAGACCGCCTACCTGACCCGCGTGCGGCTGGGCCAGTTGCGCTGGGCGGCGGCGATCAAGTCGCCCCGCACCCACGGCCGGCAGAAGGCGGCCGACCCGCCCCCGCCGCCGGCGGCCGGCGAGGCCATCCTCCTCAAGCACTTCGTGGTCGAGAGCCATCCCGAGACCGGCCAGCGGCGCGTGGTCACCTACCTGCCCGACCCCGACACCAACCGCCTGGAGCGCATCGCCGAGAGCCCCTGGACCGAACTCCCGGCCCCCGCCGGCCTCAGCGGCGGCGACGCGGGGTGAGAGCCGTGCAGCCGACGGGGGGCAGCGCCCGATGTCGACCACGGACCACACGGACCACACGGACGATCCAGGACCTCCTCGCCCGTCGCCGCCGCCGGTCCGTGTCGTCCGTGTGGTCCGTGGTTCAAAGGAAAGCGCCTGCGGCGCGCCGCGCCCGCGCCCGCCCGTCCCGCGGCGGACGGCGCAACAGCGCGGCTGTTTCGCCCTCGCGAAGCAGCTAGACTTGGAACGAAGCCCTAGCCCCGGACGCTCGTCTGCCCATGAAGTCCCTGCCCAACATCCTGACCGGCTCGCGCCTCGTCATGGCGCTCTTCATGTTCGTGGCCTTCGCCGCGGCCGCCGGCGCCGTGCCCTATTTCTCCGACCGGCTGGAGCCCGAAACCCAGTTCGCCCTGCAGCGCTGGGCGGTCTATGCCTTCATCCTGGCCGCCGTGACCGACTTCTTCGACGGCTGGCTGGCGCGCAAGCTGCACGCCGAGAGCGTGT
>NZ_JANINU010000252.1 GCF_024508875.1 Phenylobacterium sp.
TGCCTTCCATCCATTCAAGAAACGCGCCGCCCGCAGTCGATACGAACGTGAAGTCCGAAGAGACGCCGGCCGCGTTGAGTGCGGCCACGGTATCACCGCCGCCGGCTACAGCTACAATCTTCCCGGCCTTCGCAAGTTCCGCGGCATGGCGCGCCGCGGTCATGGTGCCCTTGTCGAAGGGCGGCATTTCGAAGACGCCCAGCGGGCCGTTCCAGATCAGGGTCTCGGAGTTGTCCATGGCGCGGCACAGCCGCTCGACCGTCTCCGGGCCGGCGTCCAGGATGCGCTCGTGCTCGTCGATGGAGCCCACGTGGCGTACCCGGGCCGGGGCGCCGGGCGCCAGCTTTTCGGCCACCACGATGTCCAGCGGCAGGAAGAGCTTGCAGTTGTTCTGGCCGGCCAGGCGGATGATGTCGCGCGCGGTCTCGGCCAGGTCCTTCTCGCAATAGGACGCCCCGACGTCGTGGCCCTGGGCGTAGAGGAAGGTGTTGGCCATGCCGCCGCCGATGGCCAGCTTGTCCAGCCGGGTCACCAGGTTGCGCAGCAGGTCGAGCTTGGTGGAGACTTTGGAGCCGCCGACGATGCCCAGAACCGGCCGCTGGGGGCGTCCCAGGGCGGCGTCGAGGGCGTCCAGCTCCAGCCGCATCTGTTCGCCCGCATAGGCCGGCAGGCGCCGGGCCAGGGCCTCGGTCGAGGCGTGGGCCCGGTGCGCGGCCGAGAAGGCGTCGTTGACGAAGAGGTCGCCGTTGGAGGCCAGGGCGTCGGCGAAGGCGCGGTCGTTGGCTTCTTCGCCGGCGTGGAACCTGACGTTCTCCAGAAGCAGCACGTCGCCGGGCTGCATGGCGTTCACGGCCTCGCGGGCCTTCTGGCCGATGCAGTCGTCCGCGAAGGCGACCGGAACGCCGAGAACCTTGGCCAGCGGCTCCACGATGGGCCTCAGGCTCATCGACGGCACGACCTTGCCCTTGGGGCGGTCGAAGTGGGCCAGCAGGATCACCTTGGCTCCGCCCGCGCGCAGCTTGTCCACCGTGGGCTTGGCCGCCTGCAGGCGCGTGTCGTCGGTGACCTGTCCGTCCTCCATGGGCACGTTCAGATCCACCCGGACCAGGGCGCGTTTGCCGGAAAGGTCGGCGTCGTCGAGGGTCTTGAAGGTCATGGCTGGCGCCCGGCTGAGTCCTCTCCCCTTGCGGGAGAAGGTGTCAGCCCCGGACGCGATCCGGGGCTGACGGATGAGGGGTCGCGCGGCCGTCGGCGTTGCGCGGGGCGATCTGGACCGGGATCGCGGTACGACCCCTCATCCGACCGCCTGCGGCGGCCACCTTCTCCCGCAAGGGGAGAAGGATGGTTGTCGCCCGGCCAGCGCACGGATTGTCCTAGATCAGCTTGCCCATGGCGACGGCGGTGTCGCTCATGCGGGTCGAGAAGCCCCACTCGTTGTCGTACCAGGTGAGGATGCGGCCGAGGCCGCCGTCGATCATCTGGGTCTGCGGCAGGGCCGCGGTGGACGAGGCGGGGTTGTGGTTGAAGTCCATGGAGACCAGCGGCTCCTTGGTCACCGCCAGCACGCCCTTCAGCGCGCCGTTGGCCGCGGCTTCCAGCGCCTCGTTGATCTGGGCGACGGTCACCGGCTTGGACGGCACGAACTTCAGGTCGACCACCGAGACGTTCGGGGTCGGGACGCGGATCGACGAGCCGTCCAGCTTGCCGGCCAGGGCCGGGATCACCAGGCCCAGGGCCTTGGCGGCGCCGGTGGACGTCGGGATCATCGACATGGCCGCGGCGCGGGCGCGGTAGAGGTCCTTGTGCAGGGTGTCCAGCGTCGGCTGGTCGCCCGTGTAGGAGTGGATCGTGGTCATGTAGCCACGCTCGATGCCGCACAGTTCCTGCAGCACGTGGGCGACGGGCGCCAGGCAGTTGGTGGTGCACGAGGCGTTCGAGATGACCAGGTCGTCCTTGGTCAGCGTCTGGTGGTTCACGCCGTAGACGATGGTCTTGTCCACGTTGTCGCCGGGCGCCGAGATGATGACGCGCTTGGCGCCGGCTTCCAGGTGGGCCGAGGCCTTTTCCTTGGAGGTGAAGATGCCGGTGCATTCCAGGGCGATGTCGACGCCCAGGTCCTTGTGCGGCAGCTTGGCCGGGTCGCGCTCGGCGGTGACCTTGATCGGCGCGTAGCCCGCGATGACGATCGTGTCGCCCTCGACCTTCACGTCGGCCGGGAAGCGGCCGTGCACGCTGTCGTAGCGCAGCAGGTGGGCGTTGGTCTCGACCGGGCCCAGGTCGTTGATCGCGACGACCTCGATGTCCTTGCGGCCATGTTCGACGATCGAACGCAGGACCAGGCGGCCGATGCGACCGAAACCGTTGATGGCGACGCGGACAGCCATGGGGCCGAGCTCCTCTAGATTTTTCGTGTGGCGGGGTTCTTCAGGCGAGAACCCCTGAAGTCAACCCCTTGCCCTCTTCCAGGGAGCACGCGGCTGACGTTGCGGCGCGGGCCTGCAAGACCGGCGCCGGGCGGAGGTGTGCCGGTTTGGGGCGGGGCATTCCCGCAGGTGTGATCCGGTTTCGACCGCAGGCCGAAGACCGGGACCTCGATGTGATGGAGTGGGCATGCGGTCGCGCCGTCGGGGTGCGACGGTTTCAGAGGTCGTGGGGCTGACCCCCTCCGCCTTCGGCACCTCCCCCTCCGAGCCGCAAGCGGCTCGGCCCCCCTCGCTTCGCGATCCACCCCCAGAGGGGGTGGAATAGGGAGGAATTGGATCTGTTCCAGATGCTCCCCCCTTGGGGGAGCTCGCGAAGCGAGAGGGGGCGGCTAGCCTGAGCTTCGCCACTTGGGGTCGTCGGGGTCGTCGCAGGTGTCGGCGAGGAGCTCCTTGACGATCTCGGGATCGG
>NZ_JANINU010000253.1 GCF_024508875.1 Phenylobacterium sp.
CCCGGGGGCAAAGAAGCTAGGATTGTGCGGCGCAAAAATCAAGACCGAGGGTCGGTCAGCTCCAGCGCCGCGAGGAGGCCGGGCCGGTTGTCGGCCAGCACCAGCCGTCCACCATGAAGCTTGGCGCAAGCCGCTACGAGTGCAAGCCCCAAACCGGACCCGGCCGTCGTTCTGGACGCCTCCAGCCTTACGAAGCGCTCTTGGACGCGGCCCAGGTGCTCGGCAGGCACACCGGGGCCGTCGTCGGCCACCGAGATCCGCGCCTTGCCGAGGCCGGCTTCCTCGACCTTCACGACCACGGTGGCGCCGGCCCCGGCGTGGATCACGGCGTTGTGAAGCAGGTTGCCCACCGCCTGGCGGAGCAGAGCGGGGTGGGCGCGGGCCAGCACAGGGATGCTCGGCGCGTGGGTGACCAGCGTCTGGCTCGCGTCCTCCACCACGGGGCCGAACAGCTCGGCGATCCCCAGCACCAGGGCGGCCACGTCGATGCGCTGCATGTTCTCCCGGCTGAGGCCGGACTCGGCGTGGGCGATGTCGAGCAGGGCGTTGAGGGTCGCGAGGACGGTGTCGGCCTCCACGTGGGCGTCGTCGAGCGCCTGCATCCGCTGCGGCTCGGGCGCGTCGGGGTCGGCGGCGCGCACCAGGGCGCCCTTCATGCGGGTCAGCGGCGAGCGCAGGTCGTGGGCGATGGAGTCGGCGACGGTGCGCATCCCCGTCATCAGCTCCTCGATCCGCCCCAGCATCACGTTCATCGAGGCGCCGAGGTCGTCGAAGACGTCGCCGTCCGGATGCACGGGCGCGCGGGCGGAGAGGTCGCCGCCGGCGATGCGCTCGGCGGTCTGGGCGATGGCGCGGGTGCGGTGGAGGAGCATGGCGTTCAGCGCGACGCCGGCCGCCGCAGCGCCGAACGCCGTGATCAGCATCGCCAGCGCCGAGCCGCGGAAGATCGCCGCGCGCAGGGCGTCGCGGGCCGAGAGGTCCTCGGCGACGATGAGCGTGTAGCCGCCGCCCAGGGGCTGGGCGAGCACCCGCCAGAGCCGTCGCGGCGCGTCGGGCTCGGCGACGGTGCGCCAGCCGGCGTCGGGGGCGTCGAGGGAGCTGACCACATCGGCGCCGGCCAGCATGCGGCCGGTGCGGTCCTCCAGCGCGTAGCGGAAGCCGTCCGCGGCGCCGACCTGGGCGTGGCGGTTCAGCGTCTCCGCCAGCGCGCGAACGCCCTCGTCACGGGCGAAGGCGACAAAGTAGTCGCGCGCCGCACTGGCCATGGCGGTCTGCTGCCGGGCGATCGCCCGCTCGCCCAGGCGATCGACGATGAAGAGGCCAATGAGCAGAGCCGCCAGCGCCACCAGCGCCGCGGCGGCCGGCCAGATCCAGGGCTTCAGGCGCAAGGGTTCAGGCCCTTTCCGACAGGCGGTATCCGGAGCCCCTGACGGTGTGCAGCAGGGGCGTGTCGAAGCCCTCGTCGATCTTCTTTCGCAGCCGGCTGATGTGGGTGTCGATCAGGCTGGTGTGCGGGTCGAAACGGTAGTCCCACAGCTCTTCCAGCATCATGGTGCGGGTGACCACCCGGTCCTTGTGGCGCAGCAGGTGCTCCAGCAGCTTGAACTCGCGCGGCAGCAAGTCGAGGCGCTGTCCCGCGCGGGTCACGCGGCGGGTGAGCAGGTCCATCTGCAGGTCACCGCAGGACATGGACGTCGTCTCCTGCCGCGCGGCGGGCCGGCGCAGCATGGCGGCCAGGCGCGCCGAGAGCTCGGAAAAGGCGAAGGGCTTGGCGAGGTAGTCGTCGCCGCCGGCGCGAAGGCCGCGCACGCGCTCGTCGAGCTGGCCCAGCGCGGACAGGATCAGCAGGGGGGTGTGGACGTCGGCCGCGCGCAGCGCCTTGACCACGGACAGCCCGTCCATGCCGGGCAGCATGCGGTCCAGGATCACGGCGTCGAAGTCGGCGGAGCTGGCGAGGTAGAGGCCGTCGCGGCCGTCGGCGACGTGCTCGACGGTGTAACCTTCCTGTCGCAGGCCGTTCAGCAGCGTCTCGGCGGCGCCGGCGTCGTCCTCGACGACCAGGATCTTCGCGCCCATGCCGGCGCCTCCCTCAGTGACAGCTTGGCCCTATGCTCCGGGATGAGGTCGAAAAAGCGGCGGGCGCCCGGATGGGGGACGCGTAGCGCCCGCCGCCGCCCCCCTTGGCTCGCCGCGCCACAAACGCAGAACGCGGCGGACCAAGAGCGTAGCTTCGATCGGTGTGTCTCGTTCGGGTCAGGCTCGCGTGCAGGCCGCCATGAAGGCCTTGCGGGTCTGGGTATGGCTCGTCTCGGCCCGCCACTGGCGCGCGCACTCGGCGGACTTCGAAGCGGTGGCCGAGGCCTTCTCGGCGTGATGCGCCTTGGCGAGCGCGGGCGCGCCGCCCGCGAGCGACAGCGCGATCGCCGTGGACAGCATGATCTTGCGCATGGCGGGATGGTCTCCGTCGCCGTCGTGTTCGCGGCGGCGAGGGGCATATGGCCGCCGCCGGCTCGCGGCCGCCTGACCGCCGCCTCGCAAATTTGTAAGGTTCGCACTACCTCTGCGCGGACCATCAGGAGAACCGCATGGCCGCCAAGCGCGGGATCACGCTCTACCACTCGCCGGGCAGCCGCGCGTTCACCGCCTATTGGATGCTGGAGGAGATCGGCGTCCCGTTCGCGGTGAAGACCGTCGACATCCGCAAGGGCGAGCAGAAGAACCCGGCGTACCTGAAGCTCAACCCCGCGGGGAAGGTGCCGACGCTGACCGACGGCGAGGTGGTGGTGAGCGAGAACCCGGCCATCGCGATCTATCTGGCCGACCGCTACAGCTACGGGACGCTGGCGCCGCGCATCGAGGACAAGGACCG
>NZ_JANINU010000254.1 GCF_024508875.1 Phenylobacterium sp.
TCAGCCTGAAGCGCCCGCTCACCGTCATCGCCGCCTGCGGCAACGGCACGGCCGGCGCCTTCGCGCCCAAGGCCCTGCGCGACATGGGCGTAGCCGTCCTGATCGAGATGGACTGCGACCTCGACTACACCTTCCCGCGCTACAACCCGAACCCCGAGGACAGCGTGATGCTCCACGCCATGGCCAAGGCGGTGAAGGAGCACGGCGCCGACGTGGCTCTGGGCTTCGACGGCGACGGCGACCGCTGCGGGGTGGTGGACGACGAGGGCGAGGAGATCTTCGCCGACAAGATCGGGTTGATGCTCGCCCGGGATCTTTCTGAATTGCATCGCGACGCCACGTTCATCGTCGACGTGAAGTCGACCGGTCTCTTCGCCACCGACGAGGTGCTGAAGAAGAACGGCGCCAAGACCGTCTACTGGAAGACCGGCCACAGCTACATCAAGCGCAAGACCGCCGAGCTGGGCGCCCTGGCCGGCTTCGAGAAGAGCGGCCACTTCTTCATGAACCCGCCGATCGGCCGCGGCTACGACGACGGCCTGGTGGCCGCCGCCGCGATCCTGGCCATGCTTGACCGCAACCCGGACAAGAAGCTCAGCGACCTGAAGAAAGCGCTGCCGGTGGCCTACACCTCGCTGACCATGAGCCCGCATTGCGCCGACGAGGAGAAGTACGGCGTGGTCGAGGACGTGGTGGCCGAATACCAGGCGCTGGCGGATGCCGGCGGCACGATCCTGGGTCGCAGGATCGTCGACCTCATCACGGTCAACGGCGTTCGGGTGGCGCTGGAGGACGGCTCGTGGGTGCTGGTCCGCGCCTCGTCCAACAAGCCCGAGATCGTGGTCGTCGTCGAAAGCACGAAATCCGAGGACGACATGCGCGCGCTGTTCCGCGAGGAGGTGAAGCCCCGCCTCGCCAAGCGGCCGCAAGTGGGCGCGTACAACCAGGAAATCTAGCGGCGCAATTTTTGCTGCACTGCGGGAAGATGTGCCGTTGCGGCAAGCCTTCCCGCGTGGTGAAAGGCGCGGCCTTCGAGGAGAGTTCTGAATGCGCGTGGCGATGATCGGGACGGGCTATGTGGGCCTCGTCAGCGGCGCCTGTTTCGCCGACTTCGGGCACACGGTGACCTGCATCGACAAGGACGCCTCGAAGATCGAGCAGCTCCGCAGCGGCGGCATCCCGATCTACGAGCCGGGCCTCGACCAACTCGTGGCCGCGAACGTCAAGGCCGGCCGCCTGTTCTTCGACACCGACGCGACGCAGGCGATCCGCGAGGCCGACGCGGTGTTCATCGGCGTGGGCACGCCCTCGCGCCGCGGCGACGGCTACGCGGACCTCAGCTACGTCTATGCGGCCGCCGAGGAGATCGCGACCCTGGTGGACGGGTTCACCGTGGTGGTCACCAAATCGACCGTCCCCGTAGGCACGGGCGACGAGATCGAGGCGATCTTCAAGCGCGTGCGCCCTGGCGCCGACGTCGCCATCGTCTCGAACCCGGAGTTCCTGCGCGAAGGCGCGGCGATCGAGGACTTCAAGCGCCCCGACCGCGTGGTTGTCGGCACCCAGGACGAGCGCGCCCAGGCGGTCATGCGCGAGCTGTACCGGCCGCTGTACCTGAACGAGACGCCGATCCTGTTCACCAGCCGCCGCACCAGCGAGCTGATCAAGTACGCCGCCAACGCCTACCTGGCGCTCAAGATCACCTACATCAACGAGATGGCCGACCTGTGCGAGGCCGTCGGCGCCGACGTGCAGCAGGTGGCGAAGGGCATCGGCCTGGACGGCCGCATCGGCGGCAAGTTCCTGAACGCCGGCCCCGGCTATGGCGGCTCATGCTTCCCGAAGGACACCATCGCGCTGGTCCGGACAGCCCGCGACGCCGGGAGCCCCGTCGAACTGGTCGAGACCACCATCAAGATCAACGACGAGCGCAAGCGCGCGATGGCCCGCAAGGTCATCAAGGCCGCCGGCGGCGACGTGAAGGGCAAGACCGTCGGCATCCTCGGCCTGACCTTCAAGCCCAACACCGACGACATGCGCGACGCCCCGTCGCTGGCCATCGTGCCGGCCCTGCAGGACAAGGGCGCCAAGGTCCAGGCCTTCGACCCCGAGGGCCACGAGGCCGAGAAGTTGCTGACCGGCGTCGACTTCAAGGCCGACCCCTACGCAGTGGCCGAAGGCGCCGACATCCTGGTGATCATCACCGAGTGGGACCAGTTCCGTGCGCTCGACCTCGATCGCATCAAGCTGATCATGAAGAAGCCGGTCCTGGTCGACCTGCGCAACATCTACAAGCCTGCCGACATGAAGGCCCGCGGCTTCGAATATTCGAGCATCGGGCGGGTCTAGGCGGGGACGCGAGAGAATAAGCCGAGCTTCAATCGTTCTCCCCTTGCGGGAGAAGGGCCCCTAGTGCCCTCCCCCCGGACCGGCCATGCGCTTGGGCTTGGGTGCGATCCAGATCACCGAGGCGGCGAGGGCGAAGACCACCGCGGTCGCCAGGAACATCCGGTTCGTCGAAATCATCACCGCCTGGGTCTGCACCAGGCCCTCGAGCTGGCGCAGCGCCTGGTCCGGCGACAGGCCGCGGGCGGTCATGACGTCGAGCGCCCGCTGTGGATCCGGCAAGGCGCCGGCGAGGACGCTGCGCTGGGCCGATGACGTATTGTCCCACGCCGTGGTCATGATCGAAGTGGCGAACGCCGCCGAGGTCGTGCGCAGGAAGTTCTGCAGGCCCGCGGCCGCGGCGGTCTCTTCCGGGAGCACCGACGACAGCGCCAGGCTGGTTGTCGGGATGAAGAAGAACGGCATGGCGAAGCCCAG
>NZ_JANINU010000255.1 GCF_024508875.1 Phenylobacterium sp.
CGTCGCGCTCGCCAAGGCGGTCCAGTACGACAGCGCCGGCACCGTCGAGTTCGTCGCCGGCCAGGACAAGAGCTTCTTCTTCCTGGAGATGAACACCCGTCTGCAGGTGGAGCATCCGGTCACCGAGATGATCACCGGCGTCGACCTCGTCGAGCAGATGATCCGCTCGGCCTATGGCGAGAAGCTGCCGTTCGCCCAGAAGGACCTGAAGATCAACGGCTGGGCCATGGAGAGCCGGATCTACGCCGAGGACCCGTACCGCGGCTTCCTGCCGTCGATCGGCCGCCTCGTCCGCTACTCGCCGCCCGCCGAAGGTGAGACCCCTTACGGCTTCGTCCGCAACGACGCGGGCGTGCGCGAGGGCGACGAGATCTCGATGTTCTACGACCCGATGATCTCCAAGCTCTCCACGTGGGCCAAGACGCGCGAAGCGGCCATCGACGTCATGAGCCGGGCGCTCGAGGACTTCCACATCGAGGGCCTGGGGCAGAACATCCCGTTCCTCGCCGCCGTGATGGACCAGCCGCGGTTCCGGTCGGGCAAGCTCTCGACGAACTACATCAAGGACGAGTTCCCGGACGGCTTCCAGGGCCTGCCCCCCACCGACCAGCAGCGCGACCTGGTGAGTGCCGTCGCCCTGGCGATGCATCGCGCCCAGGTGGCCCGCAGCGGCCGGGCCGACGTGCGGGACGAGTGGATGGTGGTCGCCGGCCACAAGAAGCAGGCGGTGAAGGCCAGCGCGGTCGATGGCGGCCTGACCATCGACGTGGAAGGCCGCAAGCTGCGCCTGGAGGACATCCAGTGGCGGCCGGGCCAGCCCGTGTTCCGCGGCAATCTGGACGGCCAGGACTTCACGGTCGCGGTGAAGCCGGCCGCCGAAGGCTTCGTCATCCGCCACCGCGCCACGACGCTGCACGTGCTTGTGCTCAGCCCGCGCTCGGCGGAACTGCACGAGAAGCTGCCGCCGAAGAAGGCGGCCGACACGTCGAAGATGGTGCTGTCGCCCATGCCGGGCCTGGTGGTCTCCATCGACGTCACCGCCGGGCAGGACGTGAAGACCGGCGAGGTCGTGGCGGTGCTCGAGGCCATGAAGATGCAGAACATCCTGCGGGCAGAGCGTGACGGCACGATCAAGGCGATCAACGTGAAGTCGGGCGACAGCGTCGCGGCCGACGAGGTTCTGGTAGAGTTCGCCTGAGCTATTCCGCTCGGGGGATTCGATGGGCTTTGCGGAGCTCTTCTTCTCGGCCCAGGGCCGTGCGCCACGCCTTCCATCGCTGATCGCGGCGGCGGTGCTGCTGACGCTCGCCGCACTCTACGAGGCGGTTGCGCCCTCGACGGTCCACTGGATCACCGGCTGGGGGGTCTATCCGGCGTTGTTCTTCTGCGGAGCCTGCGTGCTGTCCAAGCGCCTGCACGACCGGGGCCGTTCGGGCTGGTGGGCGGCGCTGGTCCTCGCGGCGGTCGTCGCGGTGTGGCCGCACCCGGAGAGCTTCCTCGACTTCCCGTTCTTCCTCGTCCTGGTCTGGGCCTTCGTGGAACTGGCCGCTATGCCGGGCGAGCAGGGGGCCAACCGCTACGGCCTGAACCCCGTGATGCTGACCCCGGCCTGAGCCGCGTGTTCAGGGGAGGGGCGGCGGCTCGGCCTCGACCACCTCGCCGAACACCTCGCGGAAGCTCGACTTCAGCGCTTCGTCCGCCTCGTCCATGGTCACCGGCAGGCCGAGGTCCACCAGGCTGGTGACCCCGTGCTCGGTCACACCGCACGGGACGATGCCGCCGAAGTGGCCAAGGTCCGGCTCGACGTTCAGCGAGACGCCGTGGAACGACACCCATTTGCGCAGCTTCACGCCGATGGCGGCGATCTTGTCCTCGCGAACAGGGGCGCCCGGCTGGCGGCGCTCGACCCAGACGCCGACGCGCCCCTCGCGCACCTCGCCCTTCACGTTGAACGCATCGAGCGCCCCGATCACCCAGGCTTCCAGCGCCGCCACGAACGCGCGCACGTCGCGGCCGCGCGTCGTGAGGTCCAGCATCACATAGGCCACCCGCTGGCCGGGCCCGTGGTAGGTGTACTGCCCGCCGCGGCCGCTCTCGAAGACGGGGAATCGGTCGGGGTCGATCAGGTCGGCCGCCTTGGCCGAGACGCCGGCGGTGTAGAGCGGCGGATGTTCCAGCAGCCAGACCAGTTCGCCGGCCTCGCCCGCCGCGATCGCCGCCGCCCGCGCTTCCATCGCCGCCACCGCCTCGGGATAGCCAACGGGCGCTCGTGAAACCGCCCAGCCGGCGGGGACGCCGTCGCTGCGACCGAAGAGCGCTTCGGCCGGCGAGTTTAACGCGTGATCAAGCATGTCGCGCCCAATGTGGGTTCGGGCCTGCGTCGCGCAAAGCCCAGCAGTTCAGTCGAGGTCTTCCTTCGTGAGCCAGGTCAAGGCGGTCAACGTCGAAATCCAGGTCGTGCTCGGGCGCGCCCAGCTTCCCATGGCGCAACTGCTGCGCATGGGCCGGGGCGCGGTGATTCCGCTGGATACGACCGTGAACGAGGAAGTCTGGATCCTGGCCAACAACCATCCGGTCGCGCGGGGCGAAATCCAGATCAACGACGAGCGCATCGCCATCACCGTGACGCGCGAGGCGAACGTCTACGACTACATGGCCGGCAGCGCTTAAGGCGGGGCCGTTTAACGCACTTCACAAGGCGGGCGGGGTTTGCTACCTGCCGCGCCTCACCACGAGCGGTCGTGGCGGAATTGGTAGACGCGCAGCGTTGAGGT
>NZ_JANINU010000256.1 GCF_024508875.1 Phenylobacterium sp.
ACCACCCTCCAAAGCCCTGTCATCCCGGACGGCCAAAGGCCGATCCGGGACCCAGAACCACACGCACTGCAGAACGCCCTCCGGCCAGGATGACGGCGCTACGTGCTGTTCGAAAGCTCACGGCCCACGGAACAGTCACGGTCCAGCCGCGATTCCCTCTATTGAGGGGACGAGACCACCGAACCGCAGCCCGTGACCGACGCCGAAACCTCGCGCCCGCCGCCGCGGACCGCCCGCAACCTGATCCGCCTCCTGGTGGTGATCGCGTGCGCGCTGCTCGCCGCGATGGCCCTGGCGTGGGCCAACCGCAAGGCCCTCGTTCGCGAGGCGCTGACGGGCTGGCTCCGCGCCAAGGGGATCGCCGCGGACGCCCAAGTGGAGGCCTTCGGTCCCGGCGTGTTCACCGCCCGCCTGCGCATCGGCGATCCGCGCAACCCCGACTTCGCCGCCGAACGGGTCGAGGTCCGCTACCGCCCGCGAATCACCGGCGTCGAGGTGGTCTCGGTCCGTCTGACCAAGCCGGTCCTGCGCGCCCAGCTCCGACGCGACGGCCTGCATGTGGGCGCGCTCGACCCGCTCGTGCAGGAATTCCTGCGCCGCCCGCCCAGGCCGAACGCCGCCCAGCCGCGGATCGTCATCGAAGGCGGCACGCTGCTTCTCGCCACCGACTACGGGCCGATGCGGATGGCGGCCGACGCGAAGGTCGAGGACGGCAAGCTGCAGACCCTGGCCGCGACCACCGCGCCCGCGCGCCTGCGGAACCCGGATTTCGACGTCAGCCTCGGCGCCGCGACGGTGCGCGCCGTGACCCGCCAGGGCCGGGTCGACGTGTCGCTCGCCGCGCCAGTCATCGCCGCGAAGTTCGGCCAGGCCCAGGCCTCGGATAGTCGGCTGACCTTCAGCGCCCAGCTTCCCTATCCCGACTTCCAGAAGCAGCGTGGCGACGGGGCTGTCGTGGCCGGCCTGACCCTGGCGAGCCGCAAGCTCACCCTCGCGGACCAGGCGGTGGACGGCGCCGAGCTGAAGGCCGGCTTGACCGGCCAGGCCCGGGGCTGGATCCCCGATCTCGTGGTCACCGGCCGAACCACGGCCAGCCTTACGGCCGCCGGCGGGCGGGTCGGCGGGGGCGAGGCCCGGGCCCTTCGCGCCGCGGCGGTCCTCGACGACTTCGCCTGGGCCCGCAAGGACGGCGACCGCGTGGCCGCGACCCTCAAGCTCAACGCGCGCGCCGAGGGCGTGCGCGCCGGCGACCTGCGCCTGCAAACCCTGTCGCTCACCGCCAACGGTCCCGTGGCCGCCGCCGTCGGTGGGATCGACGTCAAGCTTGCGGCCGCGGCGCTGGGCCAGGGCGGCTGGAGCGGCCTGGGCCCGCCGGCGCGCGACGACACACCCGACATGGCCGCGATCAAGCGCGCCGCCCGCAGCTTCCGCTTCGCCGCCCCGGCCGTCGCCCTGCGCTTCACCGAAGGCGCCGGCTCGGTGGGCCTGCCCAAGCCGGTTCGCCTCGAAGCCGCCGGCGGCGGGGTGGCGGAACTGGCCGCCCGCGGCGCGACGCCGCTGATCGGACCGCACGGCGGCGCGTTCCGCCTCACCGTGAAGGGCGGCGGCCTGCCCAGCCTCGACGCCGACGTCGCGAAGCTCACCCTGGTCGAGGGCGGCGCGGTGGCGTCCGGACGGGTGCGCGCCCGGGCCTCGGTCGGTCTCGTGCGCGGCGCCGATCTCGACGCTTCGGGCCGCCTCCAGATCGCGAACGGCGGCCTGACCTTCGTCGCCGACCGCTGCGTCCCCCTGCGCGCCGAGCGCCTGGACTTCGGGGCCAACGACGTCGAACGCCTGTCCGGCCGCCTCTGTCCCACGAGCGGGCCGCTCTTGCGCATGACCGGCGGCGACTGGCGGATCGCCGGGCGGGCCGAGGGCGTGGCCGCCACGGCTCCCTTCATCCAGGGGCGGGTGGTCGCCGGCGCGGGCCGCTTTGTCGCGCAGAGCCGCCGCGGCGACGTGACGGTCCGGGCCCACATCGACACGGCCCGCCAGGAAGACACCGCCGCCGAGACGCGCTTCAACCCCTTCCTGATGACCGGTGACGCTAGCCTGTCGGCGTTCATCTGGCGCGCGGATCTCGACTTCAGGCTGCCGAACGGGACGAAGCTGGGGAACGCCCTGGTCACCCAGGACGGCCGCCTGGGGCTGGGCGTCGCGGTCATCGAGACCGAGATGCTCACCTTCTCCGAGGGCGGGCTCCAGCCGGCGCAAATCTCGCCCCTGGCCGCCTCGGTCGGCTCGCCCGCCGTCGGCCAGGCGAAGTTCAAGGGCCGCTTCGATTGGACGCCCGAGGGCTCCACCAGCAACGGCGTGGTCAGCATCCCCCGACTGGACTTCCAGAGCCCGGCCGGTCCGGTGAAGGGGCTGAAGGGCGAGCTGGTCTTCTCCAGCCTCGCGCCCCTGACCGCAGCCGCCGGCCAGCAGCTCAGCGTCGATCGCGTGGACGGTCCGGTGCTGCTCGAAAACCTCCACGCCACCTACGGCGTGGTCGACAACCTGCTGAAGGTCGAAGGCGGCGACGCCGACGTCGGCGGCGGCAAGGTGCGGGTGGAGACGCTGGAGATCCCGCTCGTGCCCGGGGCGCCCACCCGCGGCGTGCTGATCCTGGACGGCGTGCAGCTCCACGACCTGGTCGAGGCCTCGCCGTTCGGCGACAAGGTCGAGCTGGACGCGCGGGTAAGCGGTCGCGTCCCGTTCGAGATGACCGGCGCGCGCGTGCGGATCGCCAACGGCCAGATCCATGCGGTCCAGCCGGGCCGTCTCTCCATCGCCCGCACCGCGCTGACGGGCGTCTCCACCGACGCACCGGCCGCGACGCCGGCCGTGCCCGACCCGAACGCCACCTTCACCGACTTCGCCTACCAGGCCATGGAGAACCTGGCCTTCGACAAGCTGGAGGCCTCGATCGCCAGTCAGTCGGACGGCCGGCTGGGCGTGCTCTTCCACATCGTGGGCCGCCACGATCCGCCCCAGAAGCAGCAGATCCGCCTGACGCTGATGGACCTCATCAAGCGGCGGTTCCTGGGCAAGCCCCTGCCGCTGCCGTCGGGGACGGGGGTGAACCTCACCCTCGACACCACGCTGAACCTCGACGACCTGCTGGCCGACTACGCCGACTACCAGAAGACCCGGAGTTCAGCTCCGGTTCAGCCGTGACGCTTCAGAAAGGACCCACGATGACGGAGACCGCCCCATGAGAGCCGTGCTGCTGGCCGCGCTTGCCTCGACGAGCCTTGCGGCCTGCACCCCGACCGTTCGGGTCGAGGTCGCGCCGATCAACATCTACGCCAAGCTGGACGCGAACGTGCGCCTGCAACTGGACGAGGACGTGAAGGCCCTCATCCAGAAGAACCCCAACCTCTTCTAGGAGAGGAGAGACCATGCGAGACCATTTCAACATCGCCGCCGCCGTCCTGGCCGCCCTGGCCGTCACCCCCGCAGCGGCCTACGCCATGGATTCCAAGGCCGCGGTCGACGCCGCCAAGGCGCAAGGCGTCGTCGGTGAACAGGCCGACGGCTTCCTCGGCTTCGTGAAGCCGTCGTCCGACCCCGCGCTGAAGGCCGCCGTGGAGGACATCAACCAGGGCCGCGCCGCGCTCTACCGCGAGGCCGCGGCGAAGAACGGCGTGTCGGTCGAGGCGGCGGGCGCCTCGGCCTACAGCACCGTCGTCCAAAGCCGCATCAAGCCGGGCGAGTACTACAAGCCCGCCGGCGGCGGCTGGGTGAAGAAGTAGGGATTACGGGTGGGGGCCCAGGGACTGGCGCCCGGCTCAAAGGCTTTGGGACCTGCGCCCCCACCCTCCCTCCGAAGAGGGAATCTCGTCGTCAGGCCGTCTCGGTCGCCCGCGCCATCTGCGCCTTCCGCTCGCGGCGGCGGCGCGTGAGGACGTGTTCGGTGTAGCCGTTCGGCTGTTCCCGCCCCTTGAACACCAGCTCCAGCGCGGCCTGATAGGCGACGCTGGCCTCGTTCCCGGCCATCGGCGTGTAAAGCGGATCGTCGGCGTTCTGGCCGTCCACCACCTTGGCCATCCGGGCCATGGTCTCGCGCACCTGGGCCTCGGTGCAGACGCCGTGGTGCAGCCAGTTGGCGATGTGCTGGCTGGAGATCCGCAGCGTGGCGCGATCTTCCATCAGGCCCACGTTGTGGATGTCCGGCACCTTGGAGCAGCCCACGCCCTGGTCGATCCAGCGGACGACGTAGCCGAGGATACCCTGGGCATTGTTGTCCAGCTCCTGCTGCACGTCGGCCGGGCTCCAGTTGGACTTGGCCAGCGGCGGCGTCAGCAGTTCGTCCGTGCCGGTCTTCGCGCCCGCCGCGGCCATCTGCGTCTGCAGCGAGGGCACGTCGACCTCGTGGTAGTGCAGCGCGTGCAGGACCGCCGCGGTCGGCGACGGCACCCAGGCGGTGTTCGCGCCGGCCTTCGGATGACCGATCTTGGCGGCCAGCATGTCCTTCATCATGTCGGGCGCGGCCCACATGCCCTTGCCGATCTGGGCGCGGCCCTGGAAGCCGGTGGCGAGGCCGATCTCGACGTTCCGCTTCTCGTAGGCGGGCAGCCAGGGCTCGGCCTTGATGGCGTCCTTGCGGGCGACCGGGCCGGCTTCCATCGCCGTGTGGATCTCGTCGCCGGTGCGGTCGAGGAAGCCGGTGTTGATGAACACCACCCGGTCCTTCGCCGCGAAGATGCAGGCCTTGAGGTTGGCGCTGGTGCGGCGCTCCTCGTCCATGATGCCGATCTTGACCGTGTTGCGCGCCAGGCCCAGCGCGTCCTCGACCAGGTCGAACAGGCGCACGGCCAGGGCCACTTCGTCGGGCCCGTGCATCTTCGGCTTCACGACGTAGACCGAGCCCACGGCGCTGTTGCGCTGGGCGCCCTTAAGGTCGTGCAGGGCGGCGGCAACCGTGATCAGCGCATCCACCGCGGTCTCGAACACCGGCTCGCCGCCGAGGCGGACCATGTCGGTCGACATGTGGTGGCCCACGTTGCGGACCAGCATCAGCGAGCGGCCCTTCAGCGTCAGCTCCCCGCCCTGGGCGGCGCTATAGGTGCGGTCATCGTCCAGCCGGCGCGTCTCGGAGCGGCCACCCTTCTGGAACGTCGCGGCCAGGTCGCCCTTCATCAGGCCCAGCCAGTTGCGGTAGACGCCGACCTTGTCCTCGGCGTCGACGGCGGCGACCGAGTCCTCGCAGTCCTGGATGGCGGTGAGCGCCGCCTCGACCAGAACATCGGCCACGCCGGCCGGATCGTCCTTGCCGATGTTGCTGGCCCGGTCGACCTGGATCTCCAGGTGCAGGCCGTTGTGCTTCAGCAGCACCGCGCTCGGCGCGGCGGCTTCACCGCGCCAGCCGGCGAACTGGCCCTCGGCCGACAGTCCGACCCTGCGGCCGTCCTTGAGCATCACCGCCAGCTTGCCGCCCTCGACGGCATACCCCGTGGCGTCGGCGTGCGAGCCCTCGGCGAGCTGGGCCACGCGGTCCAGGAGCTGGCGGGCGAAGGCGATCACCTTGGCGCCGCGAGCGGGGTCGTAGCCCTTGGTTCCGATCGGGGGTTCGATGGCGTCCGTGCCGTACAGCGCGTCATAGAGGCTGCCCCAGCGGGCGTTGGCCGCGTTCAGCGCGTAGCGGCCATTGGACACCGGCACCACGAGCTGCGGACCGGCGGTCGTCGCGATCTCGGGGTCCACGCCGCGGGTGCCGATCCGGAAATCGTCGGGCTCGGGCAGCAGGTAGCCGATCTCGCGCAGGAACGCCGTCTCCTCGGCCACGTCCAGGGGCTTGCCCCGGCGCTCGGCCCACCAGCCGTCGATCTTTGCCTGCAGCTCGTCGCGACGGCGCAGGAGCTCCAGGTTGCGCGGCGTGAAGTCCGCAAGCACCGCCTCGAGCGCGGCCCAGAAGGCTTTGGGGTCGATGCCGGTGCCCGGCAGCAGCTCGGTCTCGACGAAGGCGTGCAGCAGGTCGTCGACGGCGAGGTTGGCGGTGATGTCCATCTTGAACTCTCGGCAGGCTTCGCGCCGTGGCGCGGCCCCTAAGCAATAGCAGGAAAAAAGAGGGCGGCCCGAGACATCCCAGGCCGCCCTTTCGACGCGTGAACGAGCGCGCGGTTAGGCGAACTGGTTCATCGTGTTGTGCACGCCGCCGGCCTTCAGGGCCGCTTCGCCGGCGAAGTACTCCTTGTGGTCGTCGCCGATGTCCGAGCCCGACATGTTCTGGTGCTTCACGCAGGCGATGCCCTGACGGATCTCCTTGCGCTGGACGCCCGCGACGTAGCCCAGCATGCCCTGCTCGCCGAAGTATTCCTTGGCCAGGTTGTCCGTGCTCAGCGCGGCCGTGTGGTAGGTCGGCAGCGTGATCAGGTGGTGGAAGATGCCCGCCCGCTTGGCGCTGTCGCGCTGGAAGGTGCGGATGCGTTCGTCGGCTTCCGCCGCCAGTTCCGTGGCGTCGTAGTCGGCGCTCATCAGGCCGGCGCGGTCGTAGGACGAGACGTCCTTACCGGCCGATTGCCAGGCGTCGTACACCTGCTGGCGGAAGTTCAGCGTCCAGTTGAACGACGGGCTGTTGTTGTAGGCCAGCTTGGCGTTCGGGACGACTTCGCGGATGCGGTCCACCATCGAGGCGATCTGCTCGATGTGCGGCTTTTCCGTTTCGATCCACAGCAGGTCGGCGCCGTTCTGCAGCGAGGTGATGCAGTCCAGGACGCAGCGGTCGGCGCCCGTGCCTTCGCGGAACTGGAACAGGTTCGACGGCAGGCGCTTCGGACGCAGCAGCTTGCCGCCGCGGTTCAGCACCACGTCGCCATTCTTCATGTCGGCCGGCGCGATCTCCTCGCAGTCGAGGAAGCTGTTGTACTGGTCGCCGATGTCGCCCGGCGTGTGGCTGACCGCGATCTGCTTGGTCAGGCCGGCGCCCAGGCTGTCGGTGCGGGTGACGATGACGCCGTTGTCGACGCCCATCTCCAGGAAGGCGTAGCGGCAGGCGCGGACCTTCGCGAGGAAGTCCTCGTGCGGCACGGTGACCTTGCCGTCCTGGTGGCCGCACTGCTTCTCGTCCGAGACCTGGTTCTCGATCTGCAGGGCGCAGGCGCCCGCCTCGATCATCTTCTTGGCCAGCAGGTAGGTGGCTTCCGCATTGCCGAAGCCGGCGTCGATGTCGGCGATGATCGGAACCACGTGGGTTTCGTAGTTGTCGATCGCGTCGATCAGCTTCTGTTCCTTGGCCTTGTCGCCGGCCGCGCGGGCGGCGTCCAGGTCGCGGAACAGGCCGCCCAGCTCGCGGGCGTCGGCCTGCTTCAGGAAGGTGTAGATCTCTTCGATCAGCGCCGGCACCGAGGTCTTCTCGTGCATCGACTGGTCCGGGAGCGGGCCGAACTCCGAGCGAAGCGCGGCGACCATCCAGCCCGACAGGTAGATGTAGCGCTGCTTCGTGGTGCCGAAGTGCTTCTTGATCGAGATCAGCTTCTGCTGGGCGATGAAGCCATGCCAGCAGCCCAGCGACTGGGTGTAGTTGGCCGGGTCGGCATCGTAGGCGGCCATGTCGGCGCGCATGATGCCGGCGGTGTACTTGGCGATCTCCAGGCCGGTCTTGAAGCGGTTCTGCAGGCGCATGCGCGCCACGGACTCGGCGCTGATGCCGTCCCACCGGCCGTTCTTGCTTTTGATGAGCTGGTCCATCTCGATGATGTGGTCTTGGTACGCCATTGCCGAAATCCCTGTTCAGCCGTGTGGGAGAGTTGGCTTCCCGCTACCGGCGCGGCGTCGTCGTGTGGAGTGGCCGCGCGGTCTAGGTGTAAAACTTTACAGACTTGCGCTGTAATGTTGTAAAGGTCGATACAGCGAGACCAGCATGCCCGCCGAACGCCGCATCTACGCCGGACCCAGCCTGCGCCGCCTGCGCCGCGACCGCGGCCTGACGCAATCCGACATGGCCGCCGACCTCGACGTCTCCGCCTCGTACATCGCGTTGCTGGAACGCAACCACCGGCCGTTGAGCGCGGAGATGCTGGTCCGGCTGGCCCAGACCTACAAAGTGGACGTGGCCGCTCTCGGCGGCGACGGGACGAACGACGACGCGGCGCGGCTGCAGGCGGTGCTGAAGGACCCGATGTTCGCCGACATCGACCTGCCTTCGCTGGAGGTCGCGGACGTGACCACCAACTTCCCCGGCATCACCGAGGCCCTGCTGCGCCTCTACACCTCGTACCGCGAGGAGCAGCTCGCCCTCGCCGACCGGGGCGCGACGGCCGAGACGGACGTGGGACGGTCGGCCGACGCCTCGGACCCGGTGGCGGAATCCCGCCGCTTCCTGGAGGCGCGGCGGAACAGCTTCCCCGCCCTGGACGACGCCGCCGAGCGCTTGGCGCAGCAGGTGGCGCAGCACGACAGCCTGGCCGCCTATTTCAAGGCGCGCCACAACCTGCGGGTCCGCCGCCTGCCGCCGGAGGTCATGGTCGGCTCCACACGCCGGCTCGACCACCACCGGCGCGAGATCCTGCTCAGCGACGAGCTGGACCACGCGAGCCAGACGTTCCAGCTCGCGCTGCAGCTCGCCTACCTGGAACTGGCGGGCGACGTAGACGCCCTGGTCGCCCAAGGCGCGTTCGCCACCGACAGCGGCGAGCGGCTGACCCGACGGGCGCTTGCGAGCTACGCCGCGGCCGCTTTGCTGATGCCCTACACCGCCTTCGCCCGGGCGGTGGAGGCGCGCCGCTACGACGTCGAGGCGCTGGGGCGCCAGTTCGGCGCCAGCTTCGAGCAGATCGCCCACCGGCTCACCACCCTCCAGAAGCCGGGCCAGGAACGCGTGCCGTTCTTCTTCATCCGCGTGGACGAGGCCGGCAACATCTCCAAGCGTCTCGACGGCGCCGGCT
Source organism: Phenylobacterium sp. (assembly GCF_024508875.1). Classification (GTDB taxonomy): domain Bacteria; phylum Pseudomonadota; class Alphaproteobacteria; order Caulobacterales; family Caulobacteraceae; genus Phenylobacterium. The sequence goes on from NZ_JANINU010000256.1 coordinate 8,907, forward strand.
TCCCCTTCGCGCGGCATGGCGGCGGCTGCCCCCTCTGGAACGTGCACCACGCCTTCCGCACGCCTCGCCAGATCGTCACCCAGTGGCTGGAGCTGCCGGACGGCCAGCGCTTCTTCTCCATCGCCCGCACCGTCACCGCCGGCGGCGGCGGCTACGGCAAGCCGAAGGTGGAGCGCGCCATCGCCCTGGGCTGCGCCGCCGAGCACGCGGGCCGGCTCGTCTACGCCCAGGGCCAGCCGCCGGAGGCCCAGGTCGGCACGCCGATCGGCGTCACCTGCCGCCTCTGCCACCGGACCGAATGCACGGCCCGCTCCGCGCCGCCCATCGGACGCTCGATCCTACCGGACGACATCCGCCGCACCAGCGCGCCCTTCGGCTTCTCGGATAGCTGACGCTTCCGTCATGCCGCAAGGTCAACTTGGGTGACGTAGACCCTTGGCGAAGCGGTGCTTTCGGGGTCAAAAGGGCGCTCATTCGGGGAATAGGTCGCCCATGGCCCAACGAAGCGCCGCGGTGAAATCCACGGACCGGTTCGAACGCAAGCGAGAGGCCATCCTGGATGCGGCGACACGCATCCTGAACCGCAAGGGGATCAAGGGCCTTACGCTGGGCGACACAGCCGCAGCCGTCGATCTGTCGACCACCAGCGTCACCTACTATTTCAAGCGCAAGGACGATCTGGCCGCGGCCTGCATCACCCGCGGGATCGACACGCTGCACGACCTCGCCGACCAGGCCGTGGGTGCGGCGACGCCGGCCGAACGGCTCAGCCGCTTCTTCACGCTCTACCTGGACACCCTGGCGGCCTCGCTGGCCGGCACCGCGCCGCCGCTGCCGATCATCACCGAGCTGCGGGCGCTGACGTCGCCGCGCCGGGAGGAAGTGGCAACCGCGTACGGCCGCCTGTTCCGCAAGGCGCGCCAGATCTTCGACCACCCCGACCTTTGCTGGATGTCGCGCGGCCGGCGCACGGCGCGCAGCCGCATGCTGCTGGAGCAGGTGTTCTGGGGCAGCGCCTGGCTCTCGAAGTTCGACGCCGAGGACTATCCCCGCATCCACGACCGCATGGTCGACATCTTCCTGCACGGCGTGGCCCCGGAGGGCGCGACCTGGGACCCGAAGCCCATTCCGACCGAGAAGCTGGCGGCGCGCGAAGGGCCGGAACTGGCGCGCGAGACCTTCCTGCTGGCGGCGACGCGGCTGATCAACCGGCGCGGCTATCGCGGCGCCTCGGTCGACAAGATCTCGGCCGAGCTGAACGTCACCAAGGGCAGCTTTTATCATCACAACGAGGCCAAGGACGACCTGGTCGTCGCCTGCTTCGAGCGCAGCTTCGAGGTGATGACCAGGGCCCAGCGCCTGGCGATGGACCTGCCGGGCAACCAGTGGGACAAGGTCTCGGCCTGCGCGGCCGCCCTGGCGGAATTCCAGCTCTCCGACCACGGCCCCCTGCTCCGCATCAACGCCCTGACCGCCCTGCCCGAGCAGATCCGCCAGGTGATGGTGGAGCACTCGAACCGGGTGTCGGACCGTTTCGCCTCGATGATCTCCGACGGCATCGCCGAGGGCTCGCTGCGCCCGGTCGATCCCTTCATCGCCTCGCAAATGCTGAATGCGACGCTGAACGCCTGCGCCGACCTCGGCTATCTGGTGCCGGACGTGCGCCCCAAGGCGGCCGCCTCGGTGTTCGTGCGGCCGCTGCTGATGGGCATCTTCGAGAAGTAGGCGCTCAGCCCGCCGTCAGGATCACCTTGCCGACGTGTGCGCCGGCTTCCAGGTGGGCGTGGGCGTTGGCCGCCTCTTCGAGCGGGAATGTGGCGTCGATCTGGGTCTTCAGCTTGCCGGCCGCGATCCAGGGCCAGGCCACGCGTTCGATCTCCGCGGCGAGACGAGCCTTCTCGTCGGCGCTGCGGGGGCGCAGCGTCGAGCCGGTAATCACGGCGCGTTTCATCATGATGGCGAAGACGGGAAGGTTCAGCATCGCTCCTCCCAGCGCGGCGATGAAGACGATCCGACCGCCGATCTTCAGGGCGTCGAGGTTCTTCGGGACATAGTCGCCAGCGACCATGTCCAGCACCACGTCGACCCCGCCCTCCCGCTTGGCCACCTCGGCGAAGTCCTCGGCGGTCACATCGACCGCCACGTCGGCCCCGAGCACCAGCGCCTGCTTCGCCTTGTCGGCGCCGCGGCCGGTGGCGATCACCTTGGCGCCGGCCGCCTTGGCCATCTGGATCGCGGTGACCCCGATGCCCGACGTGGCGCCGTGGATCATCAGCGTCTCGCCCGCCTTCAGCGCCCCGTGCTCGAAGACGTTGGCGAAGACCGTGAAAACCGTCTCGGGCAGGCCTGCGGCCTCCTCGAAGCTGAGACCTTCCGGGATCGGCAGGGCATGGCGCGCGTCGACCACGGCGTATTCGGCGTAGCCGCCGCCGCCGAGCAGGGCGCAGACACGGTCGCCCACCTTCCAGCGCCCCGCGCCCTTGGCGACCTCGCCGGCGACCTCCAGCCCCAGCGTCTCCGGCGCACCGGGCGGCGGCGGATACGCCCCGTTGCGCTGGACCAGATCGGGACGGTTCACGCCCGCCGCACGCACCTTGATCAGGATCTCGCCGGGCTTGGGCTCCGGAATGGGAATCCGCACGGGCTTCAGCGCCTCGGCGGGGCCCTTGCCCCCCTCGATGGCGATGGCGGTCATGGTCTCGGCTTCGAGGGGACTGGTCATGAAAAGTCCTGAAACTTGCGCAAATCGGCCTTTAACGGTCAGATAGCCCTCCCGAGCGCGATCAGCAAAAGTGGATACCGCTTTTGCGCCCGGATCGCGCTCATTCTAGACTAGGGGTTCGTAGAGGCTGTCTCGCTCCGGCCAGCGGCCTGATGGGGCCAGCCTCTACAGGGGGGACGCAAAGGGAGGGTTCGACGATGGAAGAACCTGTCGACGTCCGGGTTGGTCGTGGCCAGCGCCTGCTGGAGGCGGTCCGAGAGGATCTGGAGCTCTACGGCGTATCCGAGCTGGAGGAGCGGCTCGATATCCTTGAGGCCGAGGCGCGCCGGGTCAGGGCCCAGATCGACAAGAAGCGATCCGGCCGGGCCGCGGCCGACGCCCTCTTTTCGCCGCGCGCCAACTGATCCTGCTGGCATGACCGTTGCACGATGACGTCGCGCCGCGACGTTTCGTTCAGCGCGTGGAAACCCTATCCAGTGTAGAGTCAGGCCGATGCAGGATATCCAAAGCCCCGATTGGCGCGATGACGTCATCCAGGACTTCGCCCGCTCGGAGCTCTTCGAGCGAACGTTCCAGGAGGGCATGGAGCTGGTCGAAGAGACCGCCGGCTATCTGGACGGCGAAGGTCGCCAGGAATCCAAGTTGCTCTCGCGCAACGCCGCCCTGGCCTATGCGGCCGAGAGCATGCGCCTCACGACGCGGCTGATGCAGGTGGCCTCCTGGCTGCTCGTCCAGCGCGCCGTGCGCGAGGGCGACATGGCTCCCTCATCCGCCTGCGAGGACCGCTATCGCCTCAACGCCGAAGACGTCCTCCGCAGCGCCGAGACCGAGTCGGTGCGCGCCGAACTGCCCCGCGGCCTCACGGGGCTCGCCGACCGCGCCGAGCGCCTCTACGACCGCGTCCGCCACCTCGACAAGCGCATGTACCTGGAGAGCCGGACGGCGGAGCCCGCCAATCCGGTGCTGACCCACCTCGATCGCCTGAAGAGCGCCTTCGGGGGGTAGCCCGTCGGCGCACAGTTGCTCCCCATTGGGGGAGCTGTCAGCGAAGCTGACCGAGGGGTCCGCTCGGAACGCGGACCCTTCTTCGTTTCCGGATCATGGGTCTAGCTCGAAGTCCGAGCGGCCCCCCTCCACGACCTCGTGGCGCCCTCGTCCTGGGGAGAGCAACAAAAACGCCGCGAAGGTTGCCCTTCGCGGCGTCTTGAAACTGGCCCTGGATCCCGGCCTCCGCCGAGATGAGTCCGACGCGCGTCGGCTCACTTCCGGGTGAAGGCGCCGAACTTGGCGTTGAAGCGCGACACGCGGCCGCCGCGGTCGAGCATCTGGTGACCGCCGCCCGTCCACGCCGGATGGGTCTTCGGGTCGATGTCGAGGTTCAGCGTGTCGCCTTCCTTCCCGTAGGTGGAACGCGTCTGGTAGGTGGTGCCGTCCGTCATCACCACGGTGATGAAGTGATAGTCGGGATGGATGTCTTGTTTCATCGAACGGGCGCCTGACGTATTGGAGCGGCCACATTGGGCCGGCCGCCGGTGAAGGCGGGCGAAAAGGAAGCCGCGCGTATAAAGAAACGTGCGGACAAACGCAAGGTGCGAGACGGATGAGTGAGCCGGGGCCAGAGTCCAACGCACCCGGATCCCGAGTCGAAGGCCGACCCAGCGCGGGTCAAGCCATGGCTCAGAGCCTCGCCGAGGGTGCGGCGAAACGTGACAAGAGCCGAAATGTCCGCGCGCTGAGCCGCCTGCAGCCGTTCCTGGCCGCCCATTGGGGTCGCGCGCTGGCCTCCCTGATCTTCCTTCTACTGTCGACCAGCGCCACGCTCGGCATGTCGGGCGCGATCCGGCTGGTGGTCGACAACCTCACCAAGCCCGGCCTGGACGCGGCCACGGTCGACAAGCGCTTCCTGATCGTGGGCGCCGTCGCCGGCACGCTGGCCATCGCCACCGCGCTGCGCTTCTACTTCGTCACCAGCCTGGGCGAACGCGTGGTCGCCGACCTGCGCAAGGCCACCTACGGCCACATCCTGACGCTGGATCCCGCCTTCTTCCTGCAGACCCGCACGGGCGAGGTGCTGTCGCGCCTGACCACCGACATCGCGATCGTGGAAAACCTGCTCGCCACCTCCGTCTCGGTGGCGCTGCGCAACCTGCTGACCCTGATCGGCGCCCTGATCCTGCTGGTCTTCGTCAGCCCGCACCTGACCGGGCTGGTGCTGCTGACCTTCCCCTTCGTGCTGGCGCCGCTGTTCCTGTTCGGCCGCCGGGTGCGCAAGCTGACCACCTCGGCCCAGGATCGCTTCGCCGACGCCGTGGGGTCGGCCGGCGAGAGCCTGGACGCCCTGGAAACCGTCCAGGCCTTCGGGCGCGAGCGCGCCGCCGCCGAGCGGTTCGGCGGGGCGGTGGAGCAGGCCTTCCGCGCCCAGATGCGGCGCATCACGACGCGGGCGGCCATGACCGCGGCGGTGATCGTCCTCGTGTTCGGCGGCGTCGTCGGGGTCTTCTGGCTGGGGGTGCACGCCGGCCTGCGGGGCGACATCTCGTGGGGCGCCCTCTTCCAGTTCGCCTTCCTGTCGGTGATGGCCGCCGGCTCGGTGGGGGCGTTGGGCGAGACCTGGGGCGACGTACAGAAGGCCTCCGGGGCCATGGAGCGGGTCGGCGAGCTGCTGGACGCCCGGCCTGGGGTGGCGGCGCCGCCGAACCCCAAGGCCCTGCCCAGCCCGCCGCGCGGCGAGGTGGCCTTCCAGGGCGTGACCTTCGCCTATCCCGGCCGCCCCGACCTGCCGGCGCTCAAGGACTTCAGCCTGACCGTGCGGCCCGGCGAGCGTGTGGCGCTGGTCGGCCCGTCGGGCGCTGGCAAGAGCACGGTCTTCCGCGTCCTGCTGCGCTTCTACGATCCGCAGGCCGGCCGCATCCTGCTGGATGGCGTGGACCTGCGCGACGCCGACCCGGTGGAGGTCCGTTCGCGCATGGCGCTGGTGGCGCAGGAGAGCCCCCTGTTCTCCGGCTCCGCCGCGGAGAACGTCCGGTTTGGCCGGGACGGCGCCAGCGACGCCGACGTCCAGGCCGCCCTCCGCGCCGCCCAGGCCGAGGGATTCCTGCAGGCTCTGCCGGACGGGTTCGACACCGTGGTCGGCGACCGCGCGCGCACGCTCTCGGGCGGCCAGCGCCAGCGGCTGGCCATCGCCCGGGCCCTGGTGCGGGAAGCGCCGATCCTGCTGCTCGACGAGGCCACCAGCGCCCTCGACGCCGAGAACGAGCACCTGGTCCAGCGCGCCCTGGACGAGGCGATGAAGGGGCACACCACGATCGTCATCGCCCATCGCCTGGCTACCGTGCTCAAGGCCGACCGGATCGTGGTGATGGACGAGGGTCGCGTGGTCGAGGAAGGCACGCACCACGAACTCGTTGCCCGTAATGGCCTCTACGCCCGCCTCGCGGCCCTGCAGTTCGAGGCGGCCTAGCCGCGCGCCCGCGCCGCGAGCCCGGGGAAGTCCGAGAACACGCCGTCGACGCCCGCGGCGTAGATCGCCTTGAACACCGCCCCGACGTCGCCGTGGGCGGCGGGCCCCTCTCCGCGCTGGAGGCTCTTGGGGAGGAAGACGTTCTCGGCGCGGACGGTCCAGGGATGGACGGCCATCCCCGCTGCATGGGCCCACGTCACCAGCCCGGTCGGCGCGCCCAGGGTCCCGCCTGTGGTCGGGATCACCAGCGGCCACTCGGGCCCCAGGCCCTCGGCGAAGGCGGCGATGGCCTTGATCCCGGCCTCGGACGTCACGTCCACCGGGGCTGGCCCCTGGCTCACCAGCATCACGCGGCGGCTCTGCACCAGCTTGCCGATATTCTTGAGGGGCTCGACCTCGAAGCACTGCACGAAGACCGGCGCGCTTTTCGTGGCGAGCCCGTTCTTCTTGAGGGCCTCGGCGAGCCGCCCCTCGAGAGGCAGGCCGATCGAGGCGAAGTAGCTGGGGTGCTTCATCTCGGGATAGGTCCCGATGGTGCGGCCCACCCGCTTGCTCTCGGCCTTCGCCAGGTCGACCACCTCCTGATAGGTCGGGATCGCATTCAGGCCGTCGAACTTGGCGCTGCCCGGTCGCAATTGCGGCAACCTCTCGCGCGCCCTCAGCGTCTTGAGCTCGGCGAGGGTGAAGTCCTCGGTGAACCAGCCGCTGATCTTCTGACCGTCAATGACCTTCTCGGCCTTGCGGGCGGTGAACTCGGGCCGGCCGGCCACGTCGGTGGTCCCCCCGATCTCGTTCTCGTGGCGCACGACCAGATGGCCGTCCTTGGTGGCGCAGAGATCGGGCTCGATGAAGTCCGCGCCCTCGTCGATGGCGAGGGTGTAGCCCATGAGGGTGTGCTCGGGCCGCTCGCCGCTGGCGCCGCGATGCGCGATCACGAGCGGCTTGCCCTTGGGCTGGGCGTGGGCGGAACCGGCCGCCGCGGCGGCGAGGGCGGTGGCGGCAAGGGTGCGGCGCGTAATCATGCGCCCACCTTAACCGCTATTTTGCGGCAGTCAGACGACTGAGGATCTGCGGGTGCAGGTCGAGGTTGGAGGCGACAACCGACCCCTTGCCCAGGACGGCGTCCTCGCCGTCCGCGTCGGTTATCTTGCCGCCGGCTTCCGTCACCAGCAGCGTTCCGGCCGCCAGGTCCCAGGCCTTCAGGTCGCGCTCCCAGTAGCCGTCGAAGCGGCCCGCGGCGACCCAGGCCATGTCCAGCGCCGCCGAGCCGAAGCGACGGATGCCCGCCACCCGCTGGGTCATCTGGTGCAGCTCCTTGAGGAACTTGGCGTGCTGCCCGTGGCCGAGGAACGGAATGCCGGTGGCCAGCACCGCCTCGTCCATGTGCTTGCGCGCCGCCACCCTCAGGCGGTGCTCGTTGACGAAGCAGCCCTTGCCCTTCTCGGCCCAGAACATCTCGTGGGTGATCGGGTTGTAGGTGACCGCCGCGACCACGCCCACATCGGCGCGCTCGAGCGCGATGTTGATCGCGAAGTGCGGGATGGCGTGCAGGAAGTTGGTCGTCCCGTCCAGCGGATCGACGATCCAGGTGTGGGTCTTGTCGGTGCCCTCGACGAGGCCGCGTTCCTCACCGTGGAAGGAGTAGCCGGGGCGCGCCTTGGTCAGCGCCTCGAAGAGCACCTGCTCGGCCCTGAGGTCGGCCGCCGAGACGAAGTCGGCCGGCGCCTTCTTGGCCACCTGCAGTTCGGCCAGCTCGCCGAAGTCGCGGTTCAGCCCGCGCGCGGCCTTGCGCGCAGCGTCGCTCATCACCTTCAGGAGGGCGGATTGGGTGCTCACGGTTTCAAAAGATCTCGGGCGGGAATAGAGGGCGGGGAACCTAGTGTCCGGTCCGCCTGAAAGCAAGGAGAGTCGCACCGACGAACCCGGTCGAGCATGTCGCAGCCTGCCGGTGCGGGCGGCTCCCGGTGACGACGCGCGAGGGTCGCTGCGGGTCTCAAGGCGTCGACGCGCCGGGTCAACCCCGCTCCGCCACGCCGACGGCGATCTCGGCATTGAGAGCCTTGATCGCGGCGGCGGGGCCGTCGCCATGGCTCCAGACGCCGGCCGAGACCGCGAGGAAGTCCGCGCCGGCGGCGGCCAGGATGCGGGCGTTCTCCACCTTGATGCCGCCGATGGCCACGCAGGGCGTCTCCATCGTCTCCTGCCAGATGGTCAGGATTTCGGGGTCGGCGCGGGTGGGCGCATCCTTGGTGGTAGTCGGGAAGAAGGCCCCGAAGGCCACATAGTCGGCCCCGGCCTCGGCCGCCTCCATCGCGAGGTGCCGGCTGTCGTGGCAAGTCACGCCCACCATGCGGTGCGGCCCCATGAGACGGCGCGCTTGGGCGTAGCTGGCGTCGGTCTGGCCCACATGCACCCCGTCGCAGCCCAGCCGCGCGGCGAGATCGGGTCGGTCGTTGAGGATCACCGCGACCTCCCGGGCCTGGGCGATGGGCGCCAGCACATCGACGGCGGCGGCGATCACCTCGTCGGCGACGTCCTTCAGGCGGATCTGCAGGGCGGCCACATCGCCGGCGTCCAGCGCATGCGCCAGCACGTGGCCGAAGGCCGCCAAATCGTCGAGACGCGGCGGCGTGATCAGGTAGAGGCGGCAGAGCGGCGGGGCCATGGCCCTACATACACAAGCCCGCTGCTAGCGCAGCAGGGACTTCAGCGCGTAGGCGATGACCGCGCAGGACAGCGCCCCGGTGAGCGAGAGCCCGCCGAACCAGGCGAGGCGTTTCCACAACGGCGCCAGCGGCTCGCCCGCTTCGGGCGGAGGTTCAATGATAGCCCGCATCGCCTCCCACCTTTCCGCGGAACAGCCAGTACACCCAGACCGTATAGCCGAGGACCGCCGGCAGGAGGATGCCAACGCCCACCAGCATGAGGCCCAGCGCGTTATCGGCGTTCGCCGCCGCGCGGAAGTCCATGCCGTAGGGCACGATGTACGGGAAGAAGCCGATGGCCAGCCCGATGTAGCCGGACAGGAAGACGAGGTAGGCGCCGCCCAGCGACGTGGCGTGGTGCGCCCGGCGGATGCCCAGCACCACGACGGCCAGTCCGACCAGCCCGACCAGCGGGATTGGCAGCAGGGGGAACAAAGCCGAGAGGTCGAATGCGCCGTCCACGAAGCCCCAGCGCTCGGCGATGCGTGGGTGGACCAGCAGGGTCGCCACGCTGACGATGGCGAGCAGGCCGGCGGTGGCGGCGGCGGCGATCCAGGCCCAGCGCCGAGCCCGCACCTGCAGATCGCCCGACGTGCGCCAGATCAGGTACGTGGCGCCCAGCAGGACGTACCCCGCCACCAGTCCGACCGCGACGAGGAGGGTGTAGGGAGTCAGCCAGTCGAAGGGGCCGCCTGCGAAGTCCCGGCCCTTGAGGGTCACGCCCTGGATGAAGCCCCCAAGCACCAGGCCCTGGGCGAGGGTGGCGACCAGCGACCCGCCCGCGAAGGCGCCGGTCCAGAAGGCCTTGCCGCGCGCGCGGCCGTGGTGGCGGAACTCGAAGGCGACGCCGCGCAGGATCAGCGCCAGCAGCATCAGGATCACCGGCAGGTAGAGCGCGGGCATGAGGGCGGAATAGGCGAACGGGAACGCGGCGAAGAGGCCGCCGCCGCCCAGCACCAGCCAGGTCTCGTTGCCATCCCAGACCGGGGCGATGGAGTCCATCATCGTATCGCGCTCGGCCGGCGAGGCCGCGAACGGGAACAGGATGCCGATCCCGAGGTCGAAGCCGTCCAGCAGGACGTAGAGGAGGACGGCTGTGGCGATGATCGCAGCCCAGATCAGCGGCAGGTCGAGGCTCATGCCCGCACTCCCTTCGTGCCGGCGGCGAGCGGATTGCCGGGCGGCTCATCCGCGTCCTCCGGCGGCGTTTCGGGACCCTCACCGATCAGCCGCAGGATGTAGAGCGCGCCCACACTGAAGACGACGGCATAGATGATCATGAAAGCCAGCAGTGACGCCGAGACCTGGCCCGGGCCCACGGGCGAGACCGCGTCGGCGGTGCGCAGGACGCCGTAGATGACGTAGGGCTGGCGGCCGACCTCGGCCACGATCCAGCCGGCGATCACCGCCACGAAGCCGGCCGGCCCCATCGCCACGGCCGCCCACAGGAACGGGCGCGAGTATTCCGGGCCGCGCGTGCGCCACATCAGCCACCCGCCCCAGGCGCCGAGGGCGATCATCAGCAGGCCCAGGCCCACCATCACGCGGAAGCTCCAGAAGACGATGAAGACCGGCGGCCGGTCCTGCGGTGCGAACGCCTTCAGGCCCTTCACCTCGGCCGCGGCGCTGCCGGCGGTGATCAGGCTCCCTAGCTTGGGCACCGAGATTTCGAAGCGGTTGCCCTCGGTCGCGCGGTCGGGCCAGGCGGCGATGTGGAAGGGCTGCTCGGTCCTCGTCTCCCAGAACGCCTCGATGGCCGCCAGCTTCGCGGGCTGGACCCGCATCACCTCCTTGCCCGAAAGGTCGCCCACCACCAGCTGCAGCGGCGCCGCGATGGCGAACATCCCGATGGCCATCCGCAGCCCGAGGCAAGGCGCCTCGTCGGCCCCCCGCTTGAGGATTCGCCACGCCGACGCCGCACCCACCACCAGCGCGGTCGTCAGGTAGGCGGCCAGCACCATGTGGGCGAACCGTTCGGGGAACGTCGGCGAGAAGATCACTTTCCACCAGTCCGCCGCCCGCAACGTGCCGTCGGGGAGGGTCTCGAAGCCGGTCGGATGCTGCATCCAGCTATTTGCCGACAGAATCCAGAAGGCCGAGATCAGGGTGCCGATGGCCACCAGCGTGGTCGCGGCGAAATGCAGGCGCGGCCCCACCTTCTTCCAGCCGAACAGCATCACGCCCAGGAACGACGCCTCAAGGAAAAAGGCGGTCAGAACTTCGAAGGCGAGGAGAGGTCCGATGACCGGCGAGGCGACCTGGGAGAAGACGCTCCAGTTGGTGCCGAGCTGGTACGACAGCACCACCCCGGAAACCACGCCCATGCCGAACGAGATCGCGAAGACCTTCACCCAGAAGAGGTAGAGCGCCTTGAACGCCTCGTTCCGGGTGACCAGCCACAGCCCCTCGAGCACCGCCAGGTAGCTGGCCAGGCCGATGGTGAAACTGGGAAAGATGATGTGGAAGGCGATCGTGAACGCGAACTGCAGCCGCGACAGTATGAGCGCGTCGAGTTCCATCGCCATCCCCGCGGCGCCGACGCCGGCCTTTCCGGCGACTTGAACTGTTCCGGCGTCAACAACGTCCAAGCTCGACCGGAGGTCGCTGCGACATGCTGCCGCACCTTTGATCTGGATCAGGATTTTCTGCGAATGACTTGCAAACTTAATCGCAGAACGCTAGTTCATAGCCGTCAGTCAGGAGCCGCTTGCGCGCCCATGTACGTCTGCAACTGCAATGGCATCCGCGAGCGCGAGGTCCGCGCGGCGATCGCCGCCGGCGCAAGCCGCCCGGCCGAGATCTTCAAGGCCTGCGATTCCGCGGCCCAATGCGCGCGTTGCGTCTGCGACATGCGCCGGCTGCTGAGCGAGGAACGCGAAGTCCTGCGGTACGCCGCCGAGTAGCCGACCTGGGCCGCCGGATCACGACTGCGTGTCGGTGGTGGCGAAGTCCCCGCTTTTTGCGGCGACCGCAAATCACTCGCAGACATTGGCTTTGACAGCGCGTCCCGGCGGACGGCATTCCCTCGGGTCAGTGGTGGGACGGAGGCTTCGCGGTGAAGGGCGACAAGGCGATCATCAAACTGTTGAACGCGGTGCTCACCAATGAGCTGACGGCGGTCAACCAGTACTACCTGCATGCGCGGATGTACGAGAACTGGGGCTTCGCCCGGCTCGGCAAGATCACCTACGAAGAGTCGATCGGCGAGATGAAGCACGCCGACAAGCTCATCAAACGCATCCTGTTCCTGGACGGCCTGCCCAACCTGCAAGACCTGCACAAGCTGTCGATCGGCGAGTCCGTGCCCGAGGCGCTGGCTGCCGACCTGGGCGTCGAGGTGGGCGGCCGGTCGACCCTCATCGAGGGCATCAAGCTGTGCGAGGCCTCGGCCGACTTCGTCAGCCGCGAGGTCCTGACGGAGATTCTGTCCGACACCGAGGAACACATCGACTTCCTCGAGACCCAGCTCAGCCTCGTGAAGAGCCTAGGCGAGCAGAACTACCTGCAGAGCGCCCTGGGCGAACTGGAAGGCGGCGAGGGGCACTGATCCCCGCCTCCTGATCGCGAAGGGTTGTGGCGGGCGCGAGCTTCGCCCTACCGTCCGCTCCAAAGTACAAGGGGGGACGGGCATGGCTGCGGCTGATGGGGGCGCGCCGGCGCGGGCAGGGTCGAACGCGACGGTGGTCGCGGGCGCCTCGGTCGGCACGGTGTTCGAGTGGTACGACTTCTACCTCTACGGCTCGCTGGCCGGGTTCATCACCCAGCACTTCTTCTCGGGCGTCAACGAAGTCACCGGCTACATCTTCGCGCTGCTGGCCTTCGCCGCAGGGTTCGCGGTGCGCCCGCTGGGCGCCATCGTCTTCGGCCGGCTCGGCGACCTCTGGGGGCGCAAGAATACCTTCCTCGTCACCATGCTGCTGATGGGTCTGTCGACCTTCGTGGTCGGCCTGCTGCCCAGCTACGCCACCATCGGCGTCGCCGCGCCGATCCTGCTGGTCGCCCTGCGCCTGGTGCAGGGTCTGGCCCTCGGCGGGGAGTATGGCGGGGCGGCCACCTACGTCGCCGAGCATGCGCCGCCGGGCAAGCGCGGGCTCTACACGAGCTGGATCCAGACGACGGCGACGTTCGGGCTGTTCCTGAGCCTCGTGGTGATCCTGCTGGTGCGCACCAACATCGGCGAGGACGCGTTCAAGGCCTGGGGCTGGCGCGTGCCGTTCCTGGTGTCGATCCTGCTGCTGGGCGTCTCGCTCTGGATCCGCCTGCGGCTCAACGAGAGCCCGGTGTTCCAGCAGATGGTCAACGAGGGGAAGACGTCGAAGAAGCCGCTGGCCGAGAGCTTCGGGCAGTGGGCGAACCTGAAGCTGGTGATCCTGGCCCTGCTGGGCCTCACCGCCGGCCAGGCGGTGGTCTGGTACACCGGCCAGTTCTACGCGCTCTTCTTCCTGGAGAAGATGCTCAAGGTGGACGGGGCGCTGACCAACACCCTTGTCGCCATCGCCCTGGCGCTAGGCACGCCGTTCTTCGTCGTCTTCGGCTGGCTGTCCGACCGGATCGGCCGCAAGCCGGTGATCCTGGCCGGCTGCGTGCTCGCGGCCCTCACCTATTTCCCGATCTTCAAGGCGCTGACCGAGGCGGCCAATCCGCAGCTGGCGCATGCGACGGCGGCGGCGCCGGTTACAATCATTGCCGATCCGGCGAACTGCGCCTTCCAGTTCGACCCTGTGGGGAAACAGAAGTTCGACTCGTCTTGCGACGTGGCGAAGTCCACGCTCGCCTCGGCTGGCGTCTCCTATTCGAATGAGCGGGCGCCAGCCGGTGCCCAAGCGTCCGTCCGGATTGGGGCCAAAGTCTACCCTGGCTACCAGCCGTTGCCCGACGTGCCGCTGGCGACCCACCGCGAGGGTCAGATGAGCAAGTCGGCCTGGCAGGACGCTATCAAGAGCGAGCTCAAGGCCGCCGGCTATCCGGCCAAGGCCGATCCGGCGAAGATGAACAAGCCGATGGTGGTCTTCCTACTCTGGCTGCTGGTGATCTACGTGACCATGGTCTACGGGCCGATCGCCGCGGCGCTGGTGGAGATGTTCCCGGCGCGGATCCGCTACACCTCGATGTCGCTGCCGTACCACCTTGGCAACGGCTGGCTGGGCGGCTTCCTGCCGACGACCGCCTTCGCCATGGTCGCGGCCACCGGCAACATCTACTACGGCCTCTGGTACCCGATCGCCGTGGCGGCCTTCACGGCCGTGGTGGGCTTCCTGTTCCTGAAGGAGATGAAGGGAAACCCGATCGAGGCCTAGGCGCGTCAGCCGAACCAGCCGTGCTTGGCCAGCGGGACGTCGGCCACCTTCTTCACGACGTCGCCCGAGCGGCGTTCGACCTCCAGGGCCTCGATGTGGCCGTGGATATCGATGCCGCCCATGTTCAGCGCCTGGGCAAGCTTGCGGGCCGCCGGATAGTCCTGGGTCGTCGCCACGGTGATGTGGGGCAGGTAGGGCGTGTCGAAGCGCAGGGCGGCCTCGATGTCGCCGACGTGCAGGGCGTCGTACAGCTTCAGGATCGCGCCGAAACCCTCGTCCGGGATCAGGAAGACGTGGAACCGGCCGACCGTGGGTTCGGGCGCGACGAGGGCCGATCGGAGGCGGAAGCGGATGCGCGGGATGCCGGACGCCAGCCTGCGCACCTGTTCGGCGAAGGCCGCGGGCGTCAGGTCGGCGCCGTGGAAGACGAGTGTGAAATAGGGTGGCCCTCGGCTGCCGGCGCGACGCGAGCGGATGTCGGTGAGCCAGGCGAGGTCGGCCTTTTCGAAATGGGGCCGGGCGATGACTTCGAGGGTTTCCATCGGCGTCTCCACCGCCGATTGTGCCTCAACTGTGCAGGTTCGCCTATTGCGTGCGGCGCCGGCCGGGCCGGCGCCGCGACGCCCTACTCTGCGGCGACCTTGGTCAGGCCGATCTTCGGGGCCAGTTCGCCCGAGGCGTAGCGCTTGGCCATGGCCGAGAGCGGGACGGCCTTGATGCCGGAGGCGTGGCCGGCCGTGCCGAACTCCTCGAAGCGCT
>NZ_JANINU010000257.1 GCF_024508875.1 Phenylobacterium sp.
CGCAGGTTCACGTTCAGCTTGTTCCAGTCCCAGTTCAGGCCCAGCGCCACCTTGCTCTTGGGGAACGAGGTGGTGAGGAAGCCCTGGCTGCCGCGGCCGAAGAGCACGAACGTCGGGCCGAGCGCCGTCAGTTCCGGCGGGTTCGGGATGATGTCCCGAATCTTGGTCTTGCCGTAGTTGAACCCGGCGTTGGCGCGCAGCCGGCCCCAGTCGCCGAGGTCGTAGCGATAGGTCGCCACCACATCGATGCCGCGAGTCCGGGTGTCGATGGCGTTGGTGTAGTACTGGGCCGACAGGTCGCCCGACAGGCCCTTCGAGATGAGGATGTTGCTCACCGCCGTGCCCGTCAGGGTGCTGGTGATGGCGATCCGGTTGTCCACCTCGATCTGATAGCCGTCGATGGTGATGTCGAGGCCCGACACCGGCTGCAGCGTGACCCCGCCACTGATGTTGGTCGACTTCTCCGGCGTAAGCGGCTTGGCCCCCAGGGCGACGGCCTCGGGCGCGCTGACCGGGAGCGTCTTGATCAGCAGAAGCTGGTTCTGCACGCCGTTGACGGTCCGGAACTGGCTGGACGTGGCGGCGTAGTGCTGCTGGGCCAGGCCCGGGGCGCGGAAGCCGTTGCTGATGGCGCCGCGGATCGACAGCCAGTCGGTCACCTCGTAGCGGCCTGTCAGCTTGCCCGTCAGGGTATCGCCGGAGGAGTCGCTGTAGTCCTCGTAGCGCACGGCCGCGCCGATGAAGAGCTTCTCGGTCGCGTCCCAGCCCAGCTCACCATAGAGCGCCTTGGAATCGCGGTGGCTGGTGCTGGCGTCCGCGGGGCGGAAGCCCGGCGTCGCCTGCGCGCCGGTCTGCGGCGCGACGTTGGCGAAGGGCTGGCCGGCGGGGGCGCGGTACAGGCCTTCGGCGTAGCTGGCAGGCTCACCCGCCAGGATTTTGTAGCCTTCGCGCCGATACTGCGCGCCGAACGACACCTGAAGCTGCGACGAACCGAGGTCGAACCCGCGGGTCACGTCGAGGTTGCTGGTCAATTCGTCGGACTGCAGCGTGCCCACATAGAACACCTTGGGACTGGCCGGCCCCAGGCTGGCGTTCTCGGTGTTTGAGGTGTGCAGGACCGCCTTGTTCTTGCCGTAGCCGGTGGAGAGATCCCAGGCCCAGCCGCCAAGGTCGCCCTTCATGCCGCCGGTGAATTCGTAGTCGTCCTCGTTGACGACCTCGTTGGGGCGATATCCCAGCGGATAGAGCGCGGGGGTGGTGTTGACGTTGTTGGGCGTGCGGTAGGTGAACGGCAGGTCGGACTCCCGCTTGGCGTAGGTGCCGAAGCCATACAGCTCGACTTCGCCGAAGTCGTACCCTGCGCTGAAGCCGAAGATCGTGTTGGTCTGTGGCAACTGGCCGTAGTTCTTGGTCACCAGGCGGTCGATGGTTGCCTCGCGCGGGTCGCGGGCGCCGCCCACCAGCGGGAAAAGCTGGACGCTGGGGTCGATCCGGTAGGCGCGGTTCGAGAGCCGCTGGTCCTTGTGGTTGACCGACAGGTTGACGAAGCCGGTCTCGCCGAACGTGAAGCCCTTGTTGAAGGCGTATTGCGTGAGGTCGCCGTCCTTGCGGTCGAAGTTAAGGCCGTAGGTGGCGCTGAGGAGGCCCGCGTCGGTGTCGCCCTTCAGGATGATGTTGATCACGCCGGCGATGGCGTCCGAACCGTACTGGGCCGCGGCGCCGTCGCGCAGCACCTCGATCCGCTCGATCGACGCCGTCGGGATCATGTCGAGGTCGGCTGGGACCGAGCCGTTGTAGAGGGACGAGACGGCGTTGATCAGCGAGGTCTTGTGCCGCCGCTTGCCGTTGACCAGGACCAGCGTCTGGTCCGGGTTCAAGCCGCGAAGGCCACCGGTCGCGATGATGGTCGAGGTGCCGCCGCCAGCGCGGAACGGCAGGTTGAACGAGGGCGCCAGCGTCTGCAGCGCCTGGAAGACGCCCGCGCGGCCCGACTTCTCCAAGTCGCTCGACGTGAAGGCGTCGATGGGCGTCGGGCTCTCCATCACCGTGCGCGCGACGCCGCGTACGCCAGTGACAACGACGGCCTCCAGGTCCTGCGGCTCGGCGGCCGCAGGCGCTGCGCCGCCGCCCTGATCCTGGGTCGCGACCGCCGTCGCGGCGGCGTAGACGGGGCCGGCGGACGCGGTCTTGATGAGGCCTACCGAAGGCGGAGCCGAGGCCGCCAGCGCGATCAGGTCCTTTTGCGCCATGGCCACCCGCAGGGGGGAGCCGGCGATGATCTGGTCCAGCGCCGCACGGGTCGGCATCCGCCCCCGGACAGACGGAGAGCTCAGGCCCGACACACGGTCATAGGGATAAAGCAGGCGCACGCCGGACTGGGCCGACAGGGCGTTCAGGGCGCCTTGCATCGGCTGGGCGGCGATGTCGAAGTTGGTCACCGCGTCCGCGGCGGCGGCCGGGCTGGCGGCAAGAGCGGCGGCGATCACCATCGGAGACGCCCAGGCGAGTTGGTTGTGGTTCAGCGGCATGCGGCAAAAGCCCCCCGATGCGACGTGCTATTTCGAGGAACGGGCCGCGGCGGCGCCGCCGCCATCCCGTCGCCGAAAAATTTGAACCTACGGTCGTTCGACGAGCAGCACGCCGCCGTCCGCCGTCGCGATCGTCTCGATGGGGAAGCTGCTGGTGAGCGCCGCGAGGAACTTGTCGGCCTCGTCCACCTCGAACCGGCCGCCGATCCGTAGCGACTCCAGCCGCGCGTCGCCGAT
>NZ_JANINU010000258.1 GCF_024508875.1 Phenylobacterium sp.
GTCAGCGCCTGGCCGCCCATCAGCGCCGACAGCATGTTGGCCCTCGCCGGATCGCCCAGCAGGGCGGCGATGCGGGTGATGTCGGGACCCAGCCTCATGCCGCCACCTTAGCGCCTGACGCGCCGGGATGCTTCGCCCTCCGCCGAAACATGCCCCCTCCGCCGCCGGCTAGGTCGTCCGCCTCGCAACGGAGTCTTCCATGACCGTCACCTGCTGCATCCGCTATGTGATCGACCCCTTCCAGAAGGAGGCCTTCGAGGCCTACGCCCGCAACTGGCTCACCATCATCCCGGCCAACGGCGGCGACCTGATCGGCTACTACGTGCCGCACGAGGGGACCAACAACGTCGCCCTGGCCCTGATCTCGTTTCCCAGCCTCGCGGCGTACGAGGCCTATCGGGCGCGACTGAGGACCGATCCTGCCGGCGCCGATAACTTCGCCATGGCGCAGGCCCAGCGCTTCATCCTGTCGGAGGAGCGGACCTGGCTGACGCCGGTGGAGGGTTAGGACCGCAGCGTGTTCTCGGCCTTCATGGCCTCGTGGGCGCGCCGCAGCACCGCGGCCGCCTCGTCGATGAGGTCCTGGAACAGGTCGAGCTGGCGCCCGTACTCGCCGCTATCCAGCTTCTCGATCACCGCGTCGACCTCGACCGGCTTGAGCTTCGCGTTGGCCGCCATCACCCACCTCTTGTCGTTGGCGCGGAAGATGGAGCCGGCGTGGCTTCCCGCCCCTTAACGGGCAGCCTGCGAAGTTGTGGATAAGTTGCGACCAGCCGTCGCACGCAGGGAATCAGACCGGGGCGGTCGACAGCTTCCGGCGCTCGGTCGAGGCGGCGAGTTCGGCCCAGATCGCGTCCTGCCGGGCGGCGTCGCCGGCGGCCTCGGCGGCGGCTTGGGCCTCGATCAGCGCCGCGCGCAGGCGGTCGTTTTCGGCCTTGAGGGCGGAAATGTGCAGGTCCGCGTCCTCGCCCGTCTCGCCCAGCAGGGCGCGGACGGCCCGGTTCTCCTCCACCAGGATGTGCGCCTGTCGATCCCACATCTCGCCCGCCACCAGCAGCAGCATGGCCGACAGGGACAGGTCCGATGCCCGTTCCGCCTCGGGCACGCCGGGCATGGCGTTCTTCATCAGCAGGCCGGCCAACTCGGCCAGCACGGGAACGACCGGCGGGTTCATAGCTTGCCCATCAGTTGCAGCATGGCCCGGTCCTGGGCGTTGATCAGCCACCATGCCGGATAGATCATGATCGGCGCCCGGTTGCCGCCGCGGTTGAAGGCGGCGGCCGATCCCACCCAGATGCCCTGGCCCTTCACGCAGTTGAACAGGGTCCACCAGTGCAGGGCCTTCGGATCGGCCTTCAGGCCCGATGCGCGCTCCCAGATCGCGACCGCGTCGGCCGGGCTGCACAGGCCGCCGGCCTGCCCGGCGCGACCGAAGCTCCAGATCGGCTGCAGGCTCCAGCCCAGGTCTTCCAGCGGATCGCCCAGGTGGCTCATCTCCCAGTCCAGCACCCCGTGGATCTGGCCGGCTTCGTCGAACAGGAAGTTGCCGGTCCGGTAGTCGCCGTGGACGATCGACAGCTTCTGGGCCGGCGGCGGCGGGTTGGCCCGCAGCCAACGGATGGCGGCGCGGGTGACGGGCAGGGGCTCGGCCTGGTCCTTGTCGATCAGGGCTTCCCAATGGTCGAGCTCGCGCTTCCAGCAGCCGTCGAGGGGCGGGGCCTCCATCCACCGGGCCAGCGGCGCGGGGTCGGCCTTGGCGATCTCGCCCAGGATCGTCCACTTGCGCTCGGCCAGCATGGGCAGCACCGCGTCGAAGGCGCCCGACAACAGCATCTGCGGCGAGGCCTGGTAGCCGGCGATTTCCTCGGCGATGAAGAACGGGTGGTCGAGCGCCTCGTCCCCCTCCTCCAGCCACAGCATTTCGGGCACCGGGACGGACGAGCCCGCGAAGGCGCGATAGGCCTCGAACTCCACCCGCCGCTCGGTGTCGATCAGGCTGGCCGGCGGGTCGCGGCGCAGGATCAGCCGGCGCGAGCGGGCCTCGCCGCCCTCGCTCCAGTCCAGCACGAACCGATAGGTTTCACGGCTGGCGCCGCCCGAGATGCGCTCCAGCGCCGTGACGGCCACGTCGGTCGCGCCGGGCAGCTTGCCGGCGATGTAGGCCGCCAGCCGCGGCTCCAGGGGATGGCTCAACGTCGTCCCGCCGCTCAGGCCATCCGGAAGCGGATCGGCAGGCGCTTGGGCCCGTTGACGAAGAACGCCTCGCTCAGCGCCGGCGTCCCCGAAATCTCCACCGATTCCAGCCGCGGGAGCAGTTCCTCCCAGAGGACCCGCATCTCCATCTTGGCCAGGTGCTGGCCGAGGCAAAGGTGTGCGCCGTAGCCGAACGCGAGGTGCTTGTTGGGCTTGCGGTCCACCTGGAAGGTGTCGGGCGCGTCGAAGACCTCCTCGTCCCGGTTGCCCGAGGCGTAGCAGAGCATCAGCCAGTCGCCCTGCTTCACCTTGCGCCCGCGCACCTCGGTGTCGGCCGTGGCCGTGCGCATGAAGGTCTTCACCGGCGTGGTCCAGCGGATCGACTCGTCGACCAGACCCGGGATCAGCGACGGGTCCTGTTTCACCTTCCGGAATTCGCCGGGGTTCTCGGCCAGGGCCCACATGGCCCCCGCCGTCGAGGACGAAGTGGTGTCGTGCCCGGCAGTGGCGACGATGATGTAGTAGCTCATCGCCTCCAGGTCCGAGATCGGCTGGCCGTCGATCT
>NZ_JANINU010000259.1 GCF_024508875.1 Phenylobacterium sp.
CGATCCGTTAGGGGAGGCCCGAAAGGAAAAAAATTGCGATGCGCCACCAGGAAGTGACGCTCGACGACAAATTTCTGCTCACGGATGGCCGGGTGTTCATTACCGGCGTCCAGACGCTGCTCCGGGTTCTGATGGATCAGCACCGCCTGGATCAGGCGGCTGGGCTCCACACGGCAGGGTTCGTTTCGGGATATCGCGGATCGCCCCTGGGCGGTCTCGACCAGCAGGCCGCGCGGGCGGCCAAGTATCTCAAGACCGCCGAGGTGGTCTTCAAGGAAGGCCTCAATGAGGACCTGGCCGCCACCGCCGTTTGGGGCAGCCAGCAGGCCAATCTGTTCCCCGGCGCGCGCTACGACGGCGTCTTCGGCATGTGGTACGGCAAAGCCCCCGGCGTCGACCGCACCGGCGACGTCTTCAAACACGCCAACTTCGCCGGCGTGCACCCCAAGGGCGGCGTGCTCGCGGTGGCCGGCGACGACCACACATGCAAGTCCTCCACCCTGCCGTCGCAGTCGGAATACGCCTTCCAGGACTTCGAGATGCCGGTTCTCTCGCCGGCCGACGTGCAGGAGGTGCTGGACTACGGCCTGATGGGCATCGCGATGTCGCGCTTCTCCGGCCTCTGGGTAGGGATGATCGCCCTGGCCGACACCATGGACTCGGGCGCGACCATCGACGTCTCGCTCGCGCGCCACCGGTTCGTCACGCCCGAGAACTTCCGCATTCCCGCGGGCGGCCTCGGGATCCGTCTGAAGGACCAGCCGCTCGACAAGGAGCGGCGCCTGCGCACCCAGAAAATCCCGGCCGCGCTCGCCTTCGCGCGCGCCAACCACATTGACCGCATCATGCTGGGCGCCTCACGCCCGCGCCTGGGCATCGTCTGTCAGGGTCAGGCCTACAAGGACGTGATCGAGGCCTTCGCCGCCATGGGCATCACCCAGGCCGAGGCCGCCTCGCTGGGCGTCGCCATCTATAAGGTCGGCATGCCCTGGCCGCTCGAGCCCATGGGCATCCGCGCCTTCGCCGCCGGCCTCGAAACCCTGATGGTCATCGAGCACAAGCGGCCGCTGATCGAGACCCAGGCGCGCGCCGCGCTCTACGACCTGCCGGCCCACGCCCGCCCCGTCATCATCGGCAAGACCGACGAGAAGGGCGCCCCGCTGCTCTCGGAACTGACCTCGCTGTCGGTGGCCGAGATCGCGCTGGCCATCGCCGACCGCCTGCCGGCCGGCGGCCACATGGACCGCGTCTACGACTACCTGAACCGGGTGTCGGCCGCCTCCATGGCTGCGGTCACGCTCTCGGCCGACCAACAGCGCAAGCCGTTCTTCTGCTCGGGCTGCCCGCACAACTCCTCGACCCGCCTGCCGGAAGGCAGCCGCGCCCTGGCCGGCATCGGCTGCCACTACATGGCCAGCTTCAACGACCCGTCGACCGACCTGAACAGCCACATGGGCGGCGAGGGGCTTTCTTGGGTCGGCGCCTCGCCCTTCACCGACGAGAAGCACGTCTTCGTCAATCTGGGCGACGGTACCTACAACCACTCGGGCTCGCTCGCGATCCGCGCCGCCGTCGCGGCCGGGTCGAACATGACCTACAAGCTGCTGTTCAACGACGCGGTCGCCATGACGGGCGGCCAGGCAGCCGAAAGCGGCTTCACCGTCCCGCAGATCACCCGCCAGCTCGCCTCGGAAGGCGTGAAGAAGGTGGTCGTCGTGGCCGCCGAGCCCGAGCGCTACCAGGGCGTCACCGACCTGGCCCCCGGCGTCGAGGTCCGCCCGCGCAGCGATTTGATGAAAGTCCAGCGCGAGCTACGCGACACTCCCGGCGTGACGGTGCTGATCTACGACCAGGTCTGCGCCACCGAGAAGCGCCGCCGGCGCAAGCGCGGCAAGATGGCCGCCGCGCCCCAGCGGGTGATGATCAACCCGCTGGTCTGCGAAGGCTGCGGCGACTGCTCGAAGACGTCGAACTGCGTTTCGGTCGAGCCGCTGAACACCGAGTTCGGCCGCAAGCGGAAGATCAACCAGTCGACCTGCAACCAGGACTATTCGTGCTTGGACGGCTTCTGCCCCAGCTTCATCACGCTGGAGGGCGCCGAGAACGCCCATCGCGAAGCGATGCCGGCCCTGACAGCCGACGCCACCCCGCTGCCGACGTTCCAGGAACTGAAGGGCGTCCAGAACATCGTCTTCACCGGCGTGGGCGGCACGGGCGTCACGACCGTGGCCTCGATCCTGGCCATGGCCGCCCACGTGGACGGCCGCTCGGCCTCGGTTGTCGACATGACCGGCCTGGCCCAGAAGGGCGGGGCGGTGTTCAGCCACGTGCGCATCGGCGAGACCGAGACCACGGTGATCGGCGGCCGCGTACCCGCCGCCAGCGCCAACGTGCTGATCGCCTGCGACCTGCTCTCGGCCGCCGGACCCGACGCGCTCGCCCTCTACGCCAAGGACCGCACGGTCGCGGTCGGCAACGCCGACTTCGCCCCTACCGCCGACTTCGTGACGGACCGCGACGTCCGCTTCGACGCCGACGAGCAGGGCAAGCGCATCGCCGCCGCCACCAAGAGCTACGACGCCGCCCCGGCCAGCCACCTGGCCGAGAGCAGCCTGGGCGACGCGATCTACGCCAACATGATCATGCTGGGCTTCGCCTGGCAGAAGGGCGTGATCCCGGTCTCCAGCCGCGCGCTCTACCGGGCGATCCGCCTGAACGGCGTCGAGGCCGAGGCCAACCTCCAGGC
>NZ_JANINU010000260.1 GCF_024508875.1 Phenylobacterium sp.
AGGAACGCCTTCACCACCGGGGTCATCAGGGCCATGTAGTCGCGGCCCTTCTGCTGCACCGCCTCGTCCGGGCTGGCGTGGCTGAGGTCGCCGTGCAGGGCGGTCCAGGCCATGAAGGCGCGGCCGCCCTCGATGATCGCCTTGGAATCCATCAGCATCCGCCGCACGTCGGGGTGGACGATGATCGGGTCCGCCGGGCCGTCGGCGTTCTTCGGCCCGGTCAGCGAACGGCCCTGCAGGCGCTCCTTGGCGAAGGTGGCGGCGGCCTGGTAGGCGGCCTCGGCCTGGGCGATCCCCTGCAGGCCCACGCCCAGCCGCGCCTCGTTCATCATCACGAACATCAGCTTCAGCCCGGCGTTTTCCTCGCCGATGAGCCAGCCGGTCGCCTCTTCATGGCTGATCACGCAGGTGGCGTTGCCGTGGATGCCCATCTTCTCTTCCAGGCCCACGCATTTGACCGAGTTGCGCTCGCCCGGCGCGCCGTTTGCGTCCGGAATGTACTTTGGCACGATGAAAAGGCTGATCCCGCGCACGCCGGCCGGCGCGCCCTCGATGCGGGCCAGCACCAGGTGGACGATGTTCTCGGTCAGGTCCTGCTCGCCGCCGGAAATCCAGATCTTCTGACCCGTGATCTTGTAGGTCCCGTCGGCCTGCGGGACGGCCTTGGTGCGCAGCAGGCCCAGGTCCGTGCCGCAATGCGGCTCGGTCAGGTTCATGGTGCCGGCCCACTGGAACGAGCACAGCTTGGGCAGGTACATGTCCTTCTGTTCCTGGGTCCCGCCGACGTGGATGGCCGAATAGCAGCCGTGCGTGAGGCCGGGGTACATGGAGAAGGCCATGTTCGCCGAGGAGCTCATCTCGGAGAACGCCACGTTCACGACGTTCGGCAAGCCCTGGCCGCCGTAGGCCGGGTCCGAGCCCAGCGCGGGCCAGCCGCCCTCGACCAGCTTGGCGTAGGCGTCCTTGAAGCCGGTGGGCGTCTTCACCGTGAAGTCCGGGCTCCACGTGCAGCCCTCCTTGTCGCCGACGCCGTTCAGGGGCGCTAGCACCTCGGAGGTGAACTTGCCGGCCTCCTCCAGGATCGCATCGACCGTTTCCATCGAGGCGTCCGCGAAGGCCGGCAGGTTGGCGTAGCGCTCGAGCTGCAGCACGTCGCGCAGCAGGAAGGCGTAGTCCCGCACGGGGGCCTGGTAGGTCATGGGTGCTCCGAGGCTCGGATGGTCTTGGGTCGCGTCGCGCGCGTTCGCTGGCCGATACCACGGGCGCCGGCGCGCGTCATGGGTTGCGCGGCCGAGCCGCCCGCCGCGACTCAGCGCATCGTGGCTCCCGGCAAAGGGAGCAGGCGATGGCGCGGGAGCAGCAGGTTCTGACCGAGGTGGTGCAGATGCTTCAGCTCAACGTGCATGCGCTGGAGATCGTCACCGCGCGCGCTCTTGCCGAGCTCGAAGACCTTCGCCCGGGCCTGCTCGACGCGGTGGCCGGTCCCGTGATCTTCCAGGACCGGCCGGACGCAGCGTTCGACGAGCACCTCGGCAAGGTCGACGACCAGATCAGCCGGCTGGTCGTCTGGGCGCGGCAGTACCGGGGCGAAGTTCCCTAGAAGGGGGTTCTCTACGCTTCCATCCCGTCGAGCTGGCGGCGCAGCATCTGGTCGTAGTCGGCGGCGCGGGGCAGCAGGTCGGGCCGCGTTTCGGTCAGGCGCTTCTCCATCGCCGCGATCCCGCCTTCAAGCTGGGCGATCGCGTCGTCGATGTCCTTCTTCTGCTGCTCCAGCGCCACGATCCGCTCGCGGAACCGGCGCAGGCTGATGGCCGCCTGCTGGGCGCCGCTGTCGTCGGCCTCGTACAGGTCGAGGATCTCGCCGATCTCGGCGAGCGACAGGCCGACCCGTTTGCCGCGCAGGATCAGCACCAGGCGGCCGCGGTCCTTGTACGAATAGACGCGGTTCATCCCGTCGCGGGCCGGGTTCAGCAGGCCCTTGTCCTCATAGAAGCGCAGGGCGCGGGGCGTGCATTTGAATTCGAGGCACAGTTGCCGGATCGTATAGGTCCGGGCCGGACGGCGCAGGTCGTAGGGCATTTTGACGTCCTCCCTAGGTTATCGTTGATAACTACGGTGATCCTGCTTTCCGTTTACGTCAAGGGAGACCGGCGTTCACGCTCGGGTGAGGGCGCGCGTCTATTCCGCTAGGTGAGGCAGCATCTCCGCAAATGCGGCGCTCTCGCGGCGCGCGGGGTCTGGATGCGGCGCGCGGGGCTGGCTAGCCTCCCCGACCTGTTCGTCGAGGGGATCGCCGTGAAGACTATCTGGCTGGGCTGCGCCGCCGCCGTGACGCTGTTGGGCGCCTCGCCCGCGTGGGCCGAGAAGAAGGACGCCGCGCCTGACGCGTTGGCGGGCCTGACGCGGCAGGAGGGGCTGGTCCCGGTCTATGTGGACGCCGCGAAGGGACGGGTCCTGGTGGCCCTGCCGGCGCCGGCCAAGGACGGCGTGGCCGGCCGCTACCTCTACGTCTCGGCGCTGAAGACCGGGCTGGGCTCCGCGCCGGTCGGCCTCGATCGGGCCCGCCTGGGCGACACCCAGGTGCTGGCCTTCCGCCGGGTGGGCGGCAAGGTGCTGGCCGAGTTCGAGAATCCCCGCTTCCGCGCGGCGGGCGCCCCGGCCGACGAGCAGGCCGCCGCCCGCGAAGCCTTCGCCACCTCCGTCGTCTGGGCCGGCAAGGTCGAGCAGGTCCTGCCCGACGGCCGGCTGCTGGTGGACCTCTCGTCCTTCCTCACCCGCGACGTCGTCGGGATCGCCGACGCGCTGAAGCAGGCGGGCGAGGCGGGCTACAAGCCGGTCGGCGACCTGTCCGTGGCCGACACCTCGGCCGTGAAGGTCTTCCCCGAGAACGTCGAGTTCGAGGCCATCCAGACCTACGCCTCCGACACGCCCGGGCCCGAGACGCGCAACATCGCGCCCGACCCCAAGCTCATCACCCTCACGGTGCGCCACAGCCTGGTGAAGCTGCCGGACCCCGGCTTCCAGCCGCGCCCGTTCGATCCCCGGTCGGGCGCCTTCGACAAGGTCGTCCTCGACTACGCCGCCCCGCTCGACCACGACATCGTCCAGCGCCTCGCCGTCCGCTTCCGGCTGGAGAAGACCGATCCGGCCGCCGCCGTCTCGACCGTGAAGAAGCCGATCGTCTTCTACGTCGACCGGGCCGCGCCCGAGCCGATCCGCACGGCGCTGCAGGAGGGCGCGTCGTGGTGGGCGAAGGCCTTCGAGAAGGCCGGCTACAAGGACGCCTACCGCGTCGAGATCATGCCCGAGGGCGCCGACCCGCTGGACGTCCGCTACAACGTCATCAACTGGGTCAACCGCGCCACCCGCGGCTGGTCGTACGGCCAGGTGGTCGCCGATCCCCGGACGGGCGAGATCGTGAAGGGCTCGGTGCTGCTGGGCTCGCTGCGCGTGCGCCAGGACATGCTGATCTTCGAGGGCCTGGTCGGCGCGGATCAGAGTGGCAAGGGCGGTCCCAACGATCCCATCCAGGTGTCGCTGTCGCGGATCCGCCAGCTCGCGGCGCACGAGGTGGGCCACAGCCTGGGCTTCGCCCACAACTTCGCCGCCTCCAGCCAGGACCGCGCCTCGGTGATGGACTACCCGGCGCCGCGGGTGAAGCTGACCGCCGGGAACATCGACCTCTCCGACGCCTACGGCGTGGGCGTCGGCAAGTGGGACGACTTCATCGTCGACTGGCTCTATGGCGACGGCGACCCGGCGGCCAAGGCGGACGCCGCCTTCAAGACCCAGCGCTACACCGCCGATTCCGACGCCCGGCCGGTGGGCTCGGGCCAGCCGCATGCGGCGATCTGGGACGACGGCTCCGACCCGGTGGCCGAGCTGGCGCGGGTCATGGCCGTTCGCCGGGTGGCCATCGGCCGGTTCGGCCCCCAGGCTCTGCGCCCCGGCGAGGCGGCCCAGGCGCTGAAGCGCAAGTACGTTCCGATCTACCTGCTCCATCGCTACCAGCTCGAGGCCGCCGCCAAGGTGCTGGGCGGCGTGGACTTCGGCTACGCGGTGAAGGGCGACACGCCCAAGGCCGAGGTGGCCCCCGCGGCCCAGCAGTACGCCGCGCTCGCCGGCCTGCTCGCGGCGATGACGCCCGAGGCCCTGGATACGCCCGAGACGCTGATCCCCTACCTATCGGCCGGCCAATCGGGCGACAACGATCGCCAGTACGACATCGAGGTGTTCGACGGCGCCGGCGGTCCCGTGTTCGACGCGCTGAACGCCGCCGACGTGGGGGCGGGCATGGTGCTGGACGCGATCCTGGCGCCGCCGCGCCTGGCGCGCCTGGTCGAACAGCACCGCCGCGATCCCGCCCAGCCGGGCGTGGGCGAGGTCGTCGACAAGCTGCTGGCCCAGGCGTTCTCCCCCGCCACGGGCCGCCTCGCCGAAGTCGCCCGTCGCGTCCAGAGCCGCACGGTGCTGGAACTGGCCGCCGCCACGCGCCGGCCCGACGTGTCCCCCGCGGCGAAGGCCGAGATCGGCATGCGCCTCACGGACCTCGCGGCCCGCCTGAAAGCCCAGCCCGGAACCGGCACCGACCGCGCCCAGCGCCTCACCCTGGCCGCGCTGCTGGAGGACAAGGAGGAGCTGGCCCGCGTCCTGGCCCAGCCCAAGCGCCGGCCCGAGCCCCCGCCCGGCATGCCGATCGGCAGCGACGAGGACTGAGCTGTTTCCTCCCCGTCGGGGGAGGTGTCGCCGAAGGCGACGGAGGGGGCCCGCTCGGACGGTTGAGGACCCCCTGCGTCCGCTTCGCGGACGGCTCCCCCAGCGGGGCGAGCAACGAACGCGGATCGCGCTCTAGGCGGCCACCAGCTTCCCGGCCAGCGCCCGCTCTATCAGGTCCACCGTGCGGTCGATCCCGAAGATGGCCACGAAGCTGCCGAAGCGGGGCCCCTGGCTCTGGCCCAGCAGCACTTCGTACAGCGCCGAGAACCACGCGCGCAGGGGCTCGAACCCGGCGGCCTTGCCGACCTCGAACACCTCGTTCTGGATCGTCTCGGCGTCGGCGCCGGCGGGCAGGGCCTTCAGCTTGCCGACGAGCGCCTCCATCGCGGCGCGCTCCTGGTCGGTCGGCGCGCGGAACCGCTTCGAGGGCTTCACGAAGTCCTCGTAGTAGTTGATCGCGTAGCCCGCGAGCTTGTCGAGCAGCGGCTCGCTTTCCGGCGTCGCGCCCGGGATGTAGCGGGCGATGAAGGCCCACAGGATGTCCTTGGTCGAGGCGTCCGCCGCCGACACCAGGTTCAGCAGCAGCGAGAAGCTGACCGGCGAGCCCTTCTCGGGCGGGGCGCCCCGGTGGACGTGCCAGGCCGGGTTGTCGAGCTGGGCGGCCCCCCCTTGGGCGACTGGGTCGCCCTCGGCCTTCTTGCGGATCAGCGCGTCGAGCTGCTGGAGGTATTCGTCCGTCGCCTTGGGGATGACGTCGAAATAGAGCCGCTTCGCCGACTTCGGCGACTGGTACATGTAGTAGGTCAGGCTCTCGGGCGCGCCGTAGCGCAGCCATTCCTCGATGGTCAGGCCGTTGCCCTTGGACTTCGAGATCTTCTGGTTGTTCTCGTCCATGAAGAGCTCGAAGTGGAAGGCCTCCGGCGGCTCGCCGCCTAGGGCCTTCACGATCTTGTTCGAGACGCGGACGCTGTCGACCAGGTCCTTGCCCGAAGCCTCGAAGTCGACCTCCAGCGCCGTCCACCGCGCCGCCCAGTCTGGACGCCACTGCAGTTTCACCTGGCCGCCGGTCACCGGGACCTCGGTCAGCGTCCCGTCTTCGTCGGGGAAGGTGATCGTGCCCTTCTCGACGTTGCGCGCCACCGTCGGCGCCTGCAGCACCCGGCCGCTTTTCGGGCTGATCGGCAGGAAGGGCGAGTAGGTGGCGCGCCGCTCTTCGCCCAGCGTCGGCAGCATGATCGCCTGCACCGCGTCGAACCGCGCCAGGATGCGCAGCAGCACCTCGTCGAACCGGCCGGACTTGTAGGTCTCGGTCGAGGACATGAAGGTGTATTCGAAGCCGAAGCTGTCGAGGAAGGCGCGCAGGCGCGCGTTGTTGTGCGCGCCGAAGCTCTCGTGCTCGCCGAACGGGTCGCGGACGGAGGTGACCGGCTTGTCGCGGTCCTCCTCCAGCATCGCCTTGTTGGGCACGTTGTCCGGGATCTTCCGCAGGCCGTCCATGTCGTCCGAGAAGACGATGAGCTGGGTCGGGATCGCGTCCTCGGTCAGGGCGCGGAACGCCGTGCGCACGATGGTCGGCCGCGTGGCTTCGCCGAACGTGCCCAGGTGCGGCAGGCCCGAGGCGCCGTAGCCGCACTGGAAGACGACCGGTTTCTGCAGGGCGGGCAGGGCCTTCACCGCCTCGGCGAACTTGCCCTGGGCGAACAGCTCGGCCGCCAGGTCGCGCTCGGCGTCCGACAGGCGCAGGCGCAGGATGCGGTCCAGCAGGATGCGCGCCTGTTCGAAGGGCCAGCTCCGGGCCTCGCGCGCCTGATGTGAAAGTCCGTGTAGGTTTTGGCCTTGCAGCATGGCGGGCGGCCTACAGCCCATGGCCCCCCGGCTCAAGCGTAATCGCCGGCCGGCGCCTGCGTTGAAGGCGCGTGCTGCACCGGGCGGGGCGCCCCGCCTGGCGGTCCGTGCGACGCTGGCCTGTGTCGCGTGACCTTCGCGCGGCTGTCGCGGCTCTGTCATCGCCCCCGCTTAAGCGGCCCCCAGTTCGAAGAGATGGGGGTTGTCGATGTTTCTGAAGAGCGCGATCCGCTCGTGGCGGAACGAGAGTCTACTGTCGGTGTCCGGCCTGGCGCTGGCCCTGGCGCTGGGCGGCCAGGCCCGCGCCGACGAGGCGGCCGAGAGCCAGGTCGAGGAACTGGTCGTCACCGGCCAGCGCGAGGCCCAGCGCGCCGCCATCGCGGTGAAGAAGGACGAGTTCGTGGTGGCCGACGTTGTGTCGGCCGACGATATCGGCAAGCTGCCCGACCACAACACCGCCGCCGCCCTGCGCCGCATCCCCGGCGTGTCGATCATGGAGGACCAGGGCGAGCCGCGCTTCCCGACCATCCGTGGCCTGCGCTCCACCTATAACCGCACCACCGTCGACGGCGCCCTGGTCGGCTCGGTCGACGAGAGCGGCCGCACCGTGCCGCTGGACATCGTCCCCTCGGTGATGGCCGGGCGTCTCGAGGTCATCAAGACGGTCACGCCGGAGAACGACGGCAACGCCATCGGCGGCGTGGTCAACGTCACCACCCGCAGCGCGTTCGACGCCGGCCGGCCGTTCCTCAACCTCATGGGCTCGTACGGCCATTATGAGCGCCACGGCGACGTGCGGAACGACAAGCCGGCCTTCCGTCTCGCCGCCGCCGCCGGCCGCACGTTCGGCGCCGACAATGAGTGGGGGGTCGTGATCGGCGCCTCCTTCGAGCAGCTCGACTACGACATCCCGCAGGTCGAGAGCCAGGACCCGTCGGTGCGCGAATACACCGCCGCCGGCGCGCCGGTGAACTCGGGCGCCGCGACCGGCAACGGCATCCAGGTGCCGACCTACCAGCGCCTGTTCTGGTACAACAACACCAAGCAGCGGAAGGGCGTGAACGGGAAGGTCGAGTACCGGCCCACCGACGACTTCCGCGCCGAGGTCTCGGCCCTCTACGCCAAGATGGAGGACGACGAGGAGCGGATCGAGAACCGCCTGGAGCCCCTCGGCAACGTCGCCAACCAGACCGCGACCTCCGGCTCCTTCGCCCGCGGCCGCGGCGTCATCCAGCTCAACCAGCCGATCACGAACCGCGAGATCGGCATCGGCCGCGCCAGCGTCGACTGGACCTTCGCGCCCAACTGGAAGGCCAACGGCGACCTCATCTTCTCGGAAGCCGCCCTCGACGTGCCGAACCACTCGGTGGAGTTCCGCACGGTGGACGCCCAGGGCGCCAACTACGCCTTCAACTACGACACCACGAACCCGCTGTTCCCGGTGTTCAAGCCGGTCAACGACGCGGCGTACCGCAACCCGGCCAACTACAACCTGCAGCAACACCGCGACGCCCTGACGGCGACGAATGAGCAGGTCTACCAGGGCCGCTTCAACCTGGCCTTCGACCAGGACCAGGGCGACAACAACCTGAAGGCCAAGGTCGGCGGCGTGGCGCGCTCCACTCTGCGCAAGTTCATCTCCCGCCAGACCAACTACACGGTCAACCAGGCGACCTTCCCCTACACCCTGACCGCCGTCGCCGGCGCCGGGCCCAGCGAACTGATCGCCGGCCGCTACCTGCTGAACCCGCGCATCGACGCGGACAAGGCGATGGAGTTCTTCAACACCAACCGCGCGCGGTTCAACACCTCGACCACCGCCCCCACCGGCGACTACAAGGTCAAGGAAGACGTCCTGGCCGGCTACGCCCAGGCCAGCTACGAGTTCGGCGCCTTCACCGTCCTGGGTGGCGTCCGCTACGAGCGCACCGACGTCGACGCCAAGGTGAACCGCGTGGCCAGCGGCGTGATCACCCCGATCACCAACAGCGGCAGCTACGACAACTGGATGCCCAGCCTGCATCTGCAGTGGAAGCTTCGCGACGACCTCATTGTCCGCGCCGCCTGGACGAACACCATCGGCCGCCCCGACTTCGGCCAGCTCGCCGGGGCCGAGAATGTCACCTTCGACGGCGCCCAGCCCATCGTCACCCGCGGCAACCCCGACCTGAAGCCGCGCGAGAGCGAGGGCTTCGACCTGTCGATCGAGTTCTATCCGCCGGACGGCCTCATCTCGCTCGCGGTGTTCCACAAGGACATCAAGAACGAGATCTTCACGCTCACCTCGACCGAGCAGCTCAACGTCGGCCGCGGCGTCGAGACCGTGCAGGTGCGGACCTCGCGCAACGCCGAGAGCGTCAAGCTCAAGGGCCTGGAGATCGGCGTCCAGCAGGCGTTCACGTTCCTGCCGTCGCCGTTCGACGGCTTCGGCTTCAACGGCAACGTCACCCTGGTGGACAGCGAGGCCACCTACATCACCAGCGCCGGCCGCCGCGACCGCGGGCTCTTCCAGCAGCCCGAGATCACCACCAACGAGTCGGTCTACTACCAGCGCGGCCCGTTCGAGGCCCGGCTCTCGCACAACTACATCGGCGGCTTCCTCGAGACGATCGTCGACGCCATCCCGAACTCGGACCAGTACTGGAAGGGCCGCCACAGCTTCGACGCCTCGGTGAGCTGGCGCATCCGCGAGAACTTCACGATCTTCGCCGAGGGCCAGAACCTCTCGAATACCGGCCGCCAGGAAGTGACCGGGCCGAACCAGCGGAACCTGCAGGAATGGGCCAACTACGGCCGCACCTACTGGGTCGGCCTGGCGGCGACCTTCTGATGCGCCGGCTCGCACCCCTCCTGGCGGCGGTGCTGGCTGCGGGCGCGGCGTCGGCTCAGCCGGCGCCCCCGCCCGAGCCCGCGCCCGTCCCGGTGCTGAAGTCCGAGGTGGTCCAGCGCTGGAAGGCGCCCGAGGCCACCCAAGGCGTGGCGGTCGACGCCCGGCACTTCTACGCGGTCTCCAACTTCCGGATCGCCAAGTACGACAAGGCCACCGGCGCCAAGGTGGCGGAGTGGACGGGAGACCGGGCCCGCTTCCCGCACATCAACTCGTGCGAGGTGATCGGCCGCGAACTCGTCTGCGCCAACTCCAACTTCCCGGAGCTGCCGATGACCAGCTCGGTGGAATTCTTCGATCCCGTGAAGATGGTCCACCTGCGCACCGTCTCCCTCGGCCAGCAGATCGGCTCGCTGACCTGGGTCGACCGCAAGGACGGGTTCTGGTGGGCCGCCTTCGCCAACTACGACGGCAAGGGCGGCGAGCCGGGCCGCGGCCACCGCTACACCCAGCTCGCCAAGTTCGACGACCAATGGCGGCGGGTCGAAGGCTGGTCGTTTCCGAAATCCG
Organism: Phenylobacterium sp.; assembly: GCF_024508875.1. GTDB lineage: Bacteria > Pseudomonadota > Alphaproteobacteria > Caulobacterales > Caulobacteraceae > Phenylobacterium. The sequence goes on from NZ_JANINU010000260.1 coordinate 9,959, forward strand.
TCACCGACCGGTTCGAGCCCATGAGCTCGTCGGGCGGCGGCTGGGGCGCGGACGGCCGCCTCTACGTCACCGGCCACGACAATCCCGAGCTCTACGTCCTGGCGCTGCCCAAGGGCGGGTCGAAGCTGGACCATCTCGCCACGATCGAGGCGGCCATCGAGGGCCAGGCCGTCACCTTCGACAAGAGCCGGCCGGGGCTGCTGTATGGCATCAGCCGGCCGAACCGCGAGGTGGTGGTCCTGCGCCTGCCGCCGGTCTCCGCGAAATGAATCGTCGGCGGACGCTTGCGGCCGGCCCGGCCCCAAAGCCAAGTTAGGCCATGGACCGTTCGTACGCTTCCCGCCGCCAGCTCCTGTTCCAGGCCGCCATCATGGCCGGCGCCGCCCTGTCGCCCGCCGCCTGGACTTCCGCCGTCGCCCAGACCCGCCTGCCGGACTATCCGTTCAAGGCCGGCGTCGCCTCGGGCGAGCCGCTGCCGGACGGCGTGGTCCTCTGGACCCGCCTCGTCGCCGATCCCCAGGCCATGGACGCCGGCCTGTCGCCTGCCCCGGTCAGGGTCGGCTGGGAGATCGCCGAGGACGAGGGGCTGAAGAAGGTCGTCCGCCGGGGCCAGGTCCTGGCCGTCGCCGAGGCGGGCCACTCCGTCCACGTCGAGGTCGCCGGCCTCAAGCCCGACCGCGCCTACTGGTACCGCTTCACCGCCGCCGGCCACGCCAGCCCGGTGGGCCGCACGCGCACGGCGCCCGAGCCCGGCGCCGCCGTGGAGCGCCTGCGCATCGCCTACGGCTCGTGCCAGAAGTGGGAGTCCGGCTACTATGCCGCCCACGCCCATCTGGTGAAGGACGACCCCGATCTGATCGTCTTCCTGGGCGACTACATCTACGAGAAGGCGGCCACCGACGAGGGCGTGCGCAAGCATCCCGGGGTGATCGCCCAGGATCTCGCCAGCTATCGCCAGCGCTACGCCTGGTACAAGGCCGACCCCAACCTCCAGGCGGCCCACGCGGTCGCGCCCTGGGCCGTGATGTGGGACGACCACGAGGTGTCCAACGACTACGGCGGCGATCAGGATCGCAGCAATCCGCCGCCGGCGCTGTTCCTGAAGCGGCGCGCGGCCGCCTATCAGGCCTACTACGAGAACATGCCGCTGCGCCGGTCGACCAAGCCGGTCGGGCCCAACATGCAACTCTACCGCACCCTCGACTGGGGCCGGCTCGCCCGCCTGACGCTCATCGACGACCGCCAGTACCGCGCCCGCCGAAGCTGCGACGCCCAGTCGAAGGAAAAGCTGATCCCGGCCGCCTGCGCCGAACGCACCGACCCGAAGCGATCCATGCTGGGCGAACAGCAGGAGTCGTGGCTGCAGGCCCAGTTCGCGGCGACCCCGGCGCGCTGGAACTTCCTCGGCCAGCAGACCCTGGTGAACGAGGTGATCACCCCGGACCAGCGGGTCAGCAACGACGGCTGGGACGGCTACGCCCAGACGCGCCGGCGCATCCTCGAAGGCTGGCGCGACCACAAGGTCTCCAACCCCGTGGTGCTGGGCGGCGACGTCCACTGCTTCTTCGCCGGCGACCTGTCGCTGGAGCCGGGCGGCAAGCCGATCGCCAGCGAGTTCGTCGGCGGCTCGATCACCTCCCTCGGCCGCTCGCGCGAGGTCGTCGGCGGGATGATGATCGTCAATCCGCAGATAAAGTTCGGCGACGGCCAGACCCGCGGCTACGGCCGGGTCGACCTGTCGAAGACGGCGTGCGAGGTCACCTTCCGCGGCCTGGAGAACGCCCTCCTGCCGGATTCGCCGGTGCGCGACCTGGCGAAGTTCGTGGTGGAAGACGGCGAGGCGGGGCTGAAGCGTGCTTGAGATCCTGGCCGCCGCCGTCCTCTCGCTCCCGCCGGCCGAGACCGTCTCGCGCCTGCCGGCCCTCGAGGCCAACCAGGGCGTCGCGGTGGACCAAGGCTTCGTCTACGCTATCGATAACTCCGCCATCGCCAAGTACGACCGCGCCACCGGCCAGAAGGTGGCGCAGTGGTCGGGCGATGCGGCCACCTTCCCGCACCTCAATTCCTGCGCCGTCATCGGACCCGAGCTGGTCTGCGCCAGCTCGAATTACCCGAGCCTGCCGATGCAGAGCTCGGTCGAGGTGTTCGACCCGGCGACCATGACCTACCAGCGCTCGATGGCGATCTCGCCCCAGCCCGGGTCGCTCACCTGGATCGACCGGCGCGACAATGCTTGGTGGGCGTGCTTCGCCAACTACGACGCCAAGGGCGGCGAGCCTGGCCGCGACCACCGCTTCACCACCCTCCTGCGCTACGACGACAAGTGGAAGGTGACCGGCGTCTGGACGTTTCCGGACACCGTGCTGGACCGCTTCAAGCCGCGCAGCGCCTCGGGCGGCGCCTGGGGCGCGGACGGCCGGCTCTACGTCACCGGCCACGACCTGCCCGAGGTCTATGTGCTGGAACTGCCCCGCGTCGGCACGGTCCTGAAGCACGTGGCGACCATTCCCGTGGCGGCCGAAGGACAGGCCGTCGCATTCGACCGCAGCGCCGACCGGGTGCTGTTCGGCATCAGCCGCGCCAGGCGCGAGGTGGTCGGGATGAGGCTCCCGGCCGTGGAGACGAAATGAACCGCAGACTCATCCTGGCCCTCGCCGCCGCCACCGCGCTCACAGCCTGCGGCAAGCCGTCGTCCCAGAGCGCCGCGCCGGCGCGCAAGGAGGTGGTCTTCTCCATCCTGTCGGCCGAGAGCCAGACCAGCGCGGAGAAGGACTGGGCGCCGTTCCTGGCGGACATGTCCAAGGCCATCGGCGCACCCGTGAAGGCCTACTACGGCTCGAACTACACCGCCCTCATCGAGGCGATGCGCTTCAAGCAGACCGACCTGGGCTGGTTCACCAACCAGTCCGGGCTGGAGGCCGTGCGCCGCGCGAACGGCGAGGTGTTCGCGCGCTCTGTGAATCCGACCGGCATCGACGGCTACGAGGCGGTGATCATCGTCAAGGCGGGCTCGGGCCTGACCCTCGACAGGATCCTGAAGTGCGACAAGAGCCTGAACTTCGGGATGGGCGATCCCAAGTCGACGTCGGGCACCCTGGCGCCGATGACCTATCTCTTCGCGCCGCGCAACATCGACCCGGCCTCGTGCTTCAAGACCGTGCGCTCGGCCAACCACGAGACCAACCTGTTCTCGGTGGCGGGCGGCATGCTGGACGCGGCGACCAACAACACGGCGTCGATGGACCGGCTGAAGCTGCTGAACACCGACGTCGCGAAGAATACGCTCAAGAACGTCGAGATCGTCTGGCGCTCGCCCCGCATCCCCGAGGACCCGCTGGTCTGGCGCAAGGATCTCGACCCCGCCCTGCGCAAGAAGCTCGCGGACTTCATGTTCGGCTATGGCGTCGGCGACACCCCCGAGGCCGCCCGCCAGCGCGCGATCCTGGAGAAGATCCAGACCAAGCCGTTCGTCCACGCCGACGACAGCCACCTGATTCCGGTCCGCGAGATGGAGGCCACGAACCACCTCATCGAGGCCCGCAACCGCAAGGACGCCGCCGCCGAACAGAAGGCCCAGGCCGACCTCGCCGAGATCGCCAGGGAAAAGGCGGCGGCGCCGAAGTAGCCCCCTCCGATCTCGTCATCCCCGGGCCTGACCGGCTATGACGAACTGGAAGGCGGGCGACGAACGGCAAGGGCCGAGGGGGGCAGCCCCTAGGCTTCTTCGTTCCGCATCAGGAAATGCCCGGTCAGTCCCGCGATGGGCTGGGACCGGCTGTCCTGCCAGGCCTCGACCTGCACATTGGCCACCCGCCGGCCGACCTTGCGCAGGATCGCGCGGGCATAGGTGTCCCGGGCGCGGCCCGAGCGCAGGTATTCGATGGTGATGTCGATGGTCTTCGGCACGCGCTGCCCCGGCGCGGTCAGCGAGAGCTGGGCCAGGGCGGTCAGCTCCATGAACGCGCCGATCACCCCGCCGTGCAGCGCCGGAAGGACGGGGTTGCCGATCAGGCTCTGGCGGAACGGCAGCACGGCCGTCATCTCGTCGCCCGCCAGCTCCACGCGCATGCCGAGGAAGCGGACGTAGGGCACCTTCTGGAGGAAGGCGTCGAGGCTCTGGATCGCGGTGTCCTGCATGGCGTCAGCCCTTCAGCGGCTGGGCGCGGGTGTTGAGCATGAACGCCGCTTGGGCCGTCGCCACCAGGTCGCCCCGCTCCACGTCCCACGCCTCGGCCCGCACGAAGCCCACCGTGCGGGTCAGGCGATAGGCGTGCGCCTCGGCCGTCACCCCCGTCTTCGGCGCGGCGGGGCGCAGATAGTCGATCCGCAGGTCCAGCGTGGCGATGGGCGTCATCTCGCCCATGGCCGAATTGATCGCCAGGCCGCAGGTGTGGTCGATCAGCGCCGTCACCACGCCCGAGGCGATGACGCCGGTCTCCGGGTCGCCCACCAGTTCCTCGCGCCACGGCGCCGACATCACGCCGCGCCCCTTCTCGATGGAGACCAGGGATAGGCCCAGGGCGTCGGCGTGGGGGGCCATCAGCATGCGCTCCGGCAGCGGGGCGGTATTGAAATCGGACATCGCCCCAGGCGTAGGGACCTGACGGGCGCGGAAGTCAATGTGCGGAGCCTTCCGCCCGCGCCTACATTGAAGGCGTGATGATCCGTCCCCAGGACCTGCTCTGCCCGAAGGCCGAAGGCCTCTACTGCGCCCCCGGCGACTTCTACATCGACCCCGTCCGCCCGGTGGAGCGGGCGGTGATCACCCACGGCCACGCCGATCACGCCCGCGCCGGCCACGGCGCTGTGCTGGCGACGCCCGAGACACTGGACATCATGGGCGAGCGCTACGGCCTGGACTTCGCCCGTTCGAAACAGGCCGCGGCCTACGGCGAGGCGGTGGACCGCGACGCCGTGCAGGTGACCCTGGTCCCCGCCGGGCACGTGCTGGGCTCGGCCCAGGCAGTGGTGCGCTGGAAGGGCCTGACCATGGTGGTCAGCGGCGACTACAAGCGCCGCCGCGATCCCACCTGCCCCCCGTTCGAGCCGGTGACGTGCGACGTCTTCATCTCGGAGGCCACCTTCGCCCTGCCGGTGTTCCGCCACCCCGACGACAAGGACGAGATCGCCCGCCTGCTGCGCTCGGTCGCCCAGTTCCCGGAGCGCAGCCACATCGTCGGCGCCTACGCCCTGGGCAAGGCCCAACGCATCATCCGCCTGCTGCGCGAGGCCGGCTGGGACCGGACGATCTACGTCCACGGCGCCCTGGAGCGGCTGAACGCCCTCTACACACGGCACGGGATAGATCTCGGCCCGCTCGCGCCGGCCACCACCGCGAAGAAGGCCGACTTCGCGGGCCAGGTCATCGTCGCCCCGCCGTCGGCGTTGCAGGACCGCTGGAGCCGCCGCTTCCCCGAGCCGGTCGCCGCCTTCGCCTCGGGCTGGATGCAGATCCGCGCGCGGGCGAAACAGCGCGGCGTCGAGCTGCCGCTGGTGATCTCCGACCACGCCGACTGGGACGAGCTGACCGCCACCGTCGACGAGCTGCGCCCCGGCGAACTCTGGATCACCCACGGCCGGGAGGAGGCCCTGGCCCGCTGGGCGAGCCTCCACGACATCCCGGCCCGGGCGCTGGCGCTGGTGGGCTACGAGGACGACGAGGAGGAGTGAGCCCCCCTCGAAATCGAGGGAGGACCTGAAGCGGTGGGGCGCTGGACCTCCCCAAGCGGAGCCGTCTTGCGGCCGATCACGAAAATGTTATCGTCGTGATCAAGGGGCTTCTGGAAAGTGATCCATGCGCACGCGCATCACTCTCTGCGCCCTCGCGGCGCTGTCCGTTGCGGCTTGTCAGAAGGCCGAACCTCCACCCGCCGAAGTCGCCGCCGCGTCCGCCGCCGACGCGGTCGCGGCCCCTTCGGCCGAGACAGCCCGCGCCCCGGATGTGGGAAGGGCGCAGGCCGCTTCGCCCCTGGCGATCCCGCAGCTCGCCTACGTCTACAAATACGCCCTGGCCGCCCCGCCGCAGAAGGTGCGCGGCCTGGTCTCAAAGCATGAACAGGTCTGCTGGGCGGCCGGTCCCACCGTCTGCCAGGTCGTCGGCTCGAACGTCCGCGAGAACGGACCGGACGAGATCTCGGCCAGCCTGACGCTCAAGGCCCAGCCCGCCTGGCTGCGCACGTTCCGGGCCGGCCTGGAGGACGACACCAAGGCCGTCGGCGGCCGGATGGTCACCGCCGACACCACCTCGGACGACCTCTCGCGCAACATCGTGGACACCGAGGCGGCGCTGCGCTCCCAGGTGATCCTGCGCGACCGCTTGGAGGCCACGCTGAAGACCCGCAAGGGCAAGGTCTCGGAACTGTTCGAGATGGAGCAGCAACTGGCCCAGGTGCGCGGCCAGATCGACGCCACGCGCTCCGAGATCGCCCTGATGCGCGGCCAGGTCGCCACGTCCGAACTCCGGATCGACTACCGGTCGGAGGGGGTGCTCGCGCCCAAGGGCTCGCTGGCTCCGCTCGGCGCGGCGGCTGGCGACGTCGTCGGCATCTTCGTCTTCACCCTGGCCTTCCTGATCCGGGCGCTGGCGGTGCTTGCGCCGGTGGCCGGGCTGGGCGCCCTCGTCTGGTGGCTCGTCCGGCTCCAGGGGCAGAAGAAGGCCGCGGCCAAGCCTCCGGCGGCATGACGTCGCCGGGCGCGCAGGCTCACCGCCGCGCGCCCGGTTCGTCGAACGGCCGGCGCGGTTGGACGCGCTGGGGTGGCGCCGTGCGGGCCGCCGCCTAGCCTCGTCGCCATGTTCGCCGCCGCCGCGCTCGCCGCCGCCCTCAGCACCGCCCCGCCTGACTGCGCCACGCTCCAGCGGTCGGCCCGGCCCGCCATCGGGCGCGCCAACCGGGACTGGCCGCGCGCGATCCAGGCCGGAGACGCCGCCGCCATCGCGGCGGCCTACGCCGACGACGGAATCCTGGTGGCGGCCGACGGCGCGGTGGTGAGGGGCCGGGAGGCGGTGCGGGCGCTCTATGCCGGCGCCCCTCCCGCCGCCGGCGGTCGCATCCGGAGCCTGGGTCTCGCCTGCGGGGGCGGCGGCCTGCTCTACGAGTGGGGGGTGGGGACGATCCGCACCCTTGGCGCCGACGGACGCGAGCGGACGCGGGCGGGGCGCTACGTCACCGTCTGGGCGCAGGTCGGCGGCGAATGGCGCATCGTGCGCAACCTCGCGTTCTGAGGCGGAACGCGCCCCCGCGGGCGGCGTTCGTCCCCGCGAATGCGCGCCGCCCTGTCCGACAACCGCGCCGCCGAACCCGCGGCGGCGAGGCCCGATTTGCGGCCCGCCCGCTGCGAGCCTAGCTGTTAGGCCATGCGCGCCTTCGCCGAACTCCTCGACCGGCTGTCGCTGACGTCCTCGCGGAACGCCAAGCTGACCATGGTGCGCGACTACCTCCGCGACACCCCCGATCCAGATCGCGGCTGGGCGCTGGCGGCCCTGACCGGCGACCTCAGCTTCGACGCCGCCAAGCCCGCCTTCATCCGAAAGGCCGTCGAAGCGCGGATGGACCCGCAGCTCTTCTGGTGGAGCTACGACTATGTGGGCGACCTGGCCGAGGCCGTGTCGCTGGTCTGGCCTGCGCGCCCCGGCGCCAACCGCGAGCCCGAGCTCAGCGAGGTGATCGAGGCCCTGCGCACCGCCAGCCGTGGCGAGGTCCAGACGCTGATCGAGGGCTGGCTCGACGCGATGCGCGAGCCGCGCGAGCGCTGGGCCCTGCTGAAGCTCATGACCGGCGCCCTGCGGGTCGGCATGACCGCACGCCTGGCCAAGCGCGCCGCGGCCGAGATGGGCGGCGTGGATCCGGCCGAGATCGAGGAACTGTGGCACGCGCTGGAGGCGCCCTACGAGGACCTGTTCGCCTGGCTGGAGGGCCGGTCGGAAAAGCCCACCGCCGAGCATCCCGCGCGGTTCCGGCCGGTGATGCTGGCCCAGGCCATCGACGAGGCCGTGGACTTCGCCAAGCTGGACCCGGGCGCCTACGCCGCCGAGTGGAAGTGGGACGGCATCCGCGTTCAGGCCGCGCACGAGGGCGGGGTGCGCCGGCTTTACACCCGCACGGGCGACGACATCTCGCGCACCTTTCCCGACGTCCTCGATGCGCTGGAGGACGAGGCCGTCATCGACGGCGAACTGCTGGTGATCCGCGACGGCCAGGTCGCGCCCTTCGCCGACCTCCAGCAGCGCCTGAACCGCAAGACCGTGGATGCGAAGCTGATGGCGGCCTTCCCGGCGGCGATCCGCGCCTACGACATCCTGCAGATCGGGCCCGAGGACACACGGAGCCTGCCGTTCGCCGAGCGGCGCCGGCGGCTCGAGGCCTTCGTGGCGAAGGAGTCGAGCCCGCGCATCGACCTGTCGCCCGTGCAGCCCTTCGAGACCTGGGCCGATCTGGCCGGCTTGCGCGCGACCCCGCCGCCGGGCGATCCGCAGATCGCCGAAGGGCTGATGCTGAAGCGCTGGGATTCCGAATACATCGCCGGCCGCCCCAAGGGGCCGTGGTTCAAGTGGAAGCGCGATCCATTCCTTGTCGACGCGGTGCTGATGTACGCCCAGCGCGGGCACGGCAAGCGGTCGAGCTACTACTCAGACTACACCTTCGGGGTGTGGACGCAGGACCCCGCCGGCCAGCGGCTGCTGACCCCCGTCGGCAAGGCCTACTTCGGCTTCACCGACGAGGAGTTGCTGCAGATCGACAAGTTCGTACGCGACAACACGGTCGAACGGTTCGGGCCCGTCCGCTCGGTCCGCGCCGAGCCGCACCACGGCCTGGTGTTCGAGGTCGCCTTCGAGGGCCTTCAGCGCTCGGCCCGCCACAAGTCGGGCGTCGCCATGCGCTTCCCGCGCATCAACCGCATCCGCTGGGACAAGCCGGCCGGCGAGGCGGACGAACTGGAGGCGCTGGAGCGGCTGCTTACGCAGATGGAAGGCCGCTAAGGCAGCAGGTCTTCCTTGGCCAGGAACGCCTTCAGGTCCCCGCCTTCGAACAGCACGCCGCGTATGCCCGCCCGCAGCGCGGCCTCCAGGTCGGACGGCTTGTCGCCGATGAGCAGCGACGCCTCGGCGTCGATCGGCCAGTCCTGGAGCGCCTGGAGGATCATGCCGGGATTGGGCTTGCGCAGCGGCGGGTCCGGGTGGCGATAAGCCTCGACCGGCGCCTCGGGGTGCTGGGGCGCGTGATAGAAGGCGTCGATCCGCCCGCCCACCTGCGCCAGCTCGCGCTGCATCTGGGCGTGCAGCGCGTGGACATCGTCCTCGGTGTAGTAGCCGCGCCCCACGCCCGACTGGTTCGTCACCACGATCACCAGCCACCCCGCGCGGTTGAAGGCGGCCACGGTCTCCCGGGCCCCCGGAATCCACTGGAAGTCCTCCCAGCGGTGCACATAGCCGCGATCCTCGTTGAGCACGCCGTCGCGGTCGAGGAACAGGGCGGGCTTGGGAGCTGCTGAAAGGGGCACGAGGCGATCATACCGGCTGGGGAGGCGGAGCGGGTTTCAAAAACCCTGATTCCGGTCCTACGGTCCCACCGGTTGCAAGCCGGGGCGCAGTTTTGGCCGACGTTCTCACGATCCAGGACCTGCGCGTCGACTTCGACACCCATGACGGAACGGTCCGCGCGGTGCGCGGCGTCTCGCTCGGCGTGGGTCGCGGCGAGACCCTTGGCGTGGTGGGCGAGAGCGGCTCGGGCAAGAGCCAGACCTTCATGGCCGCCATGGGCCTGCTCGCCCGCAACGGTCGGGCCGCCGGCTCGGCGAGGTTCCGCGACCACGAGCTTCTGGGCCTGGCGCCGCGCGAGCTCAACCGGATCCGCGGTTCGAAGATGACCATGATCTTCCAGGACCCGCTGACCGCGCTCACGCCGCATGTGCGGATCGGGGAGCAGATCGCCGAGCCCCTGCGCCTGCACCTCGGCCTGTCGGACGCCGACGCACGCAAGCGCGCCCGCGAATGGCTGGAGAACGTCCGCATCCCCGACGCCGCGCGGCGCATGCGCCAGTACCCGCACGAGCTGTCGGGCGGCATGCGCCAGCGGGTGATGATCGCCGCGGCCATGGCGCCCGGCCCCGAACTTCTTATCGCCGACGAGCCTACGACCGCGCTCGACGTCACCGTCCAGGCCGAGATCCTCGACCTGATGGCCGAGCTGCAGCGGGCGACCGGGACGGCCCTGGTGCTCGTCACCCACGACATGGGCGTCATCGCGCGGCTGGCGGACCGGGTCTGTGTCATGCGCGACGGCGCTTACGTCGAGGCGGGCGCGGTGGCCGACATCTTCGGCCGGCCGCAGACCGACTACACGCGGGCTCTGCTGGCGGCGATCCCGCGCCTGGATCGCCCGGGCCGTGGCGGCCGGCCCGAGATCGCGCCCGCGCCGGCCGACGCGCCCGTGGTGGCCGAGGGGCGGGACGTGACGGTCCACTTCCCGATCCGCGAGGGTCTGTTCGGCGCCACGAAGGTGTTGCGCGCCGTGGACGGCGTCTCCTTCGCCGTCCGGCAGGGCGAGACCCTGGGCATCGTCGGCGAGAGCGGTTCGGGCAAGTCCACCCTGGCGCGCGCGGTGCTGAACCTGCTGCCCGCCACGTCCGGCGCCGTCACCTTGATGGGGCGCGACATCACCCATGCCGACCGCGAGGCGATGCGGGCCGCACGGAAGGATCTGCAGATCGTCTTCCAAGACCCGCTGGCCAGCCTCGATCCGCGGATGACCGTCGGCACGTCCATCGCCGAGCCGCTGACGGTCTTCCGGCCCGGCCTGGGCCGCGCCGAACGCGAGGCCGAGGTGAAGGCGATGATGGCGCGGGTCGAGCTGGATCCGGGGCTGATCAACCGCTACCCGCACGAGCTCAGCGGGGGCCAGAACCAGCGGGTCGGCATCGCCCGCGCCATGATCCTGAGACCGCGGCTGGTGATCTGCGACGAGGCGGTCTCGGCGCTGGACGTCGGCGTCCGCGCCCAGATCATCGACCTGCTGATCCAGCTCCAGAAGGAGATGGGCCTGGCGATGATCTTCATCAGCCACGACCTGGCGGTGGTGCGCGAGATCAGCCACCGCGTCCTGGTGCTCTACCTCGGCCGCGTCATGGAACTGGCCGACCGCGACCGCATCTGGCGGTCGCCCCAGCATCCCTACACCCGCGCGCTCCTCTCCGCCGCGCCGATCCCCGACCCCGCGGTCGAGCGCACCCGCCAGCGCCTGAAGCTTGCCGGCGAACCCCCCAGCCCCATGGACCCGAAGGCGGCCTACCGCTTCCTGCCTTCCCGCGCGGCCAACGGGCCACCGCCCGCGCTGCAGGAAATCGCGCCGGGCCACCTGGTCGCGGAGTTCGACGCTTAGGCGCCCTTCTTCCCTTGCGGGAGAAGGATCGCGTTCTTTGTTTGTTCGAACGTGCAAGCGCTGCGTTGCCCCTGCGCCGCTCGGTCGTTAGGTTGCGCGCCTTTCCGAACAGCCGGCCGCGCCCATGACCCTTGCCTTCGACGACATCCTTGCGGCCCAAGAGCGGCTCAAGGGTCATATCGAGCGCACGCCGTGCCGCTTCTCCCGCACGCTCAGCGAGATCACCGGCGCCAAGGTCTGGGTGAAGTTCGAGAACCTGCAGTTCACGGCGGCCTACAAGGAGCGCGGCGCGCTCAACAAGCTGCTGCAACTGGGCGAGAACGTGCGCGCGCGCGGCGTCATCGCCGCCTCGGCCGGCAACCACGCCCAGGGACTGGCCTACCACGCAGCCCGGCTCGGCATCCCGGTCACCATCGTCATGCCCAAGGGCACGCCGTTCGTGAAGGTGCAGCAGACCCGGGCCCACGGCGCCAATGTGGTGATCGAGGGCGACACCTACGACGACGCGGCGGCCCACGCGCGGACCCTCTGCGTCGAACGCGAGCTGACCTTCGTCCACCCGTTCGACGACCATGACGTGATGGCGGGGCAGGGCACGGTGGCGCTGGAGATGCTGGAGGACGTGCCGGACCTGGACGTCCTGCCGATCCCGATCGGCGGCGGCGGGCTGATCGCCGGCATGGCCACGGCCGCCAAGCACCTCAAGAAGGACATCCGCATCGTCGGCCTGGAGCCGGCGATGTTCCCCTCGTTCACCGCCAAGATGCGCGGCGTGCGAACCGCCCAGGCCAACGGCGCCTCCACCATCGCCGAGGGCATCGCGGTGAAGGAGGTGGGCGAGCACACCTACGCCATCGCCCGCCCGCTCATCGACGAGGTGCTGCTGATCGAGGAGCCGTACTTCGAGCGCGGCATCGCCCTCTATTGCAACGTCGAGAAGACGGTCGCCGAGGGCGCCGGCGCGGCCTCTCTCGCGGGGCTGCTGGCCTATCCCGAACGCTTCCGGGGCAAGACGTGCGGCCTGGTCATAACGGGCGGCAACATCGACACCCGCCTGCTGGCGTCGGTGCTGACCCGCGAGCTGGTGCGCGAGAGCCGTATCGTCAGCCTGAGGATCATCGGCGACGACCGCCCCGGCCTGCTGGCCAACGTCTCGGCCATCATCGGCCAGATGGGCGCCAACATCATCGAGGTGGCGCACAACCGCCTGGCGCTGGACGTGCCGGCCAAGGGCGCCGAGTTCGACGTGATGATCGAGACCCGCGACGCTCAGCACACCCAGGAGGTGATGGACGCCCTGCGGGAACGCGGCTACCCGCCGCGCGTCGTCTGAGGACCTGATCCCATGAAGCGTACCCTGACCCTCCTCGCCGCCGCCCTGGCGCTCGTGGCCTGCCAGCCCAAGGCCGGCAAGGACGCCGCCGCCCCCGGCGCGCCGGTCCAGCAGTCCGAGGCCAGCAAGGCCTTCATGGAGAAGGTCGCCAAGCAACCCGGCGTGAAGGTGCTGCCGTCCGGTCTCGCCTACCGGATCGTCCGCTCCGGTCCCGAGACCGGCCTCAAGCCCCAGCTCACCGACGAGGTGAAGGTCCACTACGAGGGCAAGCTGGAGGACGGCACGGTCTTCGACAGCTCCTACGAGCGCGGCCAGCCGGCAGCCATGCCGCTGAAGGCCCTGATCCCCGGCTGGCAGGAAGCCCTGCAGATGATGCGCCCTGGCGACGAATGGGTTCTGATGGTCCCGTCCAACCTCGGCTACGGCGACGAGCCGGCGGGCCAGATCCCGCCCGGCTCGCCGCTCATCTTCAAGATCGAGCTGATCGACGTCCTGCCCGGCCCCGGCCGCATCCAGCAGGGCTGATCTACAGCGCCCGGCGCATGCCCACGTGGCTCGGGACGAAGCCGAGCCGGGCGTAGAACCGCTGGGCGTCCACGCGGCTGTTGTGGGTGAGCAGCTCGATGATCCCGCAGCCCCGGCGGCGGGCCTCGGCCATGGCCCACTCCATCATCCGTCCACCCAGGCCCTGGCCGCGCCGGGTGCCTGAAATCCGGACGGCCGAGACAAGCGCCAGCGTCCCGCCCTGGTTCGACAGGCCCGGCACGAAGGTGAGTTGCAGCGTGCCCACCACGGCGCCGTCGGTGTCCTCCGCCACCGCCAGCAGCATCCGTGGTTCGGCCTCGATCCGCTCGAACGCCGCCAGGTAGCCGGCGCCCGGCGGGTCGCTGACCTGCTCGCGCGCGCCGCCCATCGGATCGTCGGCCAGCAGGGCGACGATGGCGGCCACGTCCTCGCGCCGCGCCCGGCGCA
>NZ_JANINU010000261.1 GCF_024508875.1 Phenylobacterium sp.
CGCATCGGCGGCCTGCTCTATAGTCATTTCGGTGGTGTCGAGCAAGTTTGCGTCCACAGCCCGGGTCATAGGCGCCGCGGCCCGGCCGCCGTCCCGTTCGTCGCGGCGGCGGATGTCGGCCAGCACGTCGTCGAAGGCGACGTCCTCGCCCTGGCCCTTCAGTTGCTTCCAGCGGCGCTCGGCCCGCACTTCCGCCGTCGCAGTGACATAGAGCTTTGCCGGCGCCTCGGGGCAGATGACGGTCCCGATATCGCGCCCGTCCAGCACCGCGCCGCCATCCTGGCGGGCGAAGGTGCGCTGGAAGTCCAGCAGGGCGTCGCGAACCCGGGGATGAACCGCCACCCGGCTGGCCAGCTCCCCGGCTGCGCGCGTCCGTAGCGCAGGGTCGTTCAGCAGGTCGGCGCTCAGCGTGGCCGCCGCCGCGGCCGCCGCGCCCTCGTCATCGAGGGACAGCCTGGCGCGATCCATCAGCACGCCGACGGCGCGGTAGAGCAGCCCGGTGTCCAGCACCGGGAGGCCCAGGTCATGACCCAGCCGGTTGGCGATCGTGCCTTTGCCCGAGGCGGCCGGCCCATCGACCGCCACGATGAAGCTGGTGCGGACCGGCTTGCCCATCAGCCCTCAATCTCAGCGCCCAGGCCGCGCATCATCTGCACGAAGCCGGGGAAGCTGGTGGCGATCATGCCCGGCTCGTCCACGCCGACCGGCTCCTCCGCCGCGAGGCCCAGGACCAAGTGCGACATGGCGATGCGATGGTCGCCGTGGGTCGTCACGCCGGCGCCGCCGTGGACAAGGTGGTTGCCGCGCTTGGCGCCGATCACCGTCAGGGTTTCGGGCTCCTCCTCGACGCCGATGCCGCAGGCGGCGAGGCCCGCCGCCATCAGCGCGATCCGGTCGCTCTCCTTCACCCGCATCTCGCCGATGCCGCGCATCACGGTCTTGCCCGAGGCAAAGGCGGCGGCGACGGCCAGGATCGGGTACTCGTCGATCATCGACGGCGCACGCTCGGCCGGGACCTCGACGCCCTCCAGCTCGGAGTGACGCGCCGTGACGTCGGCGACGGTTTCGCCGCCCTCCTCGCGCACATTGGTCACCGAAATGTCGGCGCCCATATCGCCCAGGGTCTCCAACAGGCCGATGCGGAGCGGGTTCAGCAGCATGCCCTGCACCGTCACCTCCGACCCCGGCGTCACCAGCGCCGCCACCAGCGGAAACGCGGCCGAGGACGGGTCGCCCGGCACGTGGATTCGCGTTCCGCGCAGCTTCTGGCCGGGCGGCAGGACGATGTGGCGGCCGGCGCCTTCCTCCCGCACCTCGATGGTCGCGCCGAAACCGTGCAGCATCCGCTCGGTGTGGTCGCGCGTGGCCTCGGGCTCGATCACCTCCACCCCGCCTTCGGCGTGCAGGCCGGCCAGCAACACCGCCGACTTCACCTGGGCCGAAGGCTCCGGCAAGCGGTAGGCGATGTGCTTCAGACCGCCCCCCTTGAGGGTCAGGGGCAGGCGTCCGCCCTGGCGGCAGATCCAGGTCGCGCCCATCTGGCCCAGCGGCTTCAGCACGCGGTTCATCGGTCGCCCGCGCAGGGAATTGTCGCCGGTGAACGTGGCGGCCATGTCGAAGCCGGCCGCGGCGCCCATGATCAACCGCACCCCGGTGCCGGCGTTGCCGCAATCGACCACGTCCGCCGGTTCGGAAAAGCCGCCTGCGCCCTCGACGCGCCACTTCCCCTCGCCCAGCCGCTCGATCTTCGCGCCGAAGGCCGCCATGGCCGCGGCCGTGCGCTTCACGTCGTCGCCTTCGAGCAGGCCCTCGATTTCGGTCACGCCCGTCGCGAGCGCGCCCAGGATGAGCGCACGATGGCTGATGGATTTGTCTCCCGGAGCACGCACCACGCCCTTGAGCGGGCCTGCGCGGCGGGCGGTCAGGTTCGCCGCCGTCATGTCTCTGAAACGCGCCTCCGGATATGGGCTTTAGTCGTGAGGGCGATTGCTTTGACAGGCGGTCCCGCCCGTGGCAAGGGACGCCGCCTTTCGCGAAATTCCAAACTTTAGAGGGTCGCCGCCTTTGGCCAATCCCGAGCTGGGCACCAAGCAAATCTGCCCCAACTGCCAGGCTAAGTTCTACGATCTGAACAAGCGTCCGGCGCACTGCCCCAAGTGCGCGACCGAATTCGATCCAGACGAAGCCGTCCGCAACCGCCGCGTCCGCGCGCGCACCATCGTGCCTGACGACGATCAGGTCGAAGATCAGGTCGCAGCCAAGGAAGCCGACGAGGACGAAGACGAGGACGAGGCGGTGACGCCCGAACTCGACGAAGTCGCGGACGAGCCGCCGCTGTCGACGGACGACGACGACGGGGCTGACGAACCGGGCGGCGGCTCGGTGTCGGAAGACCTGGGCGAGTTCTCGGACGACGAGGACGTGGAGGACGCCGACGACGTTCCATTCCTCGAGGACGAGGACGAAGACGACTTCGACGAATCCGAGATCGAAGGCCTGCCGGACGACGGCGACGACGACCGGTAAAATCCCGCGCCAACAGGGAGCCGGGGCCCGCGACAAAAAAAGCCTGAAACCGGGCTTGATCGCGGGAACCGGTTTGAATAGGTTCCGCGCCTTCCCGGGGGGCCACGCTTCCTGGGAAGACCCGACCTTGGGGCTATAGCTCAGTTGGTAGAGCGCTTGAATGGCATTCAAGAGGTCAGGAGTTCGACTCTCCTTAGCTCCACCATG
>NZ_JANINU010000262.1 GCF_024508875.1 Phenylobacterium sp.
CGCCGCTGGGGCCTGAAGTACGAACACCTGATGCGGATCGCGGAGATCAACTTCGCCAACGCCAAGAAGAATCCGAATTCGCAGACCCGGCAGTGGGCCTTCAACGAGAAGAGCTTCACCACAGACGACGAGGCCAATCCGGTCATCGAGGGCATGATCCGCAAGAACGACTGCGGCCAGGTGACGGACGGTTCGGCGGTGGTGTTCCTGGCCTCGGAGAAGGCCGCGAAGGAATACGCCGACAGGCGCGGGATTCCGCTGGAGAGCCTGCCGCGCATCAAGGGCTGGGGCCATACCTCGGCGCCCATCAGCTACGAGCGCAAGGTCCGCGCCAGCGAGGGTCAGCCCTATGTCTTCCCGCGCGTGAAGCAGGCGATCGACGCCGCGCGCAGCCGCGCCGGCATCGCCGACATCTCGGAACTGGACGCCGTCGAGACCCACGACTGCTTCACGACGACTGAGTACATGGCGATCGAGCACCTCGGCCTGACCGCGCCAGGCGAGGCTTGGAAGGCGGTGGAGGACGGATCCATCGAGATCGGCGGCCGCCTGCCGATCAACCCCTCCGGCGGCCTCATCGGTCTGGGCCACCCCGTCGGCGCGACCGGCGTGCGCATGGCGCTGGACGCCTTCAAGCAGGTGACCGGCAAGGCCGGCGACTACCAGGTCGACGGCGCCAAGACGGTGCAGACCCTCAACATCGGCGGCTCGACCACCACGACGGTCAGCCTCGTGGTGGGCGTCTGACCGTGGCCGACAGCGCCGAGCCGCTGGCGAAGGCTCCGTTCCGCGAGGCCCACCTGATGGCGGTGGACCTCGCCGTCGAGCGGCGCGCGGACGGGGCGATCACCATCGTCTCGAACATCCCGCTGAAGCCGTACGACCCCAACATCCCGGCCGCCTTCGCGCGGCGCGCGGCGATCTCGGCCGATAAGCCGGCGCTGGCGCAGCGGGGCGCGGATGGCGAGTGGGCGTTCCTGTCGTACGCCCAACTCAAGCAGGACATGGACGCGGCGACCCAGTGGCTGCTGGCCAACGCTTCGGACGGCCCCGTGCTGATCCTGGCGGGAAATACGCCGGCCTTCGCGGTGATGAGCTTCGCGGCTCAGGCGGCGGGACGGGCGGCCTGCCCGGTCAGCGTGACCTATGCGGCGCTCGGCGGCGACTATGGCCGGCTGGGCCACGTGGTGGCCAAGGTTAAGCCGGGCGTGGTGTTCGCCGAGGACACGGCCATGGCCAAGGGTGCGCTTGAGGCGCTGGACCTCGGCGAGGCCAAGATCGTCACGACCGATCCCTCGAAGCTGTCGAAGCCGGCGATCTCGTACGCGGACGTGCTGGCGACCAGGCCGACCGAGGCGGTCGAAAGGTCCATCGCAGGGCTTAGGCCGGAGGGCCGCGCGGCCCTGATGCTGACCTCGGGCTCCACCGGCCTGCCAAAGGTGGTCCCGATCACTTTCGACAACCTGATGGCCAATTCGACCCAGTGCCAGCAGACCATCGGCGAGGCCGCGGGCTGGCACGACGTGATGCTGGACTGGCTGCCCTGGCACCATGCGGCCGGCGCCTTCGTGCTGCGGACCACGCTGCTGGAGGGCGGCACGCTGTACATCGACGACGGCAAGCCAGCCCCGGGGCTGTTCGAGACCTCGATCCGGAATCTCCGAGAGATTTCCGTCAGCTACTTCAACAACGTGCCGCTCGGCTACGCCATGCTGACGGACGCCCTGGAGAAGGACGCCGAGCTGCGGGCCACCTTCTTCAGGAAGATGAGGCTGATGCTGTACGGGGGCGCGGGCCTGCCGCAGACGGTGCTGGACCGGCTGCAGGCCGCCGCCGTCGCCGAGACCGGCCACCGGATCATGATGACCAGCGGCTACGGCATGACCGAGACCGTCTCCGCCTTCATGGTCATCCACTTCGAGACCGACAAGGTGGGCATCGGCCTTCCCGCGCCGGGGACGATGGTGAAGCTGGTGCCGGTGGGCGACCGCTACGAGCTGCGCGCCCGCGGGCCGAACGTCACGACCGGGTATCTTGACGAGCCGGAGAAGACGGCGGCGGCCTTCGACGAGGAGGGCTTCTATCGCACCGGCGACCTGGTGACCTTCCACGACCCGGATGACGCGACCAAGGGCCTGGCGTTTTCAGGCCGCGCCGCCGAGGAGTTCAAGCTCTCCAGCGGCGCCTGGGTGTATGGCGGGTCGCTTCGGGACGGTCTGATCAAGGCGCTGTCGCCGCTGGTGACGGACCTGGTGCTCTGCGATGACGGGCGGCCGTACCTGGGCGTCATGCTCTGGGCGACGCCGGGGGCTGACCAGGCCGAGATCGGCAAGCGGCTGGCGGCCTTTAATGCCAGCCAGCACGGCAGCGCAGCGCGGGTGAAGCGGGCCCTGCTGCTCAAGGACCCGCCCAGCGCCAACGCCCACGAGATTTCGGACAAGGGCACCATCAACCGCCGCGCGGTCATCGACCGGCGGGCCGGAGAGGTGGAGCGGCTGTTCGCCGAAACGCCCGACGAAGAGGTCATTGTCCTCTGAGGCTCACCGCTGCGTATGCGGAATCCACTCGGCGCCGGGCTGCGCGTAGTCGGCGCTGAACCAGCGGGGATAGCCGTGGAGGGTCTGTCCGCCGTCAGCCAGGATCTCCGCGCCGGTGACGTAGCCCGCCTCGTCGCCGCACAGGAAGACGGCCAGCCTGGCGATGTCCTCCGGCTTGCCCAGCCG
>NZ_JANINU010000263.1 GCF_024508875.1 Phenylobacterium sp.
CCTTCGTGCGTGAGTTCGCGTTCAAGTACGGCCGCGCCGACCGCGTGAGCCCGCTCATCCGCCGCGTCGTGGCCCAGAACCCGGGGCCCTTCACCTTCACCGGCACCGGCGCCCACATCGTGGGCTACGGCGAGGTGGCGGTCGTCGATCCCGGCCCGGACGACCCTCGCCAGATCGAGGCGATCCTGAAGGCCACGCGCGGCGAGCGGATCACCCACATCTTCGTCACTCACAACCACCTGGATCATTCCCCGGCGGCGCGGCCCCTGGCGGAGCGCACCGGGGCGGTGATCTACGCCGGCGCCACGCTGTGCCGCCCTTCCGGCGGCGGCGACCGGTTGGAAGCCGGCGACGACCTGGCGTTCCGCCCCGACGTGGCCCTGGCCGACGGGCAGTATTTCCACGGGCCCGGTTGGACGATCGAGGCGGTGGCGACCCCAGGCCATACCTCGAACCACTACGCCTTCGCGCTGCTGGAGGAGAACGCGCTCTTCCCCGGAGACTGCGTGATGGGCTGGTCCACCAGCGTGGTCAGCCCGCCCGACGGCGACATGGGGCTCTACATGCGCAGCCTGGAGCGGATCCGGGCGCGGCGCTACGAGGCCCTGTTCCCCGCCCACGGCCCGCCGATCCGACGCGTCGACAGCTTCCTGGCGGCGTACATCGTCCACCGCCGCCAGCGCGAGAAGCAGATCCTCGTGGCGCTGGAGACGGGCGGCCCGGCCACGGTGCGCCAGCTCGTCGCCAAGCTCTACGCCGATACCGACCGGCGCCTGCATCCGGCCGCGTGCCACTCGGTGCTGGCCCATCTGTTCGACCTCTATCGCCGCGGCGTCGTCGACCTGTCCGGCGAGGTCGGGATGAGCGGCCTCTGGCGGCCGCTCTTCATGCGCCACGTGGCGTGAGGCGATGCGCTCCGGGCATTTCAGCCGCCCGCGCGCGCGGGCCACGCTGAGGGTCTGTTCAGGACACAGGATCCAACCATGACGCTCACCGCCGCCCAGACCGCCTCCGCCCTCGCCCGTCCGCTGGACGGCCGCGTCGCCATCGTCACCGGCTCCACCAGCGGCATCGGCCTGGGCATCGCCGAGAGCCTCGCCGAACTGGGCGCGCGCATCGTGCTCAACGGTTTCGGCGACCCGCAGGAGATAGAACGCACGCGCGAGACGCTGTCGACGCTGCACGGCGTCGAGGTGATCTATTCGCCCGCCGACCTCTCCATGCCTGCGAAGATCTGCGAGATGGTGGCCTTCGCCCGCGACGTGCTGGGCCCCATCGACATCCTGGTGAACAACGCCGGCATCCAGCACGTCGCGCCGGTGACGGAGTTTCCGAACGCGAAGTGGGAAGCGATCCTTGCCGTGAACCTGTCGTCGGCGTTCTACGCGACCAAGGCCGTGCTGCCAGAGATGCTGGAGCGGGGCTTCGGGCGCATCGTCAACATCGCCTCGGCGCACGGCCTGGTCGCCTCGCCCTTCAAGTCGGCCTACGTGGCCGCGAAGCACGGTGTCGTCGGCCTGACCAAGACGGTCGCGTTGGAAACCGCCCGCATGGGCGTGACCTGCAACGCCATCTGTCCGGGCTACGTCTGGACGCCGCTGGTGGAGAAGCAGATCGCCGACCAGGCCCGCGCCCACATGATGACCGCCGAGCAGGTGATCACCGATGTCCTGCTCACCGCCCAACCCAACCGCAAGTTCGCGTCGGTGGAGGAGATCGGCGCCCTGACCGCCTTCCTCTGCGGCGAGCACGGCGCCTCGATCACCGGCGCGGCGTTGAGCGTCGACGGCGGCTGGACCGCCCACTGACATGGCCGCCGCCCGCCAGAAGGTCGTCATCGTCGGCGCAGGATTCGGCGGGCTGGCCGCCGCGCATGCGCTGGCCAAGACCGACGCCGACGTCACCCTCATCGACCGGCGAAACCACCACCTGTTCCAGCCGCTGTTGTACCAGGTGGCGACGGCCGGCCTTGCGCCCACCCAGATCGCCAGCCCGATCCGAATGATCCTGCGCCGCCACCGCAACCTGCACATCGAGCTGGACGAGGTCAGCGGAGTCGATCTGGAGGGACGCTGCGTGCTGCTGGGCGGCCGGCGGATCGCCTACGACCAACTGATCCTCGCGACCGGCGCGACCCACGCCTATTTCGGGCGCGACGACTGGGCGGCGCATGCGCCCGGCCTGAAGTCGCTGGAGGACGCCCTCGGCCTGCGACGGCGCGTGCTGCTCGCCCTGGAGTCGGCCGAGCTCGACATGGATCCCGCCGCCCGCGACCGCCTGCTCACCTTCGTGGTGGTGGGCGGCGGGCCGACGGGGGTCGAGCTGGCCGGCGCCATCGCGGAGCTCACGCGGCGGGCGCTGGCCTGCGACTTCCGCCGAATCCGCGGCCAGCGCGCCCGCATCCTGCTGATCGACGGCGGGCCACGGGTGCTGTCGACGTTCTGCCCCTCGCTGTCGGCCTATGCGAAGGCGGCGCTGGAGAAGCTGGGCGTCGAGCTGATGCTGGGCCGGCCGGTGGGCCACTGCGACGAGGGCGGCGTCACCGTCGGCGACCTGCGCATCGACGCGGCGAATGTGATCTGGGCGGCGGGGGTGCAGGCCTCGCCCGCCGGCCGTTGGCTGGAGGCCGAGACCGATCGCGCCGGCCGCGTGTTCGTGGAGAAGGATCTCACCCTGCCCGGCCGCTCCGAAGTGTTCCTCGTGGGCGACTGCGCCAGCGTGCGCGACGGGACGGGCGCCGCGGTTCCCGGCGTCGCGCCGGCCGCGAAGCAGGCCGGCGCCTACGCCGCGGCGGTGATCGCCGCCCGCATGGCGGGTCGCCCGGCGCCGGGGCCGTTCCGCTACCGCAACCTGGGCAGCCTCGCCACGATCGGCCGCCAGGCGGCGGTCGCCGACCTCGGGCGCATCAAGCTGACCGGCTTTCCGGCCTGGCTGTTCTGGTGCGCGGCCCACGTCTGGTTCCTGATTGGCTTCCGCAACCGGCTGCAGGTCGTGCTGGATTGGGTCTGGTCGTACCTCACGTTCGAGCGCGGCGCGCGTCTGGTCTTCGAGGCCGTGACGCGTGGGCGCGAACCCGCAATCCGTGTAGCTTCGCCGTCGGCGGAGGCGCGTATCGCCTAGTCGCCGCGCGTCCTGGCAAACTCCCGGGGGAACCCGCCATGGAAATGCAGCAGGTCCGCTATTTCCTCGCCCTGGCGAGGACGCTCAATTTCACGCGCGCGGCCGAACAGTCCAACGTCAGCCAGCCTGCCCTGACGCGCGCGATCCAGCAGCTCGAGCACGAGCTGGGCGGCCCCCTGTTCCATCGCGAGCGGCAGAACACGCACCTGTCCGAGCTGGGTCGGATGATGCTGCCCTACCTCGAACAGATCCATGCCCAGACGGAGGCCGCCAAGGCCCAGGCGCGCAGCGCCAAGAAGCTCGACAACGTCACCCTGCGGATCGGGGTGATGTGCACGATCGGGCCGCAGATGATCGCCGACCTGATCGTGAAGTTCAGGATGGCCCATCCCAACGTCGACCTGGAGGTCATCGAGGAGGGCTCCGCCGAACTGCAGGAGATGCTGTCGAAGGGCGAGCTCAATCTCGCCCTCTTCGGGCTGCCCGAGGCGCTGGACGTCCGCTTCCACGGCCTGCCGCTGTACAGCGAGCGCTTCGTGATCGCCCTGCCGGCCGACCATCCGCTGGCGGCGCAGAACGTCGTCACCTGCCGCGACACCCACGAGCAGCCGTACGTCAGCCGGGCCGACTGCGAGATCTTCGACCATGCCCGTCGCCAGCTCCGTGCGGCGGGCGTGCTCTGGAAGAAGGTCTTCTCGTCCGAGCGCGACGACTGGGTGCAGGGCATGATCAAGGCCGGCCTGGGCTTCGGGTTCTTTCCGGAACTCAGCGTGACGGACCCGGGCCTGGTGACGCGGCGACTGATCGACCCCGAGTTCACCCGCACCATCATGCTGGTGACCGTCCGCGGCCGCCCGCACTCCCCCGCCGTGGGCGCCTTCGTGCAGCAGGCGCGGGCCTTCAAGTGGCCGCCGGCGGCGATGGCCCCCGCGCCCTGCGATCCCGAGGACGAGCTGGAAGACGCCGGCTAGATCGCCGGCGCCAGTTCCCCCCGCGCGCCCGCGGTCGCCGGCCGGAGCGTCGCCGCCAGGCCTGCCGCCGCGACCAGTGAGCCCCCCACCACGACGACCGCCGCAGGCCAGCCCGCCCGGTCGTAGACCTGGCCGATCACCGCCGCGCCGGCGAGTCCGCCCAGGTAGTAGCTGGCGAGGTAGATCCCGCTGGCCGCCGCCCGGTCGCTGCGCGCGGCCCGCCCGACGAACCCGGTCGCGGTCGCCTGGGCGAAGAAGGTTCCGACGCCCACCATCGTGAGGCCGGCGATCACCGGCGCGACCGTGTCCGCCAGCAGCAGCGGCAGGCCGGCCACGGCCAGACCCAGGGAGGCGAAGAACGTCGGGCGCGGCCCGAAGCGGCTGGCGATGCGTCCAGCCAGGGGCGTGGTCACCATCGACGGCAGGAAGACGAAGTAGACCAAGCCAAGCGCCATTGGGCTCAACCGCAGCGGCGCCTCGGCCAGCACGAAGTTCACGTAGGTGAAGGCGCCCAGGAAGGCGAAGAGCACGCAGAAGCCGATACCGAAGCTGGCGACCAGGCAGCGGTTGCCGAAGTGCGCGGCGATGCGGGCCAGCGCCGGCCTCGGCGCCTGGCCGTCCGCGACACCCATGGCCGGGGCGTTTTGCAGCGTGAACCAGACCAGGGCCGCGCCCGCCAGATTGAGCAGGGCGAAGACGTAGAAGTTGAACGCGACGCCGGCCGCCGACGCGACGGCGGACGAGATCAGGCGCCCCACCAGGTTCGAGGCGACGTTCCCGGTGATGTAGGCCGCCAGGGCGGCGGCCGTCGCGGTGCCGGTGTTCTGCTCCGACAGGTAGGCCATGGTGAGGGTGAAGGCGGCGGACATGAAGACGCCCTGGGCGATCCGCAGGGCCGTGAAAGTCGCCAGGTCGGGGGCGTGCGCCAACAGGGTGGTCGGGATCGCCAGCAGGGCGAGACTGACCCAGATCCCGCCGCGGCGCGGCAGCCGGTGGCTGACCAGGGCGACGACGAGCCCCGCTGCGGCCATGCCGATCGTGGAGGCGTTGACTGCCACGCCCATGGCCGAACGCGGCACGGCGTACATGGCGGCCAGGGTCGGCAGGATGGCCTGGGCGGCGAACAGGTCGACGAGGGTGAGGAAGCCGATCAGGCCGATGACGGCGCGGCGGGCGGGGGCATTGGGGTCGGGTGTCATTCGAAAGGCTCCGGGCGCGAAAAAGGCGCACGGCGTCCGCAGACACCGCACGCCCTTCGAGAGGCCTGGGACTTGGGGGAGTGCAGGCCCTCTGGGACCCGCGGCGCGCCGGGCGGGGGATAGCGGCGCCGCGGGCATTGCTCACATGTGGTCGGCGGCCGCCGTCGTATCGGCGTCGTTCTTGATGTCGGCGGCGATCAGCACGGCGGGGACCTTGCCGTTGTTCTTCCACCAGTGGCTGACGCCCTTGACCTCGCGGGCCACGTCGCCGGCCTTGTGGTCGATGCCGACGGCGCAGTTCGAGGCGTATTCCGTGATCTGGCCCGAGACCGTCATGATCAGGGCCGGACGGTCGGTGTGGCTGTGCCAGGGCACGACACCGCCCGGCTGGACCACGAGACGGCGCAGGCGCAGGCGGCGGTTGTCGAGGCCGCCGATCTGGTCGCCGAGGCCCACGAAGGCGAGTTCGGTATCGGTGACCTTGGCCGGCATGGTCTCGCCCGACGTGCGGGCGTCGGGGCGCATCTGGGCGGCGGGGCATTCGCCGGCGGCCGCGGCGCCGGAAACGAAGAGGGCGGCGGCCAGCGAGGCCGTCGCGGTGAGGATCAGGGGGGTCTTCATCGGTATCTCTCTTGGGCGGTGTTCGATGGCCGGAACCTAGAGAGCGCCCCTCCAGCCCTGAATTCGCTTTAAGTTATCGCGGCCATGCGCCGGGCGTTCGCCGCCGGGATTACTGTCGAATCCTTCGCGCGCGCGAGACGCTCGCCGCCATGCAGCGGGCGCATCGTGGAATTAGCCAGCGGACATTTCCGCTGGACCTGCGGGCCTGGGACAAGGGCGGCATGAAGACCACCGCCAAGACCTCTTCCGCTCTCGACAAGGCCAAGCTGGGCCAGGTCGTCCTGGTGTTCCAGGGCGGCGGGGCGCTGGGCGCCTACCAGGCCGGCGTCTACCAGGCGCTGCAGGAGGCCGGCGTCGAGCCCGACTGGGTGATCGGCACCTCGATCGGCGCGATCAACGCGGCCCTGATCGCCGGCAACGAACCCGCGCGGCGCCTGGAGCGGATGCGCGAATTCTGGGACCGCATGACCCATTCCCGCGCCGTGCAGTTCGCCGGGATGCTGCCCGGGATGGGCGCCCTGATGGCCAACGCCATGACCGTGGCGAACGGGCTGGAGGCGTTCTTCCGTCCGAACCCTTGGGCCTTCCTTGGCATGCAGACGCCGCTCGGCTCGGAGCTGGCCGGCTACTATTCGACCGATCCCCTGGAGAAGACCCTGGGCCAGCTCGTCGACGCCCAGTTGCTGAACGCAGGGCGCCCGCGGCTGACCGTCGGCGCCGCCAACGTCCAGACCGGCCAGATGCGCTACTTCGACAGCCGCGAGGACGTTCTGACCGTGCGCCACGTCATGGCCTCGGGCGCCCTGCCCCCCGCCTTCCCCGCCGTCCGCATCGACGGCGAACTCTACTGGGACGGCGGCATCCTCTCGAACACGCCGGTGGAGGCGGTCTTCGACGACAAGCCGCGCCGCTCGGGCGTGGTCTTCGCGGTCCACATGTGGGCGCCCAACGGCCCCGAGCCCGACAGTATCTGGAGCGTGCTCTCGCGCCAGAAGGACCTGCAGTATTCGAGCCGCGCGATCACCCACATCGCCCGGCAGAAGCAGATCCACAAGCTGCGCCATGTCATCGCGATGCTGGCCGACAAGTTGCCGCCCGAGACGCGCGCCACCAACGAGGCGCGGGAGCTGGCCGCCTATGGCTGCCCGACCCAGATGCACGTGATCCGCCTGCTGGCGCCGCCGCTCGCCGGCGAGGACCATGCCAAGGACATCGACTTCTCGCCGCTCGGCATCCGCTCCCGTTGGGAAGCCGGCTACGCCCACACGGCGCGGGTGCTGGCCCAGGCGCCCTGGACCACCTGCGTCGACCCGATGGAGGGGATCATCCTCCACGAGGCGGACGCGGGCCGGATGACCGAAGAATCCCTCCCCCAAACCGATCAAGGAGCCCCCGCATGACCCGCTTTCCCCACCACGCGCTTCGCGCCGTCGCGATCGGCGTCAGCCTGAGCATCACCGCCGTGGCCGTCGCCGCCGTCGCCGAGCCGGCCGCCGCGGCCGAGACCGCCCAGGGCGTCGTCCGCGTTCCGAGCGCATACGGGTTCGACGACACGGTCGCCCGCATCAAGGCCGACATCTCGGCCAAGGGCATCCGCTTCTTCACTGAGATCGACCAGGCCGACCTCGCCAAGGGCGCGGACATCCCGTTGCGGCCGTCCAAGCTGCTGATCTTCGGCAATCCGCCGCTGGGCGCCCAGTTCCTGACGTCCAACCCGTATGCGGGCCTCGACTGGCCGGTGCGGATCCTGGTGACCCAGGATGCGGCCGGGAAGGTCTGGGTGGCCTACACGGACTTCGCCTGGATCGCCGACCGCTACGAGATCCGCGACCGGCAGGCCCAGATCAAGATGGCCTCGGACGTCGCCGGCTCGATCGCCGGGAGCGTTGCGGGTCGCTAGGATGCCAGACCGGAGCGCAGGCCTTCAACCGGCTCCGGGGCGGCGCACCAGTTCGTCCGAAGCCTGGGCGGCGAGGGTTTCCGCTTCCGCCGCCGGCACGCCCAGCCCCCGCAGGATCAGGGCGCACATCTGCTGCGACAGGCTCACGGCGGCGCTGACGTCGGGATTGCGGCAGGTCCGCGCGAGGGCCGCCTGGGAGACCCCAGTCACGTAGAGAACGCCAGCCTCGACCGTGGCGATCACGAACCGCCCGGCGGCCAGGCCGGCGGAGACGTCGGCCGCGACGCCGCGGTTCATCGGCTCGTCGGTTCGCGCAAAGCCGCTCTGGATCCGTACCAGAACCTTGGCGCGCTGCGGCTCGTCGACGGCATAGCGCTGGTAGACACAGACCGCGCGGGCCACGCGGCGCGCCGGGTCCGTCACATCGGCGTTCACGGCGCCGACCCGCCGCTCCAGCGCTTCGCGGATCTCGTAGACGACGGCCTTCACCAGGGCTTCGCGGTCGGCGAAGTGGTTGTAGAAACTGCCCTTGGCCACCTCGGCGGCCTGGACGATGTCGTCGATCGCGACCGCGTCCACCGGGCGTTCGGCGAACAGCGCGCGGCCGGCGCGGATCAGGGCCTCGCGGGTCCTGGCCCCTCGTCCCGACTTCGCGGCGGGGGGCGATCGGTCGGGCGAGGTTTCGGTCATTTGATCTCGAAGGTCAGGCGGTCTCGGCGCGCAGGCGCATCTCCTCGCCGATGGTAGGCGCGATTCCCGGCCGCGCCAGCATCCGCTGCTGGAAGGCGTCCAGGTGGGGCAACGCCGGCAGCCCCGGGACCGTGGCCCGCCAGAGGCAGAACACCAGCAGGTAGAGATCGACCACGCTGAACGCGCCCAACATCGTGTCCTGCCCCGCCAGGCGCGCGTCCAGCGCGTGAAGCGCCGCCGCAAGCTGGGCGACATAGGCTTCGCGGGCGCAGGCGAACTCGGGCTTGAGCAACCCACCGTAGGCGCCGTGGATGCTGGTGGCGAGATGGCCCAGCCAGGCCTGGGCCTCGGCGCGCGCGAACGTGCCGGGCGACGGCATCAGACGCCGGTCGGGCGCTAGGTCGGCGATGTAGGGCAGGATCGCGGAGGATTCGGTCAGGACGCCTTCGGGCGTCTCCAGGGCGGGAACCTGGCCGCGCGGATTGATGGCCCGGTAGGCCTCGCCGCGCTGTTCGCCGCGCGTGGTGTGGACGAAGACGATCTCGTGCTCCAACCCGGCCTCCATCAGGGCCAGGCGCGAGGCGAGGGAACAGGCCAGGGGCGCGTGGTGCAGGCGCAGCATTGGGGATCTCTCAGGCGGTGACGAGAAGGGGTTTTCGCCAGGCGGCGACGAGAGCGGCCGCCTTGCCCGCGCCGAACACGTAACGGTCGGGCCGGACCAGGACCGCAGGCGCGCCATGGCCTTCGAGCCATGCGGCCAGCCCCTCGCGGTGGCCGGCCAGGCGCGGATCGTCGAGGGCGACGACGGCGAGCCCCGGGACCGCCGTGACCGGCTCGCGCGAGATCAGCCAGGCGCCGGGCCCCAGCAGGTCGTCCAGCCCCCGCCCCTCGGCCCAGGTCTGCAGGAAGCGTTCGCCCGCGGCAGGGGCGCCAGCCAGGATGTGCCCGGCGACGAGCGGCGGCGGCGGCCGATTGGGGACGCTCCGGTCGCCCGCCAGCATCTCGGCGTCCCGCCGCGCCGCCGCCTCGCGGTCAAGGGTGCAGACCACCCGGCCCATGCCGATGGCCAGTTCGATATAGGCGCGCACGTGCGGCTCGCGCTCGGCCTGATAAGTGTCGAGGAGCTCCTGGTTCGCGCCCTCCAGCACCGCGATCAGCTTCCACGCCAGGTTGGCGGCGTCGCGCAGGCCGGAGCACATCCCCTGCCCCGCGAAGGGCGGCATCTGGTGCGCGGAATCCCCGGCGAGCAGCACGTGGCCGTCCCGCCAGCGCGCGGCGACCAGGCCGTGGAAGCGGTACACGGCGCGCCGCTCAAGCTCGACCGGCCCACAGTCCCAAGTCGCGATCAGCGGCTGGATGAAGCTGTCGTCCAGGACGGCGACAGGATCCTCGCCCGGCCGCAGCATGAATTCCCAGCGGTGCCGGCCCGGCCCCATCAGGACACAGGTCGTGGGCCGTTCGGGATCGCAGATCTGAAGGTTCACGTCCGGGGTCCGGGCGTACTCGTCGACCTTGGCGTCCACCACCAGCCACGGCTCGTCGAAGCCGTAGTCGAAGAGCTGTCCCCCCATGGCCGCCCGGACGGCGCTGGTCGCGCCGTCGCAGCCCACCAACCAGCGGGCGCGCACGACCTGCGCGCCATCCGGCCCGTCGAGGGTCACGCGAACACCGTCGCCGTCCGGCGTGTAGTTCACGAAACGCCAGCCGATCCGGACCTCCACCGACGGGGTCTTCGCGAGCTTCGCGCGCAAGGCGTGCTCCAGCCCCGGCTGGTGGAACATGTAGCCCGACTGCCATCCCGAGGCCGCCTTCGCCGAAGGCCCGTCGAAGCGCATCAGCAGCCGGCCGTCGGCGGCGCGGAATTCATAGGCCGGCGCCGGGCGGGCGTGACGGCCCACCTCCTCGGCGACGCCCAATTGCTGGAAGATGCGCATCGCCTCGTCGTCGAAGTGGGCGGCGCGCGGCAGCGGATAGACCTCGGGATCCTTCTCCACCGCCAGGGTCTTCACGCCGGCGTCGCCCAGCAGCGCCGCTAGGGCGGCTCCGACGGGTCCCAGGCCCACGATCAGGACATCGACGTCCATCAGCGGGCCTCCTGGACACAGGGGTTCTCGATGGCGCCGAGGCCGTCGATCTCGACGCGGACGCGGTCGCCGTCCCTCAGGAACCGGGGCGGCTTCATCGCCGCGCCGACGCCGCCGGGCGTGCCGGTGAAGATCAGGTCGCCGGGTTCGAGAGTCATGGCCTGGCTGAGGTGGGCGACCTGGTCCCAGACGTCGAAGACCAGGTGTCGCGTGTTCGACTCCTGGCGCAGCTCGCCGTTGACGAAGCCGCGGATGGCCAGGGCGTGGGGGTCGGCGACCTCATCGGCCGTGGTGATCCAGGGGCCGAACGGCGCGTGGGTGTCGAACGACTTGCCCAGGGTCCATTGGGGCGTGCGGTGCTGCCAGGCCCGTTCGGTGGCGTCGTTGCCGACGCAGTAGCCGAAGATCGCCCCCGCCGCGGCGTCGCGGCCGATGTAGCGGCCGCCGGCGCCGACCACGGCCACCATCTCGGCCTCGTAGTCGACGTAGCCGCCGGCCGGGATCGAGATGGCGTCGAACGGCCCGTTGGCGGAGGTGGAGGCCTTGGCGAACCAGACCTGGTTGTCAGGCCGCGCCATGCCGCTCTCTTCGATGTGGTCGGCGTAGTTGAGGCCGATCGCGAAGATCTTGCCCGGGCGGGCGATGGGCGCAAGCAGGCGTACGTCGCTGAAGGCGAGCGCATGATCGCCCGCCTCGGCGACCGCGCGCACCTCGCGCTGGATCATAGGCCAGGCGGCGATGAGCCCGATCATGTCCGCGGCCAGTTGCGGCCGGGCGCGCGAGAGCGAGACGATGCGTTCCGGACCGCCGGCGCCGGTCTGCACGAGGCCGAGTTCTGGCGGCCCGCCCGCGGTGAAGGTGGCGAGTTTCATGTGGTTCTACCGATCGGATCTGGTCAGCCCATGGTGGGCGGCGCGGCGGGCCCCCACTGCACGGCCATCAGGTCCTGCAGCGTGGCGGTGTTGGAGGGATCCGAGGCGGTGAAGAGATCGCCGTCGGTCCAGTGTTCCAGCGTGTGGCCCCAGGGGTCGCGCCAGTAGTCGAAGACCTGACTGCCCAGGATGTGGCGTCCCACGCCCCACTCCTGCGTGCGCCCGGCGGCCTTCAGGCGATCGTGGCCGGCCATGAGATCGTCGATGTCGGCCACCTCGAAGGCGGCGTGGTTGAAGCCGGGGCCCCTGGGCGACTGCACCAGGAACAGGGTGTGGTGATCCGTGGGCGTGTCGCCGCGGTCGCATCGCAGGAACGCGCCGATGGAGAACTCCGGGGTCAGCGCGATCTCGTCCGAGGTGATGAAGCCGAAGCGCTCCTTCCACCAGCGCTCCGACGCGCGGAAGTCCGAGACGTTCAGCACGCAATGGCCCAGACGCACGACGTGCGCCCCCTCGCCGGTCCGCTTGGTTGCGCGCAGGCGCTTGCGGCCCGCCGCGCCGTTCCACGGCGGACGCGTGGGCAGGGGCAGTTCGGCCGCCGGCGTCTGCCCCGCCACCACCTCGACCCGATGGCCGTCGGGATCGGCCAGCACGACGACATGTCCGCCGCCCGGGGCTTCCAAGGGCTGGACCTCCACACCCTCGGCTTTCGCCAGGACGTGCAGGTCGTCCACCGTGGCGGCGCGCAAGCCGAGGCCGGCGAAGCCGGGCTCACCCTGCTCGGTCACGTGTACGAAGGGCGAAGGGCCGGCGCCGCGAGCATAGAGCCGGCCGCCGGCGACATGGCGCTCCGGGAAGCCGAAGTCGGCCAGGAAGGCGTCCATCTCGCTCAGATCCGGGGCCCGGAAGCGGACGAAGGCGACGTCCTCGATCTTGATAAGGCTTGAAGTGACCATTTGGTCATTCTTCCGGCTGCGCAGCTTTTGCGCAATCCAGGGCGGCCTCACAATTGTGTGACCACTTGGTCATATACGGCGGCGCGCCGCAACAGTCAGTGGGCCCGCTTGCTTTTTCTGACTATCTAGTACATTAGTGACTCATTCGTCATTTTCTCCGCTATGACCCAGCCCAGCCCCCAGCGTCCCGACCGCCGCCGCGTCCGCACCCGCGCCGCCCTCCTGCGCGCCGGCCAGGAGTTGTTCGCCGCCCGCTCGGTGGATGGGGTTTCGATCGACGACATCGTCGGCGCCGCCGACGTGGCGAAGGGCAGCTTCTACAATCACTTCCCCGACAAGGACGCGCTGGCTCGCACGCTCGCGGACGAGGCCCGCCGCCAGGTGGAGGCGCTGGCCGCTCACATGGGCGCCGGCGTCGACGACCCGGCGGAGCGGGTGGCGCGGGCGCTCTGCGGCTTCACGCGGCAGGCGGCCGAACAGCCCGAGGCGGCGCGCCTCGGCTCGCGCCTTTTCCAAGGCGCCGCCATACCCGACCTGCCGATGGACCGCGGCGTGCGCGCCGACATCCAGGCCGGCCTGCAAAGCGGGCGCTTTCGCGGTCTTTCGCTCGAAGCCGGCGTGCTGATGGCCGTCGGGGTCGTGCAGATCGCCGTGGCCCGCGCGCTCGACACCAGCGCATCGGGCCCGCCCTCCGAACTGGCGCGCGAGCTGGGCTTCGGCCTTTTGCGCGGCCTCGGCCTGGACCCGCCGTCCGCCGCCGCCGTGTCCGTCAGCGCCGCCGACACGGTCTTCGGCCTTCCCGCCCTTCCGGCCTGACCGGCCGCGCTCCAGGAGCCTTCGCATGCGCGTCACCAAGGTCGTCATCACGCTCTACGGCCTGCTGTTCGCGGCCATGGGGCTCGGCTTTTGGGCGGCGCCCGAGCGCCTGGCCCCGCGCTTCGGGCTCGACCTGCTGGGCTTGGGCGGCCTGGCCACGGCTCGCGCCGACCTGGGCGGCGCCTTCATCGCCCTGTCGCTGCTCTGCCTGGTCGGGCTCTACGCCCGCCGGCGCGGCCTGCTGGTGGCCGCAGCGGTCGCGATGGCCGCCATCGTGGTCGGAAGGCTGCTGGCGTTCGCCCTCAGCGGGGAACTGGCGGGCCCGCCCGGCTCGCTGCTGATCGAGGCCGGCGCCCTGATCGCGCTCGTCCTGCACGTGCGCGGCCTTCCGCGCGGGGACGACGCGAAGGGCTCGCTCCGGGGGCTCGCGGTGGCCGCCCTGGTGGTCGCGGCCGCGGGCGGGCTGCTGGCGTTCGCCGCGCATAACCCGAAGGTCCAGGACGGACTCTTCCTGCAGGCGGCCCAGCACAACATCCGCCGCGACAATACCGCCCTGCTCGGAGACGACGCACTGCGCGTGGCGCTCTGCGGCACCTCGGCGCCCCTGCCCAGCCCGACGCGCGCCAAGGCCTGCGTCGCGGTCATGGCGGGCGGCAAGATGTACATCGTCGATTCCGGACCTGAATCGACCAAGAACCTGATGCTCTGGGGAGTGCCGCTTCAGAAGACCGCTGGGGTCTTCCTCACGCACTTCCACTCCGACCACATCGGCGACCTTGGCGAACTGAACCTGCAGACCTGGGTGGCCGGCCGGCCGGCGCAGATGGCCGTCTACGGCGGGCCGGGCGTCGAGCAGGTGGTCGCCGGCTTCAACACCGCCTACGGCCTGGACGAAGGCTATCGCACGGCCCACCACACCGCCGCCCTGATGCCGCCCGCCACCTCGCAGATGGCGGCCCATCCTATCGTCATGACGGGGCCGCAGCCGCGCAGGGCGGTCGTCTACGACGACGGCGCCATGAAGATCACTGCGATCGAGACCAACCACGCGCCGGTCTCGCCGGCCTACGCCTACCGCTTCGACTACCGCGGCCGATCGGCGGTGGTCACCGGCGACACCACGGCCGATCCGCGCCTGATCGTCGGCGCGCAGGGCGCCGACGTGCTGTTCTCGGAGGCGATGAACCGGCAGATGGTGCGCGCGATGGAGGGGGTCGCCCGCGAGGCCGGGCGGCCTCGGATCGCCCACATCATGGCCGACATCCAGAGCTACCACATCGCCCCGACCGAGGCGGCGGACGTGGCGAACAAGGCCGGGGTCAAGCTGCTGGTCTTCTACCACCTGATCCCGCCGCCGGATAACTTCGTCCTCCGGAGCATGTTCGCCCGCGGTGTCGATTCCGCGCGGCGGGGCGAGTGGGATCTGGCCGAGGACGGCGCGCTCTACACGTTGCCGATCGGCTCGAAGGAGGTCCGCATCGGACGCGTGCCTCAGTAAAGACGATAGCCCAACCTGCCACGAGCGTTCCGCGCGCCGGCGGCGGGCGGCGGCCGCACCTTCCACGGAGGCGACCCAGGACGCCGGGTCGCGGGGCCATCCTCTAGGCGCAGGCGCCAATGTGTGCGACAGGCGCTCTTGAGAGCCGAGTTCGAGCCCACACCTAGGACAAGATGAAACAGTTCCTGATCACGGCCGCCGGGGTCTTCGCGGGCCTGGTGATCTTCCTGATCGGCGTGCCTATCGTCCTGATCGGCATGGCGATGTCGGCGGCCGGCCCCTCCCCCATCCCGTCCAAGACCGTCCTCGAACTCGACCTGCGCCAGCCGCTGACCGACCAGGCGCCGCACAACCCGCTGTGGGGCATCGGCCGCAACTCCACGTCGGTCATGTCGATCATCGAGACCCTGCGCCGCGCCGAAGGCGACGACCGGGTGAAGGGCCTGCTTGTCCGGCTGCCGGAGAGCGGGCTGGAGCCGGGCATGGCCGACGAGATCCGCTTGGCGTTCAACCACTTCCGCGCCGCCGGCAAGCCGATCTACGCCCACAGCCAGGGGCTCTACCCCGCCGGCATCGGCACCACGACCTACATGCTGGGCCGCGCGTCCGACCAGCTCTGGATGCAGCCGGGAGCCTCGCTGCAGGTCACCGGCGTCGCCAGCGAAGACCTCTTCTTCAAGCGCTTCTTCGACAAGTACGGCGTCGTCCCGCAGTACGAGCAGCGCTACGAGTACAAGAACGCGGTCAACGGCTACCTCTACTCCGACTACACGCCGGCCCATAAGCAGGCGACGCTGTCGTGGATGGGCTCGGTCTATGCGTCGAACCTGGCGTTCGCGGCCGCCGACCGGAAGGCCGATCCCGCCGTCCTGCGGCGCACGCTGGAGGCCGGTCCCTACCTCGCGGAGGACGCGCTGCGGCTGCAGCTCGTCGATCACCTGGGACAGGTGCGCGAGGCCGAACAGGCGCTGCTGGACAAGGCGGGCGACGGCGCCCGTTCCATCGACTTCGACGATTACGCCGACAACCGCGACCGCGGCGCCCGGACGGGTGGGAGCGCCATCGCGCTGATCGAGGCCGAGGGGCCGATCGTCACAGGCAAGGACCAGGGCTCGAACCCGTTCACCGGCGGGGCGACTATCTATTCCGACGACTTGGCCGACGCCATCGTGCGCGCCGCCAAGTCCGATTCCATCAAGGCCATCGTGCTGCGGGTGAACTCGCCCGGCGGGTCGGACACGGCCTCGGAGCAGATCCTGGACGCCGTCCGCTACGCCAAGTCCAAGGGCAAGCCGGTGGTGGTCTCCATGAGCACCTACGCCGCCTCGGGCGGCTACTGGATCAGCTCGGAAGCGTCGGCCATCGTCGCCCAGCCCACGACCCTGACCGGCTCGATCGGCGTCTTCGGCGGCAAGTTCGCCCTGGGTCCGGCGCTCGCGAAGTTCGGTGTCGATGTGCGAGAAACCGGCGTGGGCGGCCCGTACGCCGGCGCCTTCGGCATCGGCCAGCCCTTCACGCCCGAGCAGCGCGCGGCGTTCTCGGGCTGGATGGACCGCATCTACGGCGAGTTCATCACCCGCGTGGCGCGCGGCCGCAACCTGTCGCCCGATCGGGTGCGTGAGATCGCCAAGGGCCGCGTCTGGACCGGCGCCCAGGCCAAGGCCCTGGGCCTGGTCGACGAGGTGGGCGGCTTCTACCAGGCGGTCGACAAGGCCAAGCAGCTCGCCAAGCTGGGCGGCGACGTGCCGATCCGCCGTTTGACGCCGCAGGAAGGCGCGTTCGAGGCCCTGCAAAACGCCCTCGGCGTGTCGGCCACCTCGGCGCGCTCGCTGGCCGCCGCCGCCTGGGTGTTCGGCGATCCGCGCGCCCAGTCGATCCTGGACAGCGTCGCCGAGGCCAAGCTGCGCAGCGGCAATGGCGGAGCCGTCCTGGCGCCCACGCCGATCCACTGAGACTCCGGCGGACGCTCCTCGTCAGCGCTGAAGCGCGGGCGCGCCGGGCGGCGGTCCGGCGCTGCGGATCCGCTGGAAGATCACTTCCCGACGGCCGAAGTCGAGCGTGACTTCGTCGAAGTGGCGCAGCACGTCCACGCCGACCAGCATGGCCGGCTTGTCGTCGAGCCCCCACAGGCTGAAGATGTGCAGCGGCGCGAACGCGGCCCGGATGTTGTTCAGGCCCATGCCGCCCAGCCGAAGGCGCGGCAGGGGTCCGAGCAGCGCCGGCGAGGTCTGGCCGGTGGCGCTGATGAGCTGGGTCTGCGTCATCCGCTGAACCAGGTCTGGCCGCTCGCGGACCAGGTGGTCGCGCAGCGCCTCGTTTCCACAGGTGATCTGGGCGCCCGAATCCAGGAACGCGCGCACCGGCACGCCGGCCACGTCGGCGTCGAAGATGACCAGCTGGCCCGAGCGGTACTGCGCCGGCACCGTGATCCCCCGCGACGGATCGGGTATTCGAGTGCCGCCGGTTCCGCCCAGTTGCTGGATCGCGGCGCCGCGGCCGGACGGGCCGATCTCGAAGGTGTTGCTGCGGAAGTTCAACCGCATGCGCCGGTTCTTCAGCACGTCGATGCCGAGCAGGCCGTCGGCGCCCAGGCTAGCCTTCGGCAGCACGGGCAGGCTGAGGTTGGCGGAGCGTACGAGGCCGACTTTCAGCAGCGGCGCCTTCACCAGCGGCGCGGGCTGGGTCCCGACGATGCCATGCACGGGCGCGACGCCGTCGCTGGCCAGGCCGCAGCGCTGGGCCGTCTCGACCGAGATCACGGTGCGGTTCGCCCCGGTGTCGACCACGAACTGGAACGGGCCCCGCTGCCCCAGCCGCACCGGCACGGTCATGCGCCGCGCATCATCGAAGGCGGTCTCCAGGCGCGTGCCAGTTGCCGGCGCCTCGGGTGGCTGGAGGTCGGTCAGGTTAATCGACACCAGCGGCTCACGCACCGGCGGCCTCGTCGCGCACGCACTGGCAAGCCCGCCGACGAACAGGGTCTGCAGCGCATGCCGCCGGTCGAAGGTCATTCCGGGTCGTAGCCGTATTCGGCGACCCATGGGGCCAGTGTCGGTAGCGCCGGCGCGAGTTGCTCCCGATAGCGGCGCCAGGCCCCGACGCCCTCGGCGCTGAGGCCGCGCGAGAGCTGCGCGCCGCTGGGCGTCGCCACCGCCCGATCGCGCGCCTTGTCGGCGAAGTTGCGCATCGAGTCGGCCCAGGGCAGGCCCAGGAAATCGACCACCTCGCCGACCGCCTTGTCGAAGTCGGCGACGAGACCCTCGTGGCGCACGACGAGCGTCCGCGGCCCCATGGCGGGCCCCAGCTTGTCGGCCAGCCGCATGGCGGCGTCGTAGTAGCCCGCCGCGCCCGGCAGGGTCAGGAGCTGGTAGGCCGAGCCGCTCATGGCGAAGCGGCGGCGATAGCAGCTCAGCACCACGTCGCGCGGGTCGCGGCGGGCGAACAGGATCTTCGCGTCCGGGAACAGCTTGAGGATCAGCGGCAGGCGGAAGGTGTGCAGCGGGTGCTTGTCGACGAAGACCTTGCCGGCGGGGTTCGCGCCATTCGCCCGCACCCGCTCCCAATAGGCCGCGCGCAGCGGCGCGAGCTCGGCCTCGCTGGCCCTCGCCAGGCGCGCCAGGTCGGAGGGCTGCATCTGGAACGCCCGTTGGGCGTCGACCAACGTCTCGCGCTCCTCGAGCGCCTCGACGTCCGGATGGCTGGCCAGCACCTGTTCGAGCAGCGTGGTGCCCGAGCGCGGGAAACCCAGCAGGAAGACGTGGGTCTTCGGCCCGTCGCCGGGCGCTTGCGCCGGGCTGGAGGTCCAGGCGTCAGGCGGGATCTGGTCCAGCTCGGCGATCATGGCGCGGGCGAAGTCCAGCGCGCTCGCGCCCTGGCCATGGACCGGCGCATAGGCCCGCCACAGGCCCATGTTGCAGGCGGCATAGGCCGCGAAGGCCTCGGCCGGCAGGTCCATGGTGTCCAGCACGTCGCCGAGTTGCCCCTGGGCCAGCGCCCGCTGGTGCGGCGTGAGGCGCTCATCGCCGACGAGCAGTTCGAGCCGGCCCTTGGCGCGCTCGCCGTGCCCCTCGGCGGCGTCGGCGGCGGCCAGCACCATGACCGCGTCGGGGAAGTTGGGCTCAGCCTCCAGCACCGCCTCGGCGAGGGGGCGAGCTTGCGCATGGGCGCCGCGGCGGCTGAGGAGGTTGGCGAGGCCCTGCGTCGCGCCCAGGTTCTCGGGCTCCAGTTCCAGCGCGCGGTTGTACGCGGCCTCGGCCTCCTTGAGCCGGCCCATGGCCTCCAGTGTCGCGCCGCGGGCGCAGTGGGCGCCGGCGAACTCCGGCTGCAGGGCGATGACGCTCTCGAAAGCGGCCAGCGCCTCCGGGTGGCGCTCGAGGCGGCTCAGCACCAGGCCCAGGGCGTTGCGCGCCCCGAGGTCCTGCGGCGCGATCTCGACGGCGCGGCCCAGGACGGCGAGGGCGTCCTCGAACCGGCCCTCCTGCTCGGCCTTCAGCGCCGCCAGGTTCAGCACCATCGGATGGAACAGCCCGTCCTTGAACGCCTCCTCCGCCATGGCGGCCGCACGGGGGAAGTCGCGGGTCTGGGCGGCTGCCTGGATCGCCTGCAGGCGGGCCCGGTCGGCTTCGGGGTTGCGCCCGGCGGGCGCGGCGGGCTTCGCCTGCGGCGCCGGCGTGTAGCCGACCTTCACGTTGATCTGTCCGACCTTCCACTGGCTCAAGTGACGCCGCCTCCACACGAAAACCCGGCGCCTAGCCTAGCAGGGGCGGCCGCGCAACGCGCGCCTGGATCGATGCAAGCTATGGATGGCGCGACAGAACCGGGCCGAGGGCGGCCTTCAGCGGCTCCAGCCAGGGTTCGAACCGCCGCCAATGGTCGGTCGCGTCGGAAAAGATCGGCCGCCGCACCTGCTCGGAGCTCGCCGTGCGGACAGCCCGCGTGTTCTCGTGGAATCGCAGGCAGGCGTCTTCCCAGGGAAGCCCGCAATAGGCCAGCAGGGCGCTTGTCTCGCCCTCGAGGTCGGCCACCAGCCGTTCGTACATCACCCGGTGGACGCGGCCGGGCAGCGCGTCGTCGAAATGGTCCATCAGCTCGACGTAGTCGGCGTAGTAGCGGCCGATGTCGGTCAGGTCATAGGTGAACGGTTGCCCGGCGGCGAAGTGCTGCTTGAAGCCCGAGAAGCAGCAGCCCAGCGGGTGGCGGCGGACGTCGACGATCTTCGCATTGGGCAGCGCGAGCTGGATCAGCCCGACGTGGGCGAAGTTGTTGGGCAGCTTGTCGATGAAGAACGGACGGGCGGTCTTCCGATGCGCCTGCGCCCGCGCCAGGTATTCCTCGCCGATGGCCCGGAACTCCTCGGGCGCCAGCGCCGCCAGCACGTCGGGATAGGCGCCCTCGGACGGTCGGCGCGCCGGGCCGGCCAGCCGCGCCGCGAGGGCCGGCATGTAGTCCAGTTCCTGCGTCCCCTCCACCTGACTGTGGGTCGCCAGGATCTGCTCCACCAGTGTGGACCCGGAGCGCGGCAGGCCGACGATGAAGATCGGGTCGGGCTGAGGCGCGCCCTGCCCCGCCCGGGCGGCGAAGAAGCCGCGGCCCAGCAGGACCTTGGTGCGGCGCATCTGAGCGGTGGTCTCGTCGGCGTCATAGTCGAGCCGAGCCCGCTGGATGGCGTTGCCGCGAGCGTAGTGCTCGAAGGCCTCGGCGTCTCGTCCAGCATCCTCGTGGGCCTTGCCGAGCGCGAAGTGCAATTGCAGGCGATCGGAGGCGATCAGGTCGTCGCGGCCCAGCGCGGCCTCCATCGCCGCCACGTCCGCGGCGTCGAACCTGACGGTCTTAAGGTTGGCAAGGCTCCACCAGGCCTCCCCCTGTCTTGGATCCAGGGCCAGGCATCGGCGGTAGGCTTCAACCGCCTCAGCCTGGCGGCCCAGGGTCTTCAGCACGTGGCCGTAGCTCATCCAGCTCAGCGCCTGGTCGGGGTGGAGCGCCAGGACCGCCGCATAGGCCTCGGCGGCGGCGGCCTCTTCACCAAGCCGCAGCAGGGAGGAGGCGCGAAGGTGGCGGTAGAGCGCGTTGTCCGGCTTGGCGGCGATCAGGCGATCGGCCTCGCGCAACGCGTCGCCGACGCGGTCCATCCAGGTCAGCGCCATGGCCCGCGCATAGCGAGCCGGCGTGAGGTCGGGCGCGAGCTCCAGGCAACGGGCCAGCAGCCGTTCGGCCTCGGCGTTGCGGCCGCCGCGGGAGGCGACGTCGCCGGCCAGCCACAGCGCGAGCGGGTCGTTCGGCCGCCGCGCGAGAAGCGCTTGCAGGATCGCGTAGGCCTCGGCCGGGCGGCCGGCCACGAGGGCCTCGGCGGCGCGCGCCAGCTCGGGATCCGAAACGGCGGCCCGCATCTGCCGCGCATAGGCCTGGTCGGCGGCCGCCACGTCGCCCGCCAAGCGCAGCCGGTCGCCCTCCGCGCCCCAGCGCGCGACGGCGGCGGGATCGGCGAGGACCGCGCCCGTCGGGCGCGCGGCGGGCGCGGAGCCGCCGATGCGGACGCTGTACGGGCCGGTGTTCCAGGTGTTCACGCCGCGAACCTAGCAGCCGCGCGGGCAAAAAGAATGGGGCGGCGGATTGCTCCGCCGCCCCAGCCTTCAGTCTTGAGACGCGATCGTCGACTTAGAAGTCGGCGGTCAGGCCGATGAACAGGTAACGGCCGAAGGCGTCGTAGATTTGCGGCCAGGTGTTGCCGTTGCAGGGGCCGGTCGGGCAGTTCGACGAGCCGTTCAGCGGCGGGTCCTTGTCGAAGATGTTGTTCACGCCAGCCCGGAAGTTCAGGTTGTCGCGCATCGTCCACGAGGCCGTCAGGTCGAAGTAGTCGCGGGCGCCAAGGGTCTTGTCGGTGGCGTACTGCAGACCCGGGTTGTTGAGCTGCGGGTCGTTCGAGTACGCGTCCAGCTTCACCTTGTTGAAGTGGCGCCATTGCAGGCTGAAGGACACGTCCTTCACCCAGTCGCCGTATTCGAACGGCGTGGTCCACGTGACGCGGGCCTTGTGACGCCATTCGGGGTTCGGCGACGACAGACCACCCGAGACCGAGCAGATCGTGCCGTAGTAGCCGGCGCAGTTGAAGAAGTCGTCGCCCGGCAGGTTCTGGATCGACAGGTCGTCCAGCCAGGTGCCGACGAAGTTGAACGCCAGGCCACCGCCGTTTGCGATGCCGAAGTTCTCGAGGTCGGTACGGTAGCCGACGTTGAAGTCGATGCCCTTCGTGCGCAGGGCGCCGGTGTTCAGCGTGGTGTCGGTCACGTAGCCCTGGTTCGACAGCCACAGCGAACCGGCGGCGTCACGATGGACGAGACCGCAGAAGGTCGGGTCCAGGGTGTTGATGCAGCGGTTGATGATGGTGTCGGCGCCGATGCCCGAGATGAAGTCCTTCACCTTGATCTCGAACCAGTCGGCCGAGAAGTTGAAGCCGGGCAGGAACGACGGCTGGTAGACGAAGCCGACGGTCCAGGTGTCGGCCTTTTCCGGATCCAGGTTCGGGTTACCGCCGGTCAGACCGTTGTATTGGTTGGCCGGGTTCTTTTCGATCGCGACCACCTGGGCGGCGGTCAGGCCGAACGCCTGGGCGCAGCGGGCGACCAGCGGGTTCGAGGCGGCGAGACCCGCGCAGGGGTCTTGCGTGCCGTCGAGCACGACGTTCTGCGGCGAGAACAGCTCGAGGACGTGCGGCGCGCGGACGGCGCGGTTGTAGCCGCCGCGGATGCGCAGGCCGTCGATCGGCTCCCAGTCACCGGCGATCTTGTACGTCGTGGTGGTGCCGATGGACGAGTAGTCCGAGTAGCGGAAGGCCAGTTCCAGCGTCAGGTTCTTGGCGAAGGCCATGTCCTGGACGATCGGAACGCGGGTTTCGCCGAACACTTCGTACACGTCGAACGAGCCGTTCACCGGCGGCGAGGCGCCGCCCGAGCCGTTGAGCTGGCCCGACGAGGAGATGTAGTCGGCGGCGTAGTCGAGTTGTTCACGACGGTATTCCGCGCCGATCGACACACCCACGCCGTCGTTGGCCCACGGCGACTTCACGCCGTAGTCGGTGAGGTCACCGCCCAGCGAGAAGTTCACGATGCGCTCGAACAGGTTGCCCTGCTGGGTCGAGGGGGTTTCGAGGTAGTCGAGCTGCTGGCGGGTGACGCCGCCCAGCGAGAAGATGTTGTAGGGCACGCAGGCCGGATCCGTGCCGTTCACCTTCGACACGCAGGTCGGGGTGCCGCCGACGGACACGACGTTCAGGGCGTTCTGAATGGCCGACGTGCGGAAGAAGCCCGTCTGCACCTGGCTGAACGACACGCGGCCGTACTGCATCGCGAAGTCGTAGTTCCAGTTGTCGTTCAGGTCGCCGCGAACGCCGACCACGTAGCGATACTGCTGGTGCTGCGTCCGGCCCTGGCGGCCGCCGCCTTCGACGTTACGACGCGAGACCGTGCCGGTGAACGTGCCGGCCGGGTTGGTGGCGCAGGTGCCGCCGCCCGACGCCGCCGTGGCGGCAAGGAGGCCCTTCTGCTGAGCCGACAGCAGCGGGTTGGCGCAGTTGATCGAGAACGTGCCGGCGAAGATGCCGCCCGGCGCGATCTGGTAGGTCGACGTGTCGTCCATGAACATCACGTCGGCGTAGGCCGTGGCCCAGTCGTTGATCTCGTAGTTGGCGAACGCGCCCAGCACGTAGCGGTCGTCGGGGCGCTGGTAATAGTTCGACGGACCGAAGTTGTACGTGTCGGTCGCGGCGTTGCGGGCGCGGAAGGTGTTGCCCGGGCCGGCCGGGTCGACGACGAAGCTGCCGACGCGCGC
>NZ_JANINU010000264.1 GCF_024508875.1 Phenylobacterium sp.
GCATGACCATGATGGGCGCCGGCATGCTCTGGGTCGGCTGGTACGGCTTCAACGCTGGCAGCGCCCTGGCGGCCGATGCGGCCGCCGGTTCGGCGCTCGTGGCCACGCACCTGTCCGCGGCGACCGCCGGCCTGGTGTGGGCCCTGATCGAGAAGCTGAAGTTCAAGCGCGCCAGCATGATCGGCATCGTGACCGGCGTCGTCGCGGGCCTCGCCACCGTGACGCCGGCTTCGGGTTTCGTCGGCCCGGTGGGCGGCGTCGTGCTCGGCGCCCTCGGCAGCCTCGTCTGTTTCCACTGCGTGGACCTCGTGAAGCACCGGCTGAAGCTGGACGACAGTCTCGACGTCTTCGCTGTTCATGGCGTGGGCGGCCTGCTCGGCACGCTGCTGGTGGCCGTCCTTGCCTCGGTCTCGCTGGGCGGCGCCGGCTATGGGCAGGGCATGGACACCGCCCGTCAACTGGGCGTCCAGCTTCTCGGCGCCCTGACCGTCTGCCTCTGGTCGGGCGTCGCCTCGGCCGCGATCCTGTTCCTGTGCAAGGTCACGGTCGGCCTGCGCGCCACGCCGGAAGCCATCGAGGACGGCCTGGATCTCCACAGCCACGGCGAGCGCGCCTACCAGAGCTGACCGCTTGAGCGGCGCCGATTCCGCTGCCTTGATCGGCGCCGCATGATCCACGTCCCCACGGCCATCTGGGCGCACACCGCCTTCGACCTCGCGGCGTGGGGCTCGGGACTGGCGCTGAGCGTCGCGCTCTACCGCTGGCGGCTGAAGGACCTCACCCAGCAGGTGGCGGGCAAGGTCGGCGGAGGCTACTTCGCGGCGCTGGCCCTCGGCGCGATCCCCGGGGCCTGGCTGGCCGGATCGCTCAGCAGCCTGCGCGACGCCCATCCGGCCCTGTCGCACAGCGTGGTCGGCGCGCTGGTCGGCGCCATCGTCGGCGTCGAAATCTACAAGGCGCTCCGCGGGATCAAGGGCTCCACCGGCGGGGTCTTCGTGGGCCCGTTCGCCCTAGGCGTCGTGATCGGCCGCTGGGGCTGCCTGTTCGCCGGCCCGCCGGACGGCACCTACGGTTCGCCGACCGCCCTGCCCTGGGCCATCGACCTGGGCGACGGGATCGGCCGCCACCCGGTACAGGTCTACGAAAGCCTGGCCATGGCGCTGTTCCTGGCCGCCTACCTCGAAGGCCTCGCGCATCGGCGATCCTGGGCCTTGCGGCGCGGCTTCTATGCGATGTGCGTGTGGTACGGCGCGACACGCTTCGGCTGGGAGTTCCTCAAGCCCTATCCGCCGTTGATCGGGCCGCTTAACCTGTTCCACCTGCTTTGCGGAGGTCTGGTCGCCTATGGATGGGTCTTCTATCGCGGAAGCCTCCGCCGCGAGCGTGCGGAAGGCCGCGCCGTACCTGTTCCTGGGCCAGACCACGAGCCTGTGCGAGAGCTGCCTGGAGCTGGTCCCGGCCAAGGTGATCGGTGAGGACGGCTCAGTCTTCTACCTCAAGCGCTGCCGCGAGCACGGGGTGCAGAAGACCCTGATCGCCGACGACATCGCCTACTGGAAGTCCCAGCGCGACTGGCTGAAGCCGGGCGACCGCCCGC
This sequence comes from Phenylobacterium sp., assembly GCF_024508875.1. GTDB lineage: Bacteria > Pseudomonadota > Alphaproteobacteria > Caulobacterales > Caulobacteraceae > Phenylobacterium. The sequence goes on from NZ_JANINU010000264.1 coordinate 1,598, forward strand.
TGAAGGTCGCCACCCGCACCGACCACGGCTGTCCCTACGACTGCGGCCTCTGCCCCGACCACGAGCAACACTCGTGCCTGGCCATCGTCGAGATCAACGAGGCCTGCAATCTCTCCTGCCCCGTCTGTTTCGCCGACAGCTCCGTGAAGCGCGAGGGTCACCGGCCGCTGGCCGAGGTCGAGCGGATGATGGACGTCATCGTGGCGGCCGAAGGCGAGCCGGACCTGGTGCAGCTCTCGGGCGGCGAACCTACGATCCACCCCGACTTCTGGTCGATCCTGGATGCCGCCAAGGCTCGGCCGATCCGCCACCTGATGATCAACACCAACGGCCTGCGCATCGCCCGCGAGCCGGGCTTCGCCGAGCGTCTGGCGAACTACATGCCCGGGTTCGAGGTGTACCTCCAGTTCGACAGCCTCAAGCGCGACGCGCTGATGGAGTTGCGCGGCGCAGACCTCACTCGCGTGCGCGTCGAGGCCTTGGAGGCCTTGGAGCGGCACAACGTCTCGACCACCCTGGTTGTGACGCTGAAGAAGGGCGTAAACGACGACGAGATCGCCGACATCGTCCGCTTCGCCCTGCAATGGCGCTGCGTGCGCGGCGTGACCTTCCAGCCGATCCAGGACGCCGGCCGCAACGACGGCTTCGACGCCAAGCGCCACCGCATTGTCCTGACCGAGGTGCGCCGGCGGATCGCCGAGGCGGGCGTCTTCAGCCTGGACGACCTGATCCCCCTGCCCTGCAATCCCGACCAGATCTGCATCGGCTACGGCCTGCGCAACGGGGCAGAGGTGCGGCCGGTGACCGCCATGCTGCCGCGCGACCTGTTCGTGGCCGCGGTTCCCAACACGGTGACCTTCGAGAGCTACCCCGAACTCCGCAAGCAGGTGTTCGAGTTGCTGTCGCTCTCGACCGCCCAGGGAAACACGTCGGAGAAGCTGGCCAGCCTGCTGTGCTGCTTGCCGGAAGCGGCCGTGCCGCAGGAGGTGGCCTACGAGAACACCTTCCGCGTGGTGGTCAGCCAGTTCCTCGACCGCTTCAATTTCGACCTGGGCACGGTGAAGCGCTCCTGCGTCCACTTCGT
>NZ_JANINU010000265.1 GCF_024508875.1 Phenylobacterium sp.
GCTTCCTGGTGCAGGCCGATCACGACGTGCCGGCCGAGGCGATCTTCGACGAGGGTTACGCCTATTTCTCGTCGTTCTCGCCGGGATGGGTGGAGCACGCGCGTCGCTACGCCGAGGCGATGATCGAGCGGTTTGGGCTGGGGCCCGAAAGCCTCGTCGTCGAGGTGGCCAGCAACGACGGCTATCTGCTGAAGCACTTCGTGGCGCGGGACGTGCCCGTCCTGGGTATCGAGCCCACCGCGAACACGGCGGAGGCGGCGCGGGCGGTTGGCGTCCGCACCGACGTGGTGTTCTTCAACGCCGAGACCGGCCAGGCATTGGCGGCGCGGGGCGACCGGGCCGACCTGATGGCGGCCAACAACGTCCTGGCCCACGTGCCGGATCTGAACGCCTTCATCGCCGGCTTCCCCCACGTGCTGAAGCCTCAGGGGGTGCTGACGTTCGAGTTCCCCCACCTGCTGAACCTGATCGAGCTGGTGCAGTTCGACACCATCTACCACGAGCACTACTCGTACCTGTCGCTGCTGGCGGTGGAGCAGGTGCTAGGCGCGCACGGCCTGCGCATCTTCGACGTGGAACGACTGCCCACGCATGGCGGCTCGTTGCGCCTGTTCTGCTGCCATCAGGCGGCTGGGTACGAAGAGACCGATGGCCTGCGCGCCGTCCGCTCCGCCGAAGCCGAGGCCGGACTGCACCGGGCCGAGACCTACGACGGCTTCACCGCGCGCGTCGAAGCCGTGCGTGACAGCTTCCTGGCCTTCCTTGCGGCCGCCAGGGACGACGGCAAGGTGATCGCCGCCTACGGCGCCGCGGCCAAGGGGAACACCTTCCTCAACTACTGCGGAGTGGGCGCGGGCGACCTCCTGGAGGCCTACGACGCCAACCCTGCCAAGCAGGGGCGCTATCTCCCGGGCAGCCATGTTCCGATCCGGGCGCCGGACGCAGTGAAAGCTTCGCGGCCGGACTATGTACTGATCCTGCCGTGGAACCTGAAGGACGAGATCACCCGTCAACTCGCCTTCATCGCCGACTGGGGCGGTCGCTTCGTGGTGGCTTCGCCGGTCACGCGGGTGCTGGACTGATGCGCTTCATTCCCACGCAGATCGCCGGCGTGGTGCGCGTAGACGCCGATCCGCGCAGCGACGAGCGGGGTCTGTTCGCGCGGCTGCACTGTCCTGAGGAATTTGCGGCCGCCGGCATCCCGTTCGAGCCCGCCCAGACCAGCGTCTCCCGGAACCCGCGGCCGCACACCCTGCGAGGCATGCACTACCAGCCGGCCCCGCATGGCGAGACCAAGCTGGTGCGCGTCACGCGTGGGCGGATTTTCGACGTGGCCATCGACCTTCGGCCCGCCAGTCCCACCTTTCGCCGCTGGACCGCCGCCGAACTCTCGGCCGAGAACCTGGCGGCGCTGTTCATTCCGGAAGGGATCGCGCACGGCTTCCTGACGCTGGAACCCGACACCGACGTCGTCTACCAGATCGCCCCCGCCTATCGGCCGGGCCACGAAGCGGGCGTGCGATGGGACGACCCTGCGTTCGCGATCGCATGGCCCGCGGCGCCCGCCCTGATCTCGGACCGCGACGCGGCCTACCCGGACCACGGCTAGCCATGGCGGCGAAGGTCCTCATGACGGGTGGAAGCTCGTTCACCGGTGTCTGGATCGCCGAAGCGCTGGCGCAGGCCGGCTTCGAAGTGGTCGCGCCCCTGCTTCGCCCGCGCGAGGGCTACGACGGGGTCCGGCTGGACCGGGTGGTCCGTCTGGAGAAGGCGGCCGTCGTCACCTATGGCCGGGCCTTCGGATCGCAGGCGCTGCTCGACGATATCCGCGCCGCCAAGCCGGACGTTCTCGTCCATCATGCCGCGCACATCACCGGCTATCGCAGCCCCGACTTCGATCCCGTCGACGCGCTGGCGCGGAACACGGCGGGCGCGCGCGAGGTGCTGCAGACGGTACGGCGCGCCGGCGGGCGCCTGATGATCGTGACCGGCAGTGTCTTCGAAGCCGGCGAGGGCGGGGGAGAAGAGCCCGGGGCGGTGACGCCTTACGGTCTCTCCAAGACGCTGACGACCGCGGCCTTCGACTATTGGACGCGGGAAACGGGCCTGGCGTTCGGGCGGTTTGTGATCCCCAGCCCCTATGGGGTCCTGGAGGAGCGCCGCTTCGGCTGGCACCTCTTCCGTAGCTGGTTCGCCGGCGAGACGCCCCTGGTCCGCACACCGCTCTATGTCCGTGACCATCTGGCCGCGCCCCAGCTTGCCCGGGGGTACGCGGAATATGTCGCCGCGTCCCTGGTCGCCGAGGCCCTCCCCGCGCCGGCGCGACCGTCGGGCTGGATCGCTCCCCAGGGAGACTTGGCGCTCAAGGTGGCGGCCGAAGCTGGTCGACGCCTGGGGCGGGAGTGCCCCGTGGAGCTTGGCCAGCAGGCGCGGTTCGATGAGCCGCGGGTGCGCGTAAACGACCAGCCGCAATGGGGCGCGGGCTGGGATGAGACGGCGTTTTGGGATGCCTATGTCGAATGGTACGCTGGCCTACATCGGGCCGGCGCGCTCAACTGAAATCACAGGCTTAGAGCGAGGCGCGCGTGGCGGGCAATCAGCCGGTCCTGACCCGGGACTCCATGAAGGTCCACGTCGAGGCCGGTCGTCTCGTGGTCGGGCCCCACACCTACGGCTCGCCGCTGCTGCGCTATTGGGCCTCTCCCGGTGGCGTTGTCTGCCGCATCGGGGACTACACTTCGATCGCGGACAACGTGCAGATTTTCATGGGCGGCTACCATCGGCACGATTGGGTGACGAGCTACCCGTTTCCCGCGTTTCCTGAATGGGGCGCGCCGCGGAACCTCGGCCATGCTGTCGGCCGTGGCGACCTGCAGATCGGCAACGACGTATGGCTCAGCAGTCACTGCACGCTCATGGCGGGCGTGAAGGTGGGGGACGGGGCCGTCGTGGCGGCTCACGCTGTGGTGACGAAGGACGTCCCGCCGTATGCGATCGTGGCCGGAAACCCGGCGCGCATCGTGAGGTACCGCTTCGGGCAGGAACTCATCGACGCGCTGTTGGAGATCGCCTGGTGGAACTGGCCCGAACAGCGGGTGCGCGAATACCTGCCGCTGATGCTTTCGCGGGGCGTGCAGGCTTTCATCGACCAGGCTCGGGCGCGGCCATGGACGCCGCCAGGGCCGGCGCCACAGCGGGACTAGGCCCGAACGGCGCGTTCCACCGCATCGTAGAAGTCGGCGGCCCAGGCCACGCTCTGGCCTAGCGGGCTGGACCGCATCCGCTCGCGCATGGTGGAGCGAAGCTCGGCGATCCGGGCGTGGTCGTTGCCCAGCTTCACGGCCGCCTCGACATAGCCCTCCACCGTCTCGGAGCAGAGGTCCGCGAGGCCGACGTTACTCAGCACCGACCAGCTTAGCCGCTCGTAAGGCGCTGGGCCCCTGAGGCTCACGCACGGCGCGCCCATCCACATCGACTCGCACGTCGTGGTGCCGCCCGTCTGCGGGAAGGTGTCGAGGCTGATGTCCATGCGGTTGTAGTGGGGCAGGTGCGCGCCACGGACCGCTTCGAACTCGATGCGGTCGCCGGCAATGCCCTCCGCCGCGAAGGCGGCCCGCAGGTTGGCCTGGAAGGCTGGCGAACTTCCCTCCGGCCGGATGAACAGGAAGTGCGAGCCAGGGCAGCGCGCCATGATCCGGCCCCAGGCCCTTAGCCCGTCGCGCGTGTATTTGTGCGGCTGGTTGGCGGTGCCGAAGGTGACGTAGCCGTTGCGGGCCACGGGCGGCTGCGGATCGCAGGCCGGCTGGTCGCGGAACGCCGAGGGGCTCAGCGGATACCAGGCGTGCTTCAGCATCAGCGGCTTCTCGATCAGCATGCGCGGATCGGGCGGGGCGATGAACGGATCGCAGACGAAGTAGTCGATGGTCTCCAGGCCGGCCGAATGCGGATAACCCAGCCAGCTCGCCTGCTTCGGCGCCGGTCGATAGGCCATCACTTCCAGCTTGTTCATGTGGGTGGAGCCGCCCAGTTCGATCAGCATGTCGAGCTGGTCGCTGGCGATCCGCTCGGCCGCATCGGCCGACGTGATGTTGGGCCACCAGCGGTAGGCCGAGACCTTGGAGGTGATCAGCTTCTGCGCGGCGTCGGCCTCTTCACCCACGTAGTAGGAATAGACGAACACCTCGAAGCGTTCGTGGTCGATGTGCTCGAACAACGGCAGGGCGAAATAGCCGACCGGATGAAGGCGCAGGTCGGACGACATGAACCCCAGGCGGATCTTGCCGCCGGCCGGACGAGGCGGCGGGCGCTTGATCTTGCGCCGGGCCGCCGCGGCGTCGACCTGGCGGCCCCAGATCCGATGCTGTTCGACCAGTTCGAGGCGGTCTTCGTCGCTTCGCACCTGGCTCATCTGCTTCATGAGGGCGGTGTGGCGATTGTTGGCGGCCCAGCCGCGGCCGAGCGTGCGGAAGTCGCCGATCTGGTCCTGGGCGTCGAAGTCGCAGACGCGGCCCAAGGTCTCCCAGACGATCTTGTTCGCCACATCCGAAAACTCGGCCTTGCGCGGCAGCAGGCGTTTGGCGAGCTGATAGGCCTTCTCGATATTTCCGCCTTCGTCGCCGCTGCGATTGCGCTCGTAGCCCTCGATCAGAGAGACGGCGTAGTCGAGCCTGTCGGGCTCGGCCTGCACCGCCTTTTCGAAGTGGGCGTTCGACAGCGCGCGGTCGCGGTCGGCGTAGAGCGACCCCAGTTGATGGTGCAGCCAGCCCGCGTCGGGATTGGCCGGCAGCAGGGCCTTCAGGAACTGCTCGGTCCGGGCCAGGTCGCCGGACCGGCGGAGCACAGACGCCTTGGCTTCCAGCAGCCTCTGTTCGCCGGGATTTGCCGCCAATGCCTTATCAAGGGCCTCTAGGGCCTCGGCGATGCGGAATTCGTCGCTCAAGGTCCCGGCTATATCCAGCCAGCAGTCGATCAGGTCCCGCTTGAGGGCGACGGCTTGCCGGAATCGCACCAGGCCGGGCTCGATCCGTCCCTGCTTGGTGAGGCACCGGCCGAGCTGACGCTGGAATTCAGCGTTGCGTGGTTCCAGGCGGACGAGCTTGCTGAATACGGCCTCGGCCCGCGCGGCTGCGCCCAGATCGAGCAGGACGTTGCCAAGGTTCTGCTGGGCCGGCAGCTTCTTGGGTTCGAGCTTTACTGCCTGTTCGAGGACCGGAACGGCGTCCGCCTGGCGCTTCAGCTTCCGCAGCAGCACGCCCCGGGTGTTGAGCAAATCGTAGTCGCGCGGATAGCGGGCGAGGCCCTGGCCGGCGAACGCCTCGCCTTCCGGGTAGCGCCCGGCGCCGAACAGTTGCGCGGCCAGAATGCGATAAACCTGCGCCGGCCTTGCGGGATCGTCGGTCACGGCGGCGATCAGGTGATCGATCGCCTCGCCTGCGCGTCCCGAATTCAACGCCGCCTGCGCTGCCGCCAACCGATCCGTCATTCCACTACCTTCAGGCCACCCGCCCGCGATGCACTTACGGCCCCGGCTCGTTCGTGGCTAGTCCGGCGGCCGTCGCGTAGCGCCATTTGAGGGCGAGGATGGCGCCGGAGAGGGCGAGGCAAACGACGTTCGACGCGGCCACCGGCCAGCTCCCGATCATCAGGCCATAGGCGATCCACAGCGAGAAGCCGGTCACCGTGACGGCGTACATCTTCAGCGACACGGAGGAAGCGTCGCGCTCGCGCACGATCTTGGCGATCTGCGGGACGAAGCTGGTCATCGAGCACAGGGCGGCGCCCGTGCCCACAAAGTCTGCCGGAGACATCGGGCTCAGGCCCGGAGCGGTTGAGTTTCCATGGGCACGCTAACGACATGGCGCAGTCCGGGTTGCGCAGCGTCCGTCTCGAGCCGGCCGCGCAGTTGCTGCGCCATGAGCTGGACCACGGTCAGGCCGAAGCCGCTTCGAGCCCCTTCGCCAGCCATGCCCACGCCATCGTCATCGACGGCGAGGTCGAAGCCGGTCTCGGTGCGCCGCAGCGAGACGCGGATCCGTCCCTGGCGTCCGTCGGGGTAGGCGTGCCGGAGCGCGTTGCCCACCATCTCGCTGACCAGAAGCGCCATGGGCGCGGCCTGCCGCCCCGGGATGCTGACCACGTCGAGGTCGAGATCGATGTCTACGCCCTCGCGCCCTGCCGAGCCGGCCAGCTCGCCGACGATCTCGCGCACCAGGGCGGCGACCTCGACCTGCTCGGCCCCCTCCAACCAGGACACATGGCGATGGGACACGCTGACGGCGGCGACCCGCTGCTGAACAGCCTTCAGGGCCTGCCGTGCGGCATCGTCGGACGCCCGCCGGCCCTGCAGCAGGACGATGGAGGAAATGAGCTGTAGCGTGTTCTTCACGCGGTGCTCGACCTCGCGGGCACGTTCAGCCTGCCGCTCAAGCGCCTGTTCGGCGCTCTCGTTATCTGGATCGGCCATCCCGTCTCCCGTCGTCTGGCCAGTCGTCAACCTATCATATCCAAGGTTTGCCGCCTTGAGGTTGCGACGTCGCGCCGCTTTCGCGTAACGTGATGCGGCGGGTTGCAGAAGGGCGAACGCGACCCGGTGCATCCTTGCCGCGCGGCTTGACCGGGACGGTGCGCCGCGCCAAAGCCGCCCTCCATGAACATCCTTCTCGTGGGCTCGGGTGGACGCGAACACGCGCTGGCCTGGAAGATCGCGGCCTCGCCGCTGGTGACGCGCTTCGTGGCGGCGCCCGGCAATCCCGGAATGGCCGCCCAGTGCGAGCTGCGCGGCGTGGCTGCGACGGACGTCGCGGGCCTCGTCGGCCTGGCGAAGGAGATCGCGGCTGACCTCGTGGTGATCGGTCCCGAAACGGCGGTGGACGCGGGCCTGGGCGATGCGCTGGCCGCTGCTGGGATCGCCTGCTTCGGACCCAGCGCCCAGGCGGGGCAGCTCGAGAGCTCGAAGGCCTTCACCAAGGCCTTCTGCGACCGCTACGGCCTGCCGACCTCGGCTTACGCCGTGTGCGAGAGCGCGGCCGAAGCGAAGACCGCGCTCGATCGGTTCGAGCCGCCGTACGTGATCAAGGCCGACGGTCTGGCGGCCGGGAAGGGCGTGGTCATCGCCCCGGAACGCGCCGAGGCCGAGGCCGCGATCGACGACGCCTTCGGCGGCCGGTTCGGCGCGGCCGGTGCGCGCGTGGTGATCGAGGAGTTCCTGGAGGGCGAGATCGGCTCGCTGTTCGCCCTGTGCGACGGCAAGGACTCGATGGTGTTCGGCTGGGCGCAGGACCACAAGCGCGCCTTCGACGGCGAGCAGGGTCCCAACACCGGCGGCATGGGCACCTATTCGCCCGCGCCGGTCTTCACGCCCGAGTTGGTGGAACAGGTCCGCACGCGTCTCGTCGAGCCGGCGTTCGCCGGCATCGCGGCAGATGGCGCGCCCTATCGAGGGGTGCTGTTCGTCGAGCTGATGGCCACGAAGCACGGGCCGAAGCTGGTGGAGTTCAACGTCCGCTTCGGGGATCCGGAGTGCCAGGTGTTGATGCTGCGGCTGGAAAGCGACCTCGTCCCTTACCTGCAGGCCTGCGCGGAGGGCCGGCTGTCGCAGATGCCGCCGCCGGTGTGGAGCGACGAGTCGGCGGTCTGCGTGGTCGTGGCGGCCAAGGGCTATCCGGGCACGCCGGCCGCAGGCGGCGAGATTCGCGGGACCGAGGCCAACTTCGGCGCCGGGCAAGTAGTCTTCCACGCCGGCACGAAGCGCGACGCCGAGGGCGTCCTGCGCGCGGCGGGCGGCCGGGTGCTGAACGTCTGCGCGCGCGGCGCCACGCTGCGGGAGGCGCGTGACCGGGCGTATGCGGCGGTCGACGCCATCGATTTCGCCGACGGCTTCTGCCGCCGCGACATCGGCTGGCGAGCGCTTTAGCCCGCGGACTACCAGACGCGGACGCGGCGGTCCGGCGGCAGGTACATCTTCTGGCCGGGCTTCACGTCGAACGCGGCGTACCAGGCGTCGACGTTGCGGACCTCGGCGCTGCGCCACTCGTTGGGCGAGTGCGGATCGGTCAGGAGCTGCTGGCGTAGCGCATTCTCCCGCTGCAGCGAGCGGTGGGTCTGGGCGAACGACATGAAGAAGCGCTGGTCGCCGGTCAGCCCGCCCAGCACCGGCGCCGGCCTGCCGCCCAGCGAGGCGTGGTAGGCGTCGTAGGCCATGGCCAGGCCGGCCAGGTCGCCGATGTTCTCGCCGAGGGTGAGCCGGCCGTTGATGTGCAGTCCGGGCAGCGGCTCATAGGCGTCGTACTGCGCCGCGAGGCCCGCCGCGGCGGCCTGGAACTTCGCCAGGTCCTGGGGCGTCCACCAGTTATTGAGCGCGCCCTTCTCGTCGAACTTCGAGCCCTGGTCGTCGAACTGGTGGCTGATCTCGTGGCCGATCACCCGGCCGATGGCGCCGTAGTTCACGGCGGGGTCGGCGTTGGGGTCGAAGTTCGGCGGCTGAAGGTAGCCGGCCGGGAACATCACCTTGATCAGCACGGAGTTGGACTGGGCGTTGATCGTCTGCGGGTTCATCGACCACTCGCTGCGGTCCACGGGCCGGCCCAGTTTCCCGAGCTGCCGGGCGCGGTCGAAGGCCTGGGCGCGGAGGAGGTTTCCGAACCCGTCGCTGGCGACGACCTCGAGTCGGGAATAGTCCCGCAGGGGCTGTTGGCCGCCCACCTCGACACGAAGGTTCTGGAGCTTGGCCAGCGCGCGGGCCTTCGTCTGGGGCGTCATCCAGTCCAGCGCCCGGATACGCTTGGCCATCGCCAGCTTCAGGTTGCGCGTCATGTCGGTGATCTGGGCGCGCGAGGCTGGCGGGAAGTGGCGCTGCAGGTAGATCTCGCCCACCGCCTGACCGAGGGCGCGGTCGGTCTGGATCACAGCCGTCTTCCAGGCCGCCGGCATCTCGGGCGTGCCCGACAGCACGCGGCCGTTGTAGTCGAAGTCCTCCTCGCGGAAGGCCTTCGGGCCGATGGGCGCGAAGTTGCGGATCGCGCGGAAGGCCAGGTAGTCGCGCCAGTCCGCCAGGGGAACGTCGGCGGCGGCCGCGGCGGCGGCCGCGGTCGCTTCGGGCTGGTTGACGATCCACACCGACTGGCCGTCCAGACCGGCGGCTTTCAGGTAGGCGTCCCAGTCCACGCCCGGTGCGCGGGCGGCGAAGTCGGCGCGGGTGAAGGGATTGTAGCGCTTCTCGGCCTCGCGGTTGGCGACCCGCGTGCGATGGCCCCGCGCGATCCGCTCCTCAAGGGCGTAGACCCGGCCCGCGCGACCCTCCGCGTCGTCGAAGCCGACTAGCGCGAACATCCTGGTCAGGTGCGCCTTGTAGGCCTGCCGCGCCTTCACGTTCGCCGGGGCGTCGACCAGATAGTAGTCGCGGTCGGGGAGGCCGATGCCGCCCTGGGTGAAGCCGGAGACGTATCGGTCGGGCTGCTTGATATCGACCGCGACGCCGCTGGCCAGCGGGCTGGGCGGCAGGGGCTGCGACCCGTTGGGGTTCGGGAGCTGGGCCCAGGAGAGCAAGGCCAGCTCGCGCGCGAGGTCGGCAGGCGTCGCGATGGCCGCGATGCGGGCCAGTTCCGGCTTCAGCGGCTCGGTTCCGCGGCGCTCCAGGCCGGGCTCGTCGATCCAGGCGGCGTAGTAGTCGGCGATCTTGCGGCCGTTCGCCGTGCCCAGCGCGCCGGCGCTCTCCATGATCGCGCGGGTGCGGGCCTGGGTGTTCTCGTTGATCCGGGCGCCCGCCCCCCAGCTCGATCGGTCGGGCGGGATCGTGGCCGTCTTCAACCAGGCGCCGCTCACATGACGGAAGAAGTCGTCGCCGGGAGCGACCGCGGGATCGACCGCCGCCAGGTCGATGCCGAAGTCGCCGTACTCGGTCTTGCCCTTCATGGCCGCGGCCAGCGCGGCGGGCGCGGCGCCCATCGCCGGCGTGGCCAGCAGCGCGGCGCCGAGCGCCCTTCGCGTGAACGTCATGACCTGAAACTCCCCGACTCCCGGCGAGAGTGCGCCGCCGCCGGGCGCGCCGCAACGTTGCTCGATCAGGACTCCGCAACCGCCCGCAGCCGGGGCAGCGCAACGCTGTGCCAGGCCTGGCCCAGGCCGCCCCGCACGTTCTCGGTCTCCTGCTCCTCGAACTGGTCCCAGCCCGAATGGACCAGGCGGACATGGGTCCCGCCCGGGATGTTGCGCAGGCGGATGTCCACGAAGGTGTCGGGCACGTCGGGGAAGCCCCACGAGAAGCTGAGGCGGCGCGGCGCATCCAGCACTTCGACCCGGCAGGCGATGGCGCCCGTCACGTCGCCCGCGTCGCGGCGCGCGCGGTCGGGCTGCAGGTAAAAGATGTGCCCCGGCTCGGCGCGGAATCGCAGGCAACCCATCCACTGCACGACCTGGGCGGGGTCGGTCAGGGCCTGCCACACGCGCTCCCGGGGGGCTGCGATCTCGATGATCGACTGGACGTCCTCGACCATCCCTGCGCTGTGCGGGGCGGGCGCGTTCGCGTCAAGCGCCGCGGCTCGCGCCTTGCTCCCGCAGGGGCCGGGTCGCTAAAAGGGTTCAAACAACTGTACGAAGCGAGGGAACGCCATGTCCGTAACCGCCGACGTCGCCGCCGAACAGGCACGGGAACAGGCCAACACGGGCACGAAGGAGGTTGCCGAGACCCATCGCTTCGACGAGGGCGCGCTCGAGGCCTGGATGAAGGCCAACGTCGAGGGGTACGCCGGGCCGCTGGAGGTTCGCCAGTTCAAGGGCGGGCAGTCCAACCCGACCTACCAGCTCATCACGCCGGCCAAGAAGTACGTCCTGCGCCGCAAGCCGCCGGGCAAGCTGCTGCCGTCCGCCCACGCGGTGGATCGCGAGTTCAAGGTGATTTCGGCGCTCTATCCGACCGGCTTCCCGGTCGCGCGCCCCTACGGGCTGTGCACAGACGACGGCGTCATCGGCACCTGGTTCTACGTGATGGAGATGGTCGAGGGCCGGATCCTCTGGGACCAGAGCCTGCCCGCCTACCAGCCGGCCGAGCGCAACGCGATCTTCAAGGCCAAGATCAAGACCCTCGCCGACCTGCACAACACCGACTACGTCAAGGTGGGCCTGGAGGACTACGGCAAGCCGGGCAACTACATGATCCGGCAGGTGGACCGCTGGACCAAGCAGTACAAGGCCTCCGAGACCAAGCACATCCCCGAGGTCGAGAAGCTGATCGACTGGCTGCCCAAGTCGGCGCCGCCGCAGGAGCGCACCTCGATCGTCCACGGCGACTACCGCCTCGACAACATGATCTTCCACCCCACCGAGTCCCGCGTGATCGCGGTGCTGGACTGGGAGCTGGGCACGCTGGGCGAGCCGCTGGCCGACTTCACCTACGTGCTTATGAACTGGGTGAACGGCACGATCTCGACCCTGCCCGACCTGAAGGCCCACGGCATCCCCACCCTGGACGAGGCCGTGGCCTACTACTGCAGCCTGACGGGCCGGGAAGGGATCAAGGACCTGGACTGGTACTTCTCGTACAACGCGTTCCGCCTCGTGGGCATCCTGCAGGGCATCCTGGGGCGGGTGCGCGATGGCACGGCCAACCACCCCGACGCCGCCAACATGGGACCGCGGGTGCAGAGCCTGGCCGAGATGAGCTGGGCCTACGCGCAGCGCGCTGGGGCCGACTGATCGCCGGCGTCGATTTTTCGTAAGTTGGGTATGGATTCTCGCTGAGCTCCCGCGTATCGACGGGCCGATAACGGCTGTCTGAACAGCGGGAGGACGCTCATGGCCCACAATCGCCGCGCCATTCTGGCCGGCGCGTCCCTGGCCTTGTTCGGAGGTGGCCTGGCGCCGACCGCCGCGCAGGCCACTCGCGCCGAACCGATCGCCACGACCGCCTCGGGCAAGGTGCGTGGCGCCTGGAATCGCGAGGTTGCGGTCTTCAAGGGCGTGCCCTACGGCGGACCGACGGCCGGCTCCGGGCGGTTCAGACCGCCGCAGCCCGTGCGGCCCTGGAGCGGTGTTCGCGACGCCCTGGCGTTCGGCGCGTCCTCGCCGCAGGGGCAGCCCGCCGCCAGCGCCCGCGCCGAAAGACCGCGCAACTCGCTGAACGACCAGCCGATCAGCGACGACTGCCTGTTCCTCAACGTCTGGACGCGCGGCCTGGCCGACGGCAAGCGCCGGCCGGTCATGGTTTGGCTGCATGGCGGCGGCTTCAGCGCCGGGACGGGGTCCTGGCCGTCCACCGACGGGACCCGCCTCGCCGAGCGCGGCGACGTCGTCGTCGTCACCCTGAACCATCGGCTCAGCGCGTTCGGGTTCCTCTACCTCGCGGATCTGGGCGGCGCGGAGTTCGCCGATTCCGGCAACGCGGGCATGCTCGACATCGTCCAGGCGCTGCGCTGGGTGAAGCAGAACATCGCGGCGTTCGGCGGCGATCCCGGTAACGTCACCATCTTCGGCGAGTCCGGCGGCGGTGCGAAGGTCAGCGTCCTGATGGGGATGCCGGCCGCCAGGGGCCTGTTCCATCGCGCGATCGTGCAGAGCGGAGCCCACCTCACGGGGCTCGGCCGTGAAGAGGCGACCGAGAACGCCCGCCTGGTCATGAAGGCGCTGGACCTGGCGCCGGGGGGGGTGGGCAAGCTGCAGGCGGCGCCGATCGACGCCCTGCTGGGCGCGATCATCACCGCCCAGCGGACGCCGGGCCGAACGCCCGCCAGCTTCAGTCCCGTCATGGATGGCCGCAGCCTGCCCGCCCATCCCTGGCTCGACGGCGCGCCCGCGATCTCGGCCCACGTGCCGGTCCTGATCGGCTCGACGCGGACCGAGACGACGCTGCTGGTCGGCGCGGCGGACCCGTCGACGTTCGAGCTCGACGCCGTGAGCCTGCGCGCCAAGCTGGGCCCCTGGCTGAAGGGCGCGGACATGGAGGCGGTCATCACCGCGTTCCAGGCGGCCGACCCCAAGGCGACGCCCAGCGACCTGTTCTTCGCCATCACCACCGACCTGCGCGTGCGCAAGCAGTCCTGGGCGCTGGCGGACCGGAAGGCGGCCCAGGGGGGCGCGCCGGTCTGGATGTACGAGCTGCACTTCGACCAGTCGGCCCGGATGCGCTCCCCGCACGCGATGGACGTACCCCTGGTGTTCGACAATCCACCCGCGGGCGCGATCCCGGGGACCACCGAGGTCGCCGCCGCCATGGCCTCCACCTGGGTCGCCTTCGCGCGACACGGCGATCCCAACAACGCGGCCGTGCCGAAGTGGCCCGCCTACACCGCCGGCGATCACACGGCGATGCTGTTCGAACCCAGGCCGCGCCTGGCACACCACTGGCGCGACGACGAGCGCGCGGCGCTGGCGGCCCTGCCCGTCATGCGTGTCGATCGCTAGGAGGATGCCGACGATGACCTTCAACCGACGTGCGCTGCTGGGCGCCTCGCTCGCGGCCGGCGCCCTGGTGATGCCGCGCCGCGCTTCGGCCGTCACGGCGGAGGCGCTGTTCCCCGTCGTCGAGACGGCGCAGGGCAAGCTTCGGGGGATGACCGCGGGCGGCGTCAGCATGTTCAAAGGCGTACGCTATGCCTACGACACATCCGGACGTAGACGCTTCATGCCGCCCGCCGCGCCGCCGAAATGGGCCGGGGTGCGCGACGCCTACGCCTACGGCCAGGTTGCGCCGCAGATGCCGAACAGCCGGGTCAACGCCTATGGCGGGCTGATCATGTTCGACATCCAGCCGGGTGGGATGGGCGAGGACTGCCTCGTGCTGAACCTCTGGACAAAGACGCTGGACCGCGGGGCGAAGCGGCCGGTGCTGGTGCACATCCACGGCGGCGGCTTCTACGGCGGCTCGGGCAATTCGCCGGGCTTCGACGGCGAGGATATGGCCCGGTTCGGCGACTGCGTCGTCATCACGATCAACCACCGGCTAGGGGCGTTCGGTTACCTGAATCTCGCCGACTCCGGCCCCGACTTCGCCCGCTCGGGCACAGTCGGGATGATGGACATCGTCGCAGCGCTGGCCTGGGTTAAGGAGAACGTCGAAGGCTTCGGCGGCGACCCGAACCGCGTGCTGGTCTTCGGCCAGTCGGGCGGTGGGGCCAAGACAAGCATCCTCATGTCCATGCCCTCGGCCAAGGGCCTGTTCCACCGCGCTGGCGTCATGAGCGGCTCGACGCTGCGTCTCGCCACGGCCGAGCAGGCGCAGGCCGGGGCCGCTGCCTTCCTGAAGCAGCTCGGCCTCACCAAGGCCGACACGAAGACCCTGCAGTCGCTGCCCTACGAGACGCTGCTGGCGGCGCAGGCGACCCTGGAGGCGGCCGACCGCGCCAAGGGCGAGGCGCCGCGCTCGTTCTCCCCCTCGATCGACGGCGTCGTCCTGCCCAGCCACCCGTTCGATCCGGCGGCGCCGGCGGTCTCGGCCGACGTGCCGATGATCGTTTCGACCGTTATCGACGAGCGGGCGTACCGGATGGGGAACTTCAACCTCGACGAGGCGGGCCTGCGCGCCTTCATCGCGCGGCGGGTGGGCGAGGGCCGGGCCGACGAAGTGACGGCGCTCTATCGGCAGGACGACCCGAAGGCGACGCCCTTCGTCCTGCAGGCGCGGTTCGACAGCGACGAGACGTTCCGCAAGGGCGCGCTGATCCAGGCCGAGCGGAAGGCGGCGCAGGGCGCGGCGCCGGTCTGGAGCTACTACTGGACCCGGCCCAGTCCGGCCTACTCGGGCCGCTACGGCGCACCGCACGGCAGCGACGTCGGGCCTAGCCTGCACGATGTGCGCGGCGGGCTGAACGAGACGGGCCCGGTCAGCATCCGGCTTGCCGACGAGTTGGCCTCGGCCTGGGTGTCGTTCGCCGCCACCGGCAATCCGAACAACCCGCGCCTGCCCAACTGGCCGGCCTACAAGGTTCCGGAGCGGGCGACGCTGATCCTGGGCGAGACGACGCGGATCGAGAACGACCCCCGCGCGGCCTTCCGCAGGTTCTGGGAGAAGGAACCGCCGCGCGGGCTTTAGCCGACGGTCCGCCCAAGCAGTGCGTCGAGCGCCGGTTCGTCATCGAACACGGCGCGGACCGGCCAGGCGGCAATGCGGTCGCGCCAGGCGGCGGGCAGGCGGGCCCAGTCCTTCTCGGTGGTGATCAGCGTCGCGCCGAACTGGGCCGCGCGCTCGGCGAGGCGGTTCAGTGTCGCCTCGCCGTAGGGGTGGTGGTCCGGAAAGGGCCAGAAGTCCTTGAGGTCGCCGCCGGCGGCCTGGAGCGCGCGCTCGACCTTCCACGGCTTGCCCACGCCCGCGAAGCCGACCAGCGGTCCAGGCGGCGGCGGGGCGGCGGGCGCCAGCCGGGCGACGAGGACGGGGACGGCGGCGAGGGCGCGCAGCAGCCCGGGGTCCGGCGCCGCCAGGTCGGCGGGCAGCAGGATCACGGCGGCGTCGGCGCGGGCCAGGCCGGTCGCGAGCGGCTCGCGCATCGGGCCGGCTGGGAAGACGCGGCCGTCGCCGAAGGGCCACTCGTCGTTGCGGGTCTCGCCGTCCACCACGAGCAGGGACAGGGTCTTGCGGAGCGAAGGGTTCTGGTGGCCGTCGTCCATGACGATTCCGCGGACACCGGCCTTCGCGGCCGCCAGGGCGCCGGCGGCGCGATCCCGGGCGATCCAGACGGGCAGGTCGCGGGCCAGCATCAGCGGCTCGTCGCCGACGTCGGCGGCGGCGTGCGTCGCCGGATCGACCTGGAGCGGCCCTGCGAGCGCGCCGCCGTAGCCGCGGGACAGCACCGCGGCGCCCAGGCGTCGGGCGATCTCGCGGACCACCGGGGTCTTGCCGGTGCCGCCCACGGTGAGGTTCCCGACGCAGATCACGGGCACGCCGGGATCGACGGCCCGGCCGCGGGCGATGCGCCGAGCGGTGGCCGCGGCCCAAATCCACGAGAGGGGGGTCAGCAGCAGGCGGGCGACAGCGCCGGTCTTGCCGTCGCGCGTGTACCACCAGCGGGGCGTCGAGAGCTTCATGCCGGCAGCAGCGGGTCGAGGAGCGCCAGCGCCTGGTCCAGCGCCTCGCCCTGGCGCCCGGCGTAGGCGAGAGCCGCCTCGCCCATGCGGCGCGCGATGGCGGGGTTCTCCAGCAGGCCGCGCAGGTGGCGGGTGAGCGCCGGGTCGTCGGCGGCCTCGATGGCGGCGGCTTCGGCGAACAGGTCGGCGTAGAGCGCGGTGGCGTTGAAGGCGTGCGGGCCCGTGAGGATGGGCCGGCCGATGCGGGCGGGCTCCAACGGGTTGTGGCCGCCCACGCCGGACAGGAAGGCGCCGCCCATCACCACCACGTCGGCCAGCCGGAAGAAGAGGCCGAGCTCGCCCAGGGTGTCGGCCACGTAGATCGGGCCGGTGGGGTCCTGGCCGGCCGTGCGCAGGGGCGCGGCGAACTCGCGGGCGAGGCCGGGGCCGCGGTCGGGATGGCGCGGGGCGACGATCAACAGGGCGTCGTCGCGGCCGAGGTCGCGGAACGCCCGGACGACGATGGCTTCCTCGCCGGGGTGGGTGCTGGCGGCCAGCACCACCTTGCGGCCGGCGACGGCGGCGCGCATGCGTCCGAGCTCGGCCTCGTCCACCGCCAGCGGCTCGCCCAGCAGCTTCAGGTTCAGGCGCGGGCCCGGGATCGCGCCCAGGCGGCGCAGGCGGGCGTCCGTGGCCTCGTCCTGCGGCAGCGCCAGGTCAAAGGCGCCGACGAGGGCGCGGGCGGCCGCGGGCCACTTCGCCCAGCGCTCGGCGCTGGCCTCGGTCATGCGCGCGGAGACCAGCGCCAGGCGCACGCCGCGGCCCTTGGCCTCGAGGATCAGGTTGGGCCAGAGCTCGCTCTCCACGAAGACGCCCAGCGACGGCGTCCAGTGGTCGAGGAACCGGCGGACCGCGGCGGGGCCGTCGACCGGGGCGAACTGGTGCGTGACGCCCGGCGGCAGGCGGCGGGCCATCATATCGGCGGCGGTCACGGTGCCCGAGGTGACCAGCAGGCGCAGGTAGGGCCGGCGCGCGCGCAGCGCCGAGACCAGGGGCAGAAGCGACATGGTCTCGCCGACGCTGACGCCGTGGAGCCAGACCACCGGGCCGACGGGCCGCGGCGTGTCGGTGCGGCCCAGGCGTTCGGCGAGGCGCGCGGGGTCTTCCTTGCCGCGCCGGGCGCGGCGTCGCAGGAGGGCGGGCGCGAAGGGCTCCAGCAGGCCCGTCGCCGCGCCGTAGAGCGCGAGCGGCAGGGGTCGGGTCACACCACCTCGGCGGGGGCGAGGCGGCAGGTGTGGGCCGCGTCGGTCTCGACCTGCAGCGTGGCGTGGCCGATGCGGAAGCGCTTCTCCAGGCCCTCGCAGGCCTGGTGCAGGAAGCCGTCGGCGTCGGTGTTGCGCGGCCGCAGGATGTGGGCGGTCATGGCGGTCTCGGTGGTCGAGATCGCCCAGACGTGCAGGTCGTGGACGTCTTCGACGCCGGGCAGGCCGGCGAGGTAGCTGCGCACGGCGTCCACGTCGATGCCCCGCGGCGCCGCGTCCATGGCGAGGTCCATGGAGTCGCGCAGCAGGCTCCACGTGCCCAACACGATGACACCGGCGATCACCAGGCTGAGCGTCGGGTCGATCCAGAGGACGCCGGTGCGGGCCATGATGAAGGCGCCGGCCACGACGGCGAGCGAGACGCCGGCGTCGGCCGCCATGTGCAGGAAGGCGCCACGGACGTTCAGGTCGTCGTGGCTGCCGCGCATGAACAGCATGGCGGTCGCGCCGTTGATCAGCACGCCCAGGCTGGCGGTCAGCATGACGATGTCCGAGTCGATGCGGGCCGGCGCGTTCAGGCGGTGGATGGCCTCGGAGACGATGGCGCCGACCGCGACGAGCAGGAGGATGGCGTTGGCGAGGGAGGCCAGGATGGTGCCCTTGCGCAGGCCGTAGGTGCGACGCCCGGCCGGCGCGCGGCGGGCCAGGACCGTGGCGCCCCAGGCCAGCAGCAGGGACAGGACGTCGGACAGGTTGTGGCCGGCGTCGGCCAGCAGGGCGAGGGAGCCCGTCCACAGGCCCGCCGCGGTCTCCGCCGCCACGAACGCGGTGTTGAGGACGACGCCGATGGCGAAGGCGCGGCCCATGTTGGCCGGCGCGTGATGATGGTGGCCCCCGCCGTGGTGATGGCCGTGATCGTGGCCATGGCGCTCGTGCCCGCCGTGGTCGTGCCCGTGGTCGTGATCGTGCGCGTCGTGGGCCATGGGGCTATGTCTCACCGACCGCCCTGGCGATCAATCCGGCCGACCAGCGCCTCGGCGCGGCGGGTGGCGGCCGAGAGCCTGGCCGACCAGTCTTCGACCAGGCTGGCGATCTTCGCGTCATCCGCGTCGGACGGCACGTACAGCGGGCCTTCCCAGACCACGGCGCCGCGGCCGAAGGGCGCGGCGAACATCACCTTGTCCCAGGTCCTCTCGAGCTGCCAGGCGGGGTTGGCGGCTATGCCCATCAGGTAGACGGCTTGGCCCGAGCGGCGGGCGATCTGCAGCGAGCCGGCGGCGATCACCTCGTTGGGGCCGCGCGGGCCGTCGGGGGTGACCACCAGCGCGCCGCCGCCGGCCACCCAGTTTGTCGCCTCGCGGATCGCCGCCACGGCCTGCCGCGCCTTGGCCGCGTCGCCCCGCTTGGCCGAGGAGACGCGGATGGCCGGGAAGCCCGACATGTCCAGCGCGCGGGCGATGAACTCGCCGTCGGCCGAGGGGGAGATCAGGCACTTGGTGCGCTTGCGCCACCACTGCGGGGCGGTGGCGAGGCAGAGCGGGATGCGGCCGTGCCAGAAGAGGGCGATGGCGCCCTTGGCGTCGTCGACCAGCGCCGGCTCGACGCAGGCGACGTTCTCGTGCCGCCAGCGCAAAGTGCGCAGGACGAGGCGCAGGTAGGTTCCCAGCACCCAGCCGAGGAAGGCCTGGACGCCGTCGGAGCGGAGGAAGGCCTTCACGCGGCGGGCTCCGCCTCCAGGTCCTGGCCCCCGAGGTCCTGGGTCTGCGCCAGACGGGCGTAGAGGCCGCGCTGCTTCACGAGGCCCGCATGGTCGCCGGTCTCGACGATGGCGCCCTTGTCGACGACGTAGATCCGGTCGGCGCCGCGGACGGTCGACAGCCGGTGGGCGATGAGGATGGTGGTCCGCCCCGCCATCAACCGCTTCAGCGCCGCCTGCACCTGGGCCTCGCTCTCGGTGTCGAGGGCGCTGGTGGCCTCGTCGAGCAGCAGGATCGGCGCGTCCTTGAGGAAGGCGCGGGCGATGGCGATGCGCTGGCGCTGGCCGCCCGACAGGCGCGCGCCGGCTTCGCCCACCAGGGCGTCGTAGCCGTCGGGCAGGTCGCCGATGAAGTCGTGCGCGGCGGCGGCCCGGGCGGCGGCCTCCACCTCGGCCGGGGACGCGTCGGGGCGGGCGTAGGCGATGTTGGCGCGGATCGTGTCGTCGAACAGGAACGGCTCCTGGGTGACGAGGGCGATCTGGTCGCGCAGGGAGCCGAGGGTCAGGTCGCGCACGTCGTGGCCGTCCAGCGTCACGCGGCCGGCCGTCACGTCGTAGAAGCGCGGGATCAGGTTGAGGATCGTGCTCTTGCCGCCGCCCGACGGGCCGACCAGGGCGACGGTCTCGCCGCGGCGGGCCTCCAGGCTGACCCCGTCCAGCGCCGGCGCGCCGGTCCCGCCATAGCTGAAGCCCACGTCTTCGAAGCGGATCAGGCCCTCGACCTCGCCCACCGGCCGGGCGCCGGGCCGCTCGCGCACCTCGGGCTCGACGTCGAGGGCGGCGAACAGACGGCGGGCGGCCGACATGCCCTCGGCGAAGACGGTCTGCAGGTTGGCGAGCTGGCGCAGCGCCTGGCTGGCCATGGTCAGCGCGGCGACGAAGGAGAAGAACGCGCCGGCGTTCATCTCGCCATGCTGCGCCCGCCAGCCGGCGTAGGCGAAGACGATGGCCACGATCAGGGTCATCAAGAGCTCGGTGGCCGGCGCGGCCCGGGCCCGGGCGTTGGCGCCCTTGGTGAGGTGGTCCTGGCGGCGGCGGACCACCTCGGCCACGCGGGCCTCCTCGTGCGCCTCCCGGTTTTCCAGCTTCACGACCCGGACGCCGTCCAGGCTCTCCATGATCGCCGACGAGAGGGCGGAGGTCTCCTGCATGGCGCCCTTGGCCGCCTTGGTCGTGCGCTTGGAGAAGCGGCGCATGATGCCGCCGGCGATCGGCACGGCGGCCAGCAGCACCAGCGACAGCATCCAGTCGTTGCCGATCATCACGACCAGTGCGCCCAGGAAGATCAGGGCGTTCTGGGTGTAGTTGACCACGCCCGCGGTGGCGGCCTCGCGGATCAGGCCGGCGTCGTACAGCACCGAGGAGACGTAGGCGCCGGAGTGCTGGCTGCGCAGGTGGGCGAGATCGGCGCGGACCAACTTGCCGAAGAGCTGGACCTGGACGTCGCCAACCACAGCGTTGCCGATGCGGTTGACGAGGGTGGCCTGCGTCACCTGCGCCACCGTGCGCGCGAGCGCCAGCGCTGCGATCGTCAGCGGCAGCACCAGCAGCGCGCCGGGCTTCTTGAAGACCAGCAGGTCGTTGGTGGCCGGCTCGATGATCTGCACGAGGCGGGCGCTGCAATAGGCCACCACGACGGCAGCCAGCATCGCCACCGTCCAGCCCTTCCAGCGCGGCGCCATGTAGATGCGCGCCACCCGGGCGATCAGCGCGCGGGCGGACAGCTCCGGCTGGGCTGGCTCGCTCATGGGGCTGGGATCGGACGTTGCGGGCGCGGCGTCAAGCGGGCGGGCGGTGGAGGGCTGGGCTTTGGGCGGCGGGCGAGGGATCGATCAAAGGCGCGTCCCTCATCTAGCCCCTGGCCAATGCGCTGGCGGCCTTGCCGTCATACTGGCCGCCGAAGCTCGCCTTCAGGTGCGCCATGATCGTCCCGACGTTGGCGCCGGGGTTCTGGGCCCGGAAATCGTCGATGGCCTGGCGCAGTTCCGATTCCGTCATCTGCTTGGGGCTGTACGAGGACAGGATCGCCAGTTCGGTTTCGGCCGCTTGGGTGCGCTCGTCGAGCTTGGACCCATCGCCGCCGGCCTTGAGCAGGCGCGCGCGCTCGCTGGCGAGGTTCTCCAGCGTCAGTTTCGTGTTCTTCAGGAACTTCGCGACGGTCGCGGCGACCTTTTCGTCCGTGACCTCCGTCACGCCGCGCTTGAACTCCTCGGTCGTGATCTGCGTCGCCTCGCCGATCAGTGTGGTGAGAAGGTCGGCCTTCAGGCGGTCGCTCACCCTGCGCGCCGCCAGTTGGTCAGCCTTGAGCTCGTCGAGCAAAGCCATATCGGCGTCCTTTCAATTCACTACTGGGTCGTGTTGTAGACGGGGAAACGCGCCGGCGTGCAACGCCGCCGTCGCGCCGTGGCGCGACCTCAGCCGGCTCCCCCCGCCATTCGTCCGCTCTCCAGCCACCCGGCGAATGTCCGGTCTGAAGCGCGGTGCAGACTTCGGCGTTCGACCCTTGGGGGATGCTCCTCCTCTCCCCCCGCGAAGCGAGAGGGGAGAGGGTAGGGTGAGGGGCGACGCTGGGCGTTCGGCTGGCAGGACGGCCCAGCCACGATCCGCGGCGACGTTCGAGACCTGCGCGATGCTGGCGTAAGGGCGAGCGCCTTCGGTGGGTTCTGGCTGAACCCGGAGCGGCGGCGGCATCTCACGTGCCGCCCCTCACCCTACCCTCTCCCCTCTCTTCCCCCGGCTTACAGCCGGGGTCGGGGGGAGAGGAGGGGGTGTCCGCTCATCACCCAGCTCGGACATTCGAGGCGCTCTCACCGCCCCTCAAGCACGTCTTCCAGCTCGGCGATGGCGGCGGCGACCTCGGCCTCGTCGTCGGCGTAGACGCCGTCCCAGACCATCTTGAAGAAGGGGTTGGGCTGGAGCGCGCGGTCGGCGTCGTGGCGGGTCTTCCAGGCCTGCAGGCGGGCGAGCAGGTCGCGCAGGGCCGCGGGGTCGGCGTCTGCGGCGCCGCGGTGGTCGCGCCACCACGCCAGATCGCCGGGAAGGCCCATCAGCCGCATCGCCGCCATCTCCGAGAGGACGTGCGCACTTTGGACGGACGCGCCGCCCCTTTCCAGTCCCGTGCGGGTGGAATCCGGACGCGCCTGTGCGCGGGCGGAGGGGCTCCGTCCGTTGGTTGGGCAGGGGATGGGCGCGCGCGCCCAGCGGGGAACGGTCAGGCCGAGCTGGGCCGGGCGAGGGGCGGGGCCCGCGCCGGGGCGAGCGGCGGAAGCCTGAGCGCCGTGGCGCCGCCCATGAGCTGGGATCGTCGGGCGCCCGCGCCGGGATCGGGTGCGAGCAGCGGCAGGGCCAAAGGCCGGTTGGGCGGCGTCGTGGCCGGCCGAGAGCCCGCCAACCGCTGGAGCGACGGCGCAGCCGGTGTCCCGGTCGCAAATCCCGCCAGCGCGGCGCCGGCGTCGAGATCGCGGCGGATGTGGGCGAGGCAAGTTTCGACGGCCTCGTGCACGGCCTCTTCGTCGAGGTCTTCGGCGCCCAGCAGGACCTCGAGGTCTTCCAGCGCTTCGTCGCTGTCGACGGATTCGTATTCGTTCCAGCCAGTGCGTTCGGCCGGCGGCCGGGGTGGGCCGTCCGCGACGGTCGCGGCGGTGGGGCGCGGGGCGGCGGCGGGTGCGGGGCGCGGCTCCTGCCACAGCCGCATTTCGAGGGCGATCGCCTGGCGGATGGCGCGCGAGACGCGGTGGTAGGCGAGGCCGAGCTGCGCCTGGGTCTGGGCGTCCTCGGTGGCGAGCAGCGCGTCGCTCAGCCGGCGGGCCATGACGAGGCCGGTCTCCGCCAGTTCCGCCAGCACGCGGCCGTGCCGCTCACGCATGTCGCCTTCCATGGTCATGAACAAAAGAAGAACATAAGCGCGGCAAAGTGTCAAGCTTTGCTCTCGCTGTCCGTGAGCGCCACGACCCTATGGCTGCGCCGCCGGCTTCGATCCGGGGCCCGCCGGTGAGGTCTCCCTCTCGATTAGCGGGGAGATGAGCTGACGCGCGCGTCCGCCGCTCCCCACCGTCGCCATCCCTATTCCAACCGGGGCCGGCATCCCCATCTGGAGCGGGGACGGAGGGGCGGATGGTGGTCATTCTGACGGGCCTGGTGCTGGCGATGCTCTGGTGCGGGCTGGACTCGGTGATCGGGCGGGCCTTGCGGCGGTGGCTGGTGGAGACGCCGGCGGCGTTGCTGGTGCGGCTGAACCGCTGGCAGGTCGGCGCGCTTGTGTTGGCGGTGCTGGCGCTGGTGGGGGCGATGGCGGCGTTCGACGGGAACGGCGAGGGGCTGCGGCTGGCCGGCTCCAGCATCGCGGAGGGCGCGGGCTGGTTCATCGCCTTCGACGTCGGGACCTGGATCGAGGCCTATGCAGCGATCCTGCTGCTGGGGATGACGCGCCAGGGACGAGCGGCCCTGACGCAGGCGCGCACGCTGGCGGCGGCCGTGGTCCGCCGGCTGGCGCGGGC
>NZ_JANINU010000266.1 GCF_024508875.1 Phenylobacterium sp.
TGGTGCCGTCGTCCAGCCAGTCCAGTTCGCCGCCCACGGGCACGCCGCGCGCCAGCATCGTCACGCTGACGTTCGCGTTCGCCAGCCGGTCGGCCAGGTAGTGGGCCGTCGTCTGGCCGTCGACCGTGGCCGGCAACGCCAGGATCACCTCGCGCACCCCTTCCGCCGCCGCCCGCTCCACCAGCGGCCCGACGCGCAACGCATCCGGCCCGACCCCGTCCAGCGCCGACAGCAGCCCGCCGAGCACGTGATAGCGGCCGCGGAACGCGCCGGCCCGCTCCATGGCCCAGAGCGCGCCCACCTCCTCCACCACGCAGATCAGCGCCCCGTCGCGGGCGTTGTCGGCGCAGATGGCGCAGGGGTCCTGGGTGTCGAGCGAGCCGCAGACCGAACAGGTCTTCACCCGCTGCGCCGCCTCCGAGAGCGCATCCGAGAGCGGCAGCAGGAGCTGGTCGCGCCGCTTCAGCAGCGCCAGCGCCGCCCGCCGCGCCGACCGCGGCCCCAGGCCCGGCAGCTTCGACAGCAGGCCGATCAGGCGCTCGATCTCGGGTCCGGCGGAGGCGGCCACGTCAGCTCTTCGGAACCCGCGTCGCCTGGCTCAGCACCACGACCCAGCGGCCGTTCCGCTTCTCCCAGACGTCCACGAAGCGCAGCTTCACGTCGTAGGGCTGGCCGCCCGACGTCCCGCGGGCGCGCGCCACCCCGCCCAGGACGGCGGCGTCGCCCATCACCTTCTCGACCTTGTCGGTGACCTCGAAGGGCTCGAGCTTGTAGCCCGGCGCCACCTGGTCGGCGATAAAGCTCTGCTTGTCCTGCCGCTGGCCGGCCGAGTTGTGCAGCACATAGTCGTCGGCCAGAAGCCGCTCCAGCGCGGCCTTGTCGCTGTGGACCTGCGCCTCGTCGTACGCATGCGCGGCCTTCGCCAGGTCGGCGGGCAGCGCCCCCGAGGAAGCAACGGCGGCGGCGGCGAGGACGGCGGCGAGCAGCATCAGAATTTCGGCATCCCCGGAATGTTCATGCCCGCCAGCGGCCCCGCCGCCTCGCGCATGATGTCGGCCTGCTTCTCGTCCAGCTTGCGCTTGGCGTCGGCGTGGGCGGCGACGATCAGGTCGGCCACCACCTCACCCTCGCCGGGCGCCATCAGGCTCTCGTCCAGCTCGACCCGGGCCAGTTCCCCCGAGCCCTTGAGCGTCAGCTTCACCATGCCGCCGCCGGACGTGCCCTCGACCTCGATGGCCTGGATCTTCTCCTGGGCCTCGGCCATGCGCTGCTGCATGGCCTGGGCCTGCTTCATGATCGAACCCAGGTCTTTCATCTTCTAGTCCTCGTCACCGTCGTCTTCAGGAGGCGGCGCTTCGGCCGGCTCGGGTTGCTTGAGGTGGCGTATGCCCACGATCTCAGTTCCGGGGAAGGCCTGCATCACCCCCTGGATGAACGGGTGTTGCTCGATCTCGGCGCGGACCTCGCGCTCCTCGCGCTTCTGCTTCTCCCACAGGCTCTCGGCCCCGCCGCCGCCCTCGGCCGCGATCAGCCAGCGCTCGCCGGTCCATTCCTTCAGCCGCATGACCAGGCGCTGGGCCAGGTCGCCGGGCGCGCCGGGCGCCGGCTCGTAGGTGATCGCGCCGGGCCGGAAGCTGATCGGCCGGATGAACCGTTCCACGTCCAGCTTCAGCCGGATGTCGCGGCGGCGGTCGATCAGCGCCAGCATGTCGTCGAAGGTCTGCAGGTTGGCCACCGGCTCGACGCCGGGCTGCCCGGGCGCCAGTTGCTGGCGCGCCACCGCGTTGGTCGCCACGCTGGCCCTTGGCGCACCGCCACCGCCACCGCCGCCCGGCCCGCCCGAGGGCGCGCCGCCGCCCGCGGGGTTCTCGCCGGCCTGCAGCCGCTTGAGCGCCTCCTCGGGCCCCGGGAGGTCGGCGGCGTAAGCCAGCCGGATCAGCGCCATGTCCACGGCCGCCGCCGCGTCCGGCGCGCGCCGGACCTCATCGTAGGCCTTCAGGGTGAGTTGCCAGATCCGCGACAGCACGCCCGCCGACACCGCCGCACCGATGGCCGCCAGCCGCATGGCCTGCTCCTTCGGCATCACCAGGGCGTTCGGCCCGATGGCCTTGGCGACCGACGCGGCGTGGGTATGGTCCAGGAGGTCCATCACCACCTGGTCCGGATTGGCGCCGTAACCGTAGAGCTGGCGGAAGGTTTCGATCGCCGCGCCGGCCTCGCCGCGCATGATCTGTTCCAGCAGGGTGATCGTCTGCGCCCGGTCGGCCAGGCCCAGCATGTCGCGGATCGAGGCGGCGGTGACCGTCTGGCCGGGTTCGGCCTGGACAATGGCCTGGTCCAGCATCGACTGGCCGTCCCGCACGGAACCCTCGGCGGCGCGGGCGATCAGCATCAGGCCTTCGGCCTCGACCCGCGCGCCCTCGTTCTCGCAGATCATCTCCAGGTTCTTGACCAACACCTCGGGCTCCACCCGGCGCAGGTCGAACCGCTGGGTGCGCGAGAGGATCGTCACCGGCACCTTGCGGATCTCGGTGGTGGCGAAGATGAACTTGGCGTGGGGCGGCGGCTCCTCCAGCGTCTTCAGGAGCGCGTTGAACGCCCCCGTCGACAGCATGTGGACCTCGTCGATGATGTAGACCTTGTAGCGGGCCTCGA
>NZ_JANINU010000267.1 GCF_024508875.1 Phenylobacterium sp.
GGTCGCCATAGCCACCGCGGTCACCGCCGCCGAAGCCGCCGCCGCCGCTGCGACGCGGCTGGGGCGCGCCCTTCTCGGTGACGACGATCTGCGTCGCCGCCAGCTTGCCCGAGCGCCGATCCTGCTCGAGTTCGTACTCGACCTTGTCGCCTTCATCGAGGCTGTCGAGACCGGCCTGGTTCAGGGCCGAAATGTGAATGAAGACGTCAGATCCGCCGTCGTCCGGTTGAACGAAGCCAAAACCCTTAGCCGTATTGAACCACTTTACCGTGCCGCTCGCCATATCGTCGCAACCTACAGAGATAGAAGTCCCACGCCGCCCATGAAGCGGCGCCCGGCTAATCGCGCTGACGAGCCGTAGGACAAGTTGTAGCGGTGGAATTTGAGCAAGACCAGCGGTCGTGACTCCCGTTCGCAATCGGACTAAGGCAGCGACCCTTTCGCCACAGCCCGTCGAGGCCCTTCGTGAAGAGCATCTGCGTCTATTGCGGGTCGTCTCCCGGGACCGATCCGCGCTTCCTGGAAGAGGCCCAAAGGGCCGGGGCCGAGATCGCCCGTCAGGGGCTAACCCTCGTATATGGCGGAGGAAAAGTCGGGCTGATGGGCGCCGTCGCCGACGCCTGCCTGGCTGCGGGCGGCCGCGTCGTCGGCGTCATGCCGGAAGACCTGGTCAACCAGGAAATCGCCCACAAGGGCCTCTCCGAACTGCATGTGGTGAAATCCATGCATGAGCGGAAATTGAAGATGGCGGAGCTGTCGGACGGCTTTCTTTGCCTGCCGGGCGGCCCCGGAACGTTCGAGGAGATCTTCGAACAGTGGACCTGGGCGCTGCTCGGAATCCACGCCAAGCCGTGCGGCTTCGTGAACGTTGGCGGCTACTACGACCTGCTGCGCCAGATGATCCAGCATACGGCCGACAACGGCTTCATCGGCCAGACCTACGTGGACATGCTGGTCTACGCCGACAGCACCCCGGCGGTCCTGGACGTCTTCCGCGCCTATGTCGCGCCGCCGCCGAAGTGGAGCACGAACAAGCCGTAGGGCCGCCTGTCCCTCCCCCCTTGCGGGGAGGGTGGCGAGCGCAGCGAGACGGGTGGGGGATACTTGACTAGGCTCTGGGCCTGATCGCGGCCGCCCCACCCTCACGACTTCGTCGTCTGTCCCTCCCCATTAAGGGAGGGACTACAGCTCCAGCCGGTAGACTTTGGTCGCCGTGCCCGAGAACAGCGCCGTCTTCTCCGTGGCCGAGGCGCCTTTGGCGAGGTGCTTGAAGGCGTTCCAGAGGGTGGCGTAGTCGCAACTCCCCATGTCGACCGGGAAGTTGCTCTCGAACATGCAGCGCTCGGCGCCGAACGCCTCGATGCATGTCTCGATGTAGGGGCCCCATTCCTTCGCGAGCTGTTCCGACGGCGCGCGGGGCTCGGCGAGGAATGAGGG
Organism: Phenylobacterium sp.; assembly: GCF_024508875.1. GTDB lineage: Bacteria > Pseudomonadota > Alphaproteobacteria > Caulobacterales > Caulobacteraceae > Phenylobacterium. The sequence goes on from NZ_JANINU010000267.1 coordinate 1,438, forward strand.
GAAGTTGCAGAACGCCATGGCCAGGCCGCCCAGCTTCACCACCACGTTGGGTGACTTGGCCAGCTCCTGGATGTTCGCCTTCCAGCCCGCGAACCGTTCCGGCAGCTTGCCGGCATAGCTGGCGCGGCCCAGGGGCGTGCCGACGTGGTCGAGCACGATCGTGGTGTCCGGGAAGGCGCGGGCCAAGTCGATCACGTCGGGAAGCTGCGGCTCCAGCAACCAGGCGTCGAACGACAGGCCAAGTGGGGCGAGCCGCTTAAACCCCTCGCGGAACTTGCTGTCGCGATAGAGGCCTTCCGGCACGCGGTTCAGCGGCCCCAGAACGTCCTTGTCCGCGTTCCACGAGGCGCTGTTGCGGATGCCGCGGAAACGTCCGCCGCCGGCCTTGATGTGAGTCTCCAGCACGGGGGCCACGGCGTCGCCCAGCAAAAGGTCCGCGCGGCCGACGATGCCGGCGCAGGCGCGGAAGCCGCCATAGATCCCACTGGCGCTCATCGCCGCGACGCCGTTGACGAATTCGGTCTCGCCCACCGGCTGCATCTCGACCGGCCCGCCGGCCTTGTAGAACGCGCCGCACTCGACGAACACGGTGGCGATCACATTGTGGCCGCTCCCGGTGTCGGCCATCAGCTCGTCCAGCAGATAGCGCTGGGCCGGCCGGATCGCCGTCATGAACGGATGCTCGGCGCCCTCGGCCACGTAGCCCCGCCGGTCCCACAGGTGATGATGCGGATCGACGATCGGCAGTTCGGGTTCGAGGATGGCTTCCGGCACGACGTTCACTCCCGCGGTTCTGGTTGGCGGGAAAGCTAGAGGCGTGCGCGGCCCCGCTCAACCGCCGAAGGTCTTGCGAACGCGGGCGTAGACGATCTGGCCGAAATGGAAGTTACGGTCCGACAGCGCCGCCGGGCCGCGGCCCTCCGCGTCGCGCACGCCGGAGAACGTCGTCGTGGACTGGCGATAGCCGCGCTGGGTGATGTTCTCCCACTCCACGCGCACCTGCACGTCGGGCCGGGGCCGCCATTCCACGTAGGTCATCAGGAACGGGTCCAGTTTGAAGGTGTCGGTCGCGTTGAACCGGTAGTAGGTCTGCTGGTAGCCGCCGTAGAGCTCCACGCCCCAGGTCAGGTTGCGGGCCGGCAGGTCCTGGGTGACCTTCACCTCCCACTCCACGGGTCGCTGGCCGGAAATCCGGCGCGAGGTCGCCGTAGTCGGATCGTCCACTTCCGACCAGCGGCGGACGATGAAGCCTTTCAGCAGCCCGCGCCGCAGGCCGAGCCGGTCCAGTGGCGCCGTCAGCTCCAGCCGCAGCGTGTCGCGCGAGCCGTCACCGATGTTGGCCGGGCGGTCGAACGCCCCGGCGGGGGTGAAGACGGGCCCGCGGTCCACGACCCCCTGGACCTCGGCGTGCGTGGCGGTGAGCACGAGCGCGCCGCGTTCCCAGAACCGCTGCTCGAAGGCCGCCTCGGCCACCCACGCGCGCTCCGGCTCCAGGTCCGGGTTGCCCGCGGTGACGCCGGTGGCGCTGTTCAGGCTGCCGCGCGCCACGAACGAGTCGAAGTCGAGCTGGCCCACCTCGCGCTCGCCCCGCAGGCGCACCTGGGCCGCGGCCGAGGGCGACCATGTGATGACCAGGCGCGGCTTCACGTAGCTGAGCGTCTTTTCCAGTTGGACGTCGCCTGCCGCCGCGATCGTCGAGCGCTCGTAGCGGATCTGGCCGTCCAGGCTCCACGCCGGCGCGATGCGCCAGCTCGCCTTGGCGAAGGCTTCCGCGCGGCGCTCGCGGACGCCGACGTTGGCGGCGGGCAGCGGGACGTCCACGCCGTCGGCCTGGAAGCTGGAGGCGCTACGCAGGCGGTTGCGCGCCGCCTCGGCGCCGAGCTCGATCGCGAAGGCCGGGGTCCAGGTCTGCTTCACGACGGCGCGCGCGATGGTCTCGCGTGTGATCCGGTCGACGTCGAACACCTCGCGCCCGTCGGGGCCCGACGACACGCCCGTCACGCCGAAGCCATTGCGCTGCCACAGGCCCACGAGTTCCAGCCGGGTGCGCGAGGAGAGCGTGCGGCTGAAGTTGGCGCCGAGTTCGCGGGTGCTGTTGGGGTTGATCTCGTCGTACGCCGAGACCGCCCCCGTGACCGTGTCGACGTCGTCCTCCTCGAACTTGACCCGGTCGTTGTAGATGAAGGTGTTCAGCCGCAGCTTGCCGCTCGCCACGGGCTGCTCGTAGGCGCCGGTGAACTGGCGCAGCGGCCCGTCGTCCTCGGTGTCGATCCGGACGCTGGCGCCAGGCCCGGCGGACGTGCCGGACCGGCCGACGCCTTGGCCCAGCAGGCCGCTGAAGCCGCGCCCCATGAGGCCGGAGACCTCCCAGTTGCGCGCGCCGCCGCCCGAGGCCTGGAACTTGAGCGCGCCGAAGTGGCGGCCATCGCCCGCGTCGAAGCCCTCGGCCTCGACCTGGCCGCGCAGGCCGCTCTCGCCCTTCAGAACGACATTGGCCAGCACGGCCTTGCCCTGCATGTCGACGCCCGGCGCGCCGCCGCGCACGACCTCGATCCGCGCCACCTTGGCGGCGGGGATGCGCTCCAGGATCTGCTGCAGGTTGTCGGTCTTGGACGCGGGGCGGCGTCCGTCGACCAGGACGTTGCCGGCCGAGCCCTCGAAGCCCCGGGCGTCGCTGCCGGTGTCGAGGATGAAGCCGGGCACGCGGGCCAGCATCTCGGCGGCGTTGGCCGGATGCTGAGCCGCGAAGAAGGCGGGCGGGTAGGCGATGGCGCCCTCCGCCGGCGCCGCCGCCGCGACCGCCTGGGCGAGGAGGAGGCCGATCATTCGCCCCAGCTCCCCGAGATCGCGTTCTGCGCCGGTGCACCATCGCGGCGAACCTGGTCGCCGATGCGCCAGCCGGAGGGGCAGCGACCGACGGCGCGGTAGCGTCTCACCTGGCGGGCCACACCCTCGGGTCCGCCATCCAGCGTGTGGATCGCGAACGCCACGGTGAAGTCACGGGTCTCATCGCCGGTGCGTGTGGCGGTGATCGCGAAGCGCCGGCCGTTCAGCTCGCAGCGGGTGGCGTAGAGACCCGGCCGCTGGACGCCTTCGCGCGGGGTCACGCAGGGCTGCCTGTTCACCTCGGCGCCGGCCCGTGCGAAGCCGTCGGTCAGCGTCCGGTCGGCGCACACCAGCACGCGCCCGATCGGCCGCCCGCCGTTGTCGAAGGCGGTCACCTCCCACAGGCGGGTCGGATCGGCGGCGGCCTGGGCCGCGGCGAAGCGGGCCTCGGCCTGGGGCGCGCCGCAGCCTGCGAACGTGCAGGACAGGGGGGCGAGCAGCAGCGCAGGCGCGAGCCATCGCGCCCGGGCAAGCGGGTTCGGCATCGGACTCTCCGAAGGTGAGGGCTAGGCGGTCAGCGGTCGGGGGTTTCGGCCGCGGGGCGCGGCGGCAGGCTGACCAGCATGACCGAGGTGACGGGATGCCGCTGTTGCCGCTGCCAGAGGTCGACCAGCTCGCCCGGCCGTGGCGCGGGCGGCTGCAGGTTCCAGGCCGCGACCACCGCCGACGCGACCGCGGAGGCGACGAGCAGCGCCCCATAGAAGGCTTCGAACCGCGGCTCCACCTTCATCTGCGCGACGCGCACCTCCAGCGGGTGCAGGCCGGCGGCCGGCCAGTAGCAGCCGAACGGCAGGGGCTGGGCGGCGAGCTGGGTCTTCAGCAGCGTGCGGGCATAGAGCGCCCGGTCGTGTGGGCGGCGGCGCAGGACGGCGGCGTCGCAGGCCAGCTCCTGGTCGAGGCGCATCAGGTGGGCGCCCAAGTGGACCAGCGGGTTGAACCAGCACAGCGCCTGAAGGGCGGCGGCGACCGCGCCGGCGCGCGGGTCGCGGCGGGCGACGTGCTCGCGCTCGTGCGCGCGGATCAGGGCGCGTTCCTCGGCGGTGTAGGTTCCGTCGTCGGCCGGCATCAGGACGCGTGGGGTGATGACGCCCACGACGGCGGGCCCGGCCTTGCCCCGCCGCGCGTCCGCCATGAACATCGCCTGGGCGCGGGCTAGTCCCGCCACCAGCAGCAGGGCGCCGGCCGCCCACGCGATCAGGGCCGGCGCCGAGACGTCGGCCAGGGCGGCGGTGAAAGCGTGGACCTGCGGGGCGTCGTCCTCGACCCGGGCGGGCATCAGGGAGGCGAGCGCGGCAAGGGGCGGGATCGCCCAGAGGCCATAGGCGACCTCGGGCCCGAAGACGCGGCGGGCCGGGCGGCGGAGCGCCATCACGGCCAGGATCCCGATCGCCAGGACCAGGTTCGCACGCAGCAGGCCGGCCAGGACCTCGCTCGTCATCGCTTCACTCCCCAAGCTCTTCAGCCTGTGCTCGCCGGCGTCTTACGCCTGTACCTTGTGGGTAACATTACGAGTGTAAATTTGACTGTCAAGCGACCTTGGACGGTCAGTCGGCGCGGCCGGGGCGGCGGATTTATGGCGCCGCCGAAGATCCTAGGGGCGGATGGCGTCCACCGTGGCGGCGACGACCACGCCCCCGGGCGTGCGCGGCAGTTCGGTCCGCTCGCGCTTCAGGGCGCCAATGCGCACTTCCAAGGGGTGGCGGCCCCGGGCCGGCCAGTAGCAGCCGAGCGGCAGCGGCGTCGCCGCGAGCTGGGTCTTGAGCAAGGTCTTGGCGTACAGCGCCCGGCAGCCGGGCCGGGTCATCACCACCGCCGCGTCGCAGGCCAGCTCCTGGTCGAGCCGGATCAGGGCGGCGGCCAGGTGGATCGCCGGGTTGAACCACGCCAGCACCTGCCACAGCGCCACGAAGGCCACGCCGCGGGGGTCCTTGCGCGCCACGTGCTCGCGTTCGTGCGCGCGGATCAGCTCGCGTTCGGCGTCGGTGTAGCCGGCGTCGTCGGCGGGCATCACGATCCGCGGCGAGATCAGGCCGACTACGGCCGGACCGGCGAGGCCGGCCCGCACCTGGCGCAGGAACCTGGCCTGGGAGACCGCGAACAGCAGCGCGACGGCGGCCGCGCCCACCGACCAGACGGCGGCGCCCAGCGCCAGCAGGTCGGAGTCGATGCCGAAGATCGCCGGATCGGCAGGCTTGCGCGCCAGGTGGATGACCAGGGCGATGGCCGCCGCCAGCGGCGGCACGAGCCAGAGGTGGTAGGCCTGGGCCGGGCCGAAGGCGCGGCGGGCGGGAATGCGGAACAGGGCGACGGCCAGGATGGCGGCCGCCCCGACGAGGTTGATCTGCACGAAGGCCGTTGCGAGCGTCGCGGCGGGATAGGCGCCGAGCACGACGTACAGCGACTCATTCATGGTCCGACTCGAGCTCCGAGATCAGCTTCTTTAGGCGCTCCACCTCGGCGGGCGAGAGGTCGCGGTGGCGGGCGTAGTGGGCGACCAGCGGAGCGAGCTGGCCGCCGAACAGCCGGTCGAGCAGGCCCTGGCTCTCGCCGGTGACGTATTCCTCACGGCTGACCAGCGGCTGGTAGAGCGCCCGGCCGCCCGAACGTTCGGACTTCAGGGCCTTCTTCTTCAGCAGCCGGTTGATCAGCGTCTTGACGGTGGCTTCGCCCCATTGCTGCTCGGGACCCACCGACTGGACCAGCTCCTCGGCGGTCATCGGTCCCTTGCCCCAGAGGGCTTCCATGATGTGGCTTTCGGCGCCCGAGATCTTAGACATCTTACATCCGTAGCTTGATGCGGACGCTACGCCTGTAAATTCGGCTGTCAAGCCGCGAACGGCGGCAGGCTTTGCGTAGGTCCCTCGACCGCCCATAGTCGCCTGAGTCTCAGGGGCGATTTGATGGCGGACACCACGGCGGGGCAGGCGAGCGTCCCGGACCACCACCCGAAGGTGGGCATGCTGGGCGCCGCCGCCCTGGTCGCCGGCGCGATGATCGGCTCGGGCGTCTACCTGCTGCCGGCCACCATGGGCTCCATCGGCTCGATCTCCATCCTGGGCTGGCTTGTGGCGACCTTCGCCGCTTTGGCGATCTCGGGGGTGTTCGTGTGGCTGTCGGCCGAGGTGGCGGGAGCGGACAGCGTTCCCGGCTATGTGCGCGCGGGCCTCGGCCCGTTCGCCGGCGCCGAGGCGGCGGTCATTTTCTGGACGTCGTGCTGGGCCGGCGCGGTTGCGATCGCCCTCGCGGCGGCGGGTGCGGCCGGGTTCCTCATCCCCGCCCTGGCGCAGCCCGCCGCGCGCCTGCTCGTCACCATCGCCATCATCTGGGCCTCCGTCGGCCTTTGCTGGATGGGCCCGCGCGTGGTGGCCCGGACCGAGGGGCTGACGCTGGGCCTCGGCCTCCTGCCGGTGATCCTGGCGGCGACGGCCGGCTGGTTCTTCTTCAAGGGCGATGTGTTCGCGGGCTCCTGGAACCCCTTGCACCAGCCGCTGGACAAGGCCGTGGGCGCCTCGGCGCTCAACGCCTTCTGGGCCTTCCTCGGCATGGAGTGCGCGGCCGCCACGGCCGGCGTCGTGCGCGATCCCACCCGCAACGTGCCGCGCGCCACGATCCTCGGCGTGTTAGGTGCGGCGGCGCTCTACATCTCGGCGACCTCGGCGATCATGGGCATCCTGCCGGCCGAGGCGCTGGCGAAGTCGGACGCGCCCTTCGGAGACGCCGCGAAGGCGGCGGTCGGCGCTGCGGTCGGCGCCGCCATCGCGGCCTGCGCCTTCCTGCGCACCGCCGGCTGCGTGACGGGCTGGACGCTCGTGGTCGCGGAGACCACGCGGGGCGCCGCCGACGAGGGCCTGTTCCCCCGCATCTTCCGCACGCGGCCCGGCGAGCGCGCCTCTCCCGCGAACCTGCTCGTGGGCGGCGGCCTGATGACCGTCTTCGCCATCGCCACCGAGAACCCGAGCCTGGCCAAGCAGTTCTCGACGATCATCAACGCCTGCTCGCTGCTCTCGATTTACACCTACACCCTCGCCGCGCTGTCGCTGGCGCGGATCGCCATGGGGTTCAGTCCCGGCCGGCGGGGAGCGGCGCTGGCCAACGCGGCCGCGGCTGTCGCCTTCGCGGCGCTGCTGGTCTCGGGGGCCAAGCCGATCGAGCTCGCGCTGTCGCTGATCCCGGTTCCCCTGGCCGCCCTCCTGTATCTTTCCGTGCGCCGCCGCTAATCTCGGGGCGCTTTCCCCAGGGAGGATCAGATGCTGCCGGTCGAACTGTATCGAGGCGAAGAGGCGCTGCGGAACGACCGCGTGAACGTCCTGCGCCGCACCTGGCAGTTCGTGGGCCACGAGAGCATGGCGCCGAACGCCGGCGACTATCTGGCCGACGTGGTGGGCGGCGCGCCCGTGGTGGTCGTGCGCAACGCCGAGGGCGCGCTCGCGGGCTTCCACAACGTCTGCCGCCACCGTGCGGGCGCCCTGGTCGCCGACGGCGCGGGCAACTGCTCGGAGGGCTTCACCTGTCGCTATCACGGCTGGCGCTACGCCTTGGACGGGCGGCTGCGCAGCGCGGTGGACTTCGGCAAGGCGCCGGGCTTCGATCCGCGCCAGTACGGCCTGTTTCCGATCCGGGTGGAGACCTGGCGCGGCCTCGTCTTCGTGAACCTGGACCTGGCCGCCGAGCCCCTGGCCGACCTCGTCGCCCCGCTGGCGGCCCGCTGGCCCGACGACCAGTCGGCGCTGCCCCTGGTGGAGAAGCGGACCCACCAGATCGGCTGCAACTGGAAGACCTATGTCGAGAACTACCTCGAGGGCTATCACATCCAGAAGGTCCATCCCGAGTTCGACAGCGACGTGGTGGTGGCCGAGTACCGGACCGAGGTGGTGGGGGAGGTGGTGTTCGCCGCCGCGCCGCCGCGCGACGCCAGTGTCTACGGCGGGGTGTGGGGCTGGCTGTGGCCGAACCTCGGCGTCAACGTCTACCGCCACGGCTACATGATGGAGCGGATGACGGCGCTGGGCCCCTCCCTGACCCGGCTGGACTACTTCTACTTCTACGAGCCCGAGCGGAAGGCCGAGCTCACCGAGATGCTGAAGTTCTCCGACCTCGTCACCGCCCAGGACCTGCAGGTCTGCGAGGAGGTGCAGCGCAACCTGGAGGTCGGCGTCTACCAGGGCGGGGTCCTGTCGCCGAAGCACGAGGTGGGCGTCGCCTGGTTCCAGGATCGCATCGCCGGCGCGCTGGGGCTGCCGAAACCGCCGAAGCTCGCGGCGGTGAGCTGAGCGGGAACTCCCGGCGTCCGCCTGTGCTATGGTGGGAACGCCAACACGGAGCCCGCCTATGAAGCTCTCCGACGACGACCGCGACCGGCTCGCGCTGCACACGGCCTTCGCCATCCACCAGATCGCCCGCTGGATCGCCACGCGCGACGACGTCCCCAAGGACATCCGCGACCGCCTTCGCGGCCACATCAGCGCGCTGGAAGGCGTGATGGTGACCAGCGGCCACGACTGGATCCGCGACGAGATGGAAGCGACCGAGCAGGCGCTCCACGCGTAAAGCTTATTCGGCGGCGAGGGCTGGCGCGGGCTTGCGCGAGCGGTGGAACGGCCGCTCGCCCAGGATCGTCGCGCGGTTCATCACGCGGCGCGCCGGCAAATAGTCGTTGACCGCATAGTGCTGGGTCACGCGGTTGTCCCAGAAAGCGATCGCGTTGTCCGACCAGCGCCAGCGGACCTGGAACTCGGGCTTGGTGACGTGCTCGAACAGCATGCCCAGGATGGCGTCGCTCTCCTTGCGGCGCAGGCCCTTGATCCGCTCGGTGAAGCCGAAGTTCACGAAGAGACCGTCCTCGCCGGTCTCCGGATGGGTGCGCACGACGGGGTGCAGCACCGGCGGATGCTCGGCCATGGCCCGGGCGTGCTTCTCGGCGCCCGCGGCGTTGGCGACGATGCCCCGCTGCGGGAAGCCGCGGGCGAAGTCGTGGACCGCGTCCAGGCCGGACAGGAAGTCTTGGAAGGTCGGCGACAGCGCCTCGTAGGCCGCCTTCATGTTCGCCCAGATGGTGTCGCCCCCGCTGGGCGGCAGGCTCTTCGCATAGAGGATCGAGCCCATCGGCGGGGTCTCGATGAAGGTGACGTCGGTGTGCCAGGCGTCGTTGTCGGTGGGGTTGCCGGCGTGGTTGTCCAGGATGAACAGCTCGGGCGCTTCCGGCACGCCCGGATAGAGCGGATGGGTGTGCAGCGGGCCGAACCGAGCCGCGAAGTCCCGGTGCTGGACCGGCGTCAGGTGCTGGTCCTCGAAGAAGATCACCTGGTGCTTCAGCAGGGCCTGGCGCAGCGCTTCCGCGAGGTCTGCCGAGACGCCCTGTGAGAGATCGACGCCCTCGACGAGCGCACCGATGGCGGGGGTGAGCGGCGTGACCTGCATGGCGATCTCCTTCGCGGCGCGGAAGGGAACGCCAACTTCCGCGCAAGGTCAAAGCGAGCCGTGCTGCACGCGCCCGCAGAAAGTCTGTCGCGGGGCCTTGCCTGCCGTCCCGGCGCCGCCGCAGGGTGAGGTCAATCAAACAACTGTTGGGAGGCGCCCATGGCCATCGACTTCGAGATCCCGGCGGAGGCCCAGGCCGTCCGCGAGCGCGTGCGCCAGTGGGTGCAGGACGAGTGCATCCCCGCCGAGAAGCGGCTGGTGGACAAGGAGAGCTACAAGACGGTCCTGGCCGAGCTGCGCGCCAAGGCCCGCGCCCAGGGCCTGTGGCTGCCCTTCGTGCCCAAGGAGTACGGCGGCATGGGCTTGGGCCCGCTCGCCAACGCCCTCGTGCAGATGGAGCTTGGCCAGAGCCACCTGGGCGCGCTCAGCATGAACAGCCAGGGGCCGGACGACGCCACCATCCTGACCCTGCTGGCCCATGGCACCGAGTTCCAGAAGGAGAAGTACCTCAAGCCGCTGCTGAACGGTGAGAAGCGCGTCTGCTACTCGATGACCGAGAAGGCGGCCGGCGCCGACGCCACCGGCATGCGCACGGTCGCGGTCAAGGACGGCAACGAGAACTACGTGCTGAACGGCGAGAAGTGGTTCTCGTCCGCCGCCACCGCCGCCGACATCGCGGTGGTGATGGCCCGCACCGATCCGGACGCGCCCCGCCACCAGCAGTTCTCGACCTTCATCGTAGAGCTGCCGAACCCCGGCTATCGCATCGTGCGCGACATCCCGACCATGGCCGCCGAGGGGCCGCTGTCGCACATCATGGGCGGCGGGCATGCCGAGGTGGAGATCAAGGATCTCGTCGTCCCGGCGGAAAACCTGCTGGGCGGGGAGGGGCGTGGCTTCGACATGGGCCAGCACCGCTTGGCCTACGGGCGCCTGCGCCACGGCATGCACAACATCGCCATGGCCCAGCGGGCGCTGGACCTGGCGGCGGCGCACATCACCGAGCGCGAGACCTTCGGGCGCAAGCTCGACGAGCGCCAGGCCGTCCAGTTCATGATGGCCGAGTGCGCGAGCCAGCTCTACATCGCCCGGCTCATGCTGCTGCACATCGCCTACAAGGCCGAGAACGGCCTCGACCTGCGGCAGGAGAACTCCATCGCCAAGGTCTATCTCGCCCACATGGTCCATCACGTGGTCGACACCGCGATCCAGTTGCACGGCGCCCTGGGCTACAGCCGCGATACCCCGCTGGCCGCCTGGTACACCCACATCCGCTCGCAGCGGCTCGTGGACGGCCCCGACGAAGTCCATCGCTGGACGGTGGGCCGCAACGTGATCAAGGCCTTCAAGGCCACCGGTACGACCGCCGGCGCCTGTGGTGGAGATCTGCTGTAGCCCAAGAAACGGGCGCCAGCGGGATTTACACTCGATCTGGGCATACTGAGGCTAGACTTTCCGGTCGCGGCGCACGATCACGACATCGCGCGCCGCGACTGGCCCCGCGCCTGCGATGACACAATGTCGCAGTGCAGCATTCTGTCCCCGAAATTCAAGCAACTGTCCCGTAGGATCAAGCTACGGCACAGTTAACGATATAACGGCGTTCCTCGTGAGCCGTCTGGACGGGTGCGGAGCGGGTGGGCACGACCCCGCTGACCGCGCAGCCCCCCGGACGACGCCCTGCGTAGCCGAGGTCCCGAACCGCCAATGCCTAAGCCGACGTCGCTCGACGGGCCCGCGCCCGCCGAAACGACCCTCGATCCCACCCAGGAACTGAAGGACCTGCTCGGCGTGCTGACCGGGGTCTGCGAGGCGCTGGGGGAAGGGCACGCCCCGCGGAGCGAGGCGGGTGAAGTCGCGCACATCGGCCTCAGCGCCGCGGCGCGGGCGACCCAGATCGTGGCGCGTCTCCAGGACGCCGGCCGCGAGCGCGAGGCGCGCAGCGCGCCCGTGCTGGGCCTGGTTCCGGCGCCCGCGGGGCAGGCGGGCGTGGTCCTGATCGTCGACGACGAGCCCGACCTCCTGAAGCTGATGACCGCCGCCTTCGCGCGCGCCGGCTTCAAGGCCTATTCGGCCCGCAACGGCCGCATGGCGGTCCAGTTGGTCAAGGCGGTGACGCCCGATCTCATGGTCACCGACATCGTGATGCCCGAGAAGGAAGGCATCGCCACCATCATCGAGGCGAAGGCCGCCGCGCCCGACATGGGCATCATCGCCATCTCCGGCGGCGGTGCGTACGGGCGCACCAGCAACTTCCTGCAATGGGCCGAGGAGCTCGGCGCCGAACGGGTCATGGCCAAGCCGTTTCCCATGTCGCAACTGCTCGACGCCGCGCGGGACGTGCTCGCGCGGCGGGGCCGATCCAACGCCGACCGCGAGGTCGCCGGATAGATTCCGGCGCGGGGGCGAAGGCCTTCCGCGCCGCCACCAACGAGAGGGGCCGCCGTGGCGGCGAGGAGGACAGTGTGCGTGTGCTTTTGATCGAAGACGACCGGATGATGGCCCGCAGCATCGAGATCATGCTGAGCGCGAGCGGCTTCATCGTGGAGAAGACGGGGGCCGGCGAGGACGGCATCGACCTGTCCGCGGTCTACGACTACGACCTGATCATCCTCGACCTGAGCCTGCCCGACATGTCCGGCCTGGACGTCCTGCGCACCCTGCGACGCAGCAAGGACGAGACGCCGATCATGATCCTCTCGGGCTCGGCGGAGATCGAGTCCAAGGTCAAGGCGCTGAGCCTCGGCGCGGACGACTATATGACCAAGCCGTTCCACAAGGACGAGATGATCGCCCGCCTGCGCGCCGTGATCCGCCGCTCGAAGGGCCACTCGCAATCGCTGATCACCGTGGGCGACATGGTCATCGACCTGGACGCGCGCACGGTCCATGTGAACGGCCAACGCATCCACCTGACCGGCCGCGAGTACCAGACGCTGGAGCTGATGGCGCTGCGCAAGGGACGCACGCTGACCAAGGATGTGTTCCTCTCCAGCCTCTACGGCGGGGGCGAGGAGCCGGGCGCCAAGATCGTCGACGTCTTCATCTGCAAGCTGCGCAAGAAGCTCGCGCCGGTGACCGACGGACGGCATGTGATCGAGACGGTCTGGGGCGGCGGCTACGTGCTGCGCGAGGCCGGCGAGCCGTCGGTCTCCAGCGCGGCCTGAGGCCGGTCAGGCGGGCACGAGCGCCGCCGCAGCCGGGGCCGTCCCGGTCTGGCTCGCCCCGGTCTGGGCCGCCCGGTAGGCGCTGGCCGACTGTCCGTGCTTGCGCCGGAACCAGTGGGCGAAGGCCGACAGGCTCGAAAAGCCCAGCAGGTCGGCCACGCTCTGCAACGGCCGGTCGCTGGTGGTGAGCAGCGTCGCGGCCATGTCGAGGCGTGTCGCATCGACGATCGAGGAGAACGTGGCGCCCTCAGCCGCCAGCCGCCTGTGGAGCGTGCGGCGGTCCATGCCGAGGCGCTGGGCGACCCGTTCGACCGTGCACAGGCCTTCCGGCAGCAGCGCCACGACCAGCACCCCCACGCGATGGCGCAGCGGTCCGCGCCGGCGCCGGCCTTCGGTCATCTGCTCGAGATAGGCCGTGACCTGCCGGGCCATGTCCGGATCGGCGGTGGGGATGGCCGCGTCGAGGTCTTCCCGCGCAACCACCACCGCCGGGCAGTCCTGGTTGAACAGGGGCGTCACTCCGAAGACCCGCCGGTGCGTGTCGGTGCGGGCCGGCGCGCCGTGCGTGAGGCGGACCTCCAGCGGCTTCCAGGCCTCGCCCAGCACCGCCTTCAATGTCCGGACCACCGTCGCCACCGAAAGCTCCTGCTCCTGGCGTTGCTGCCACGCGGGACCCTGGACGCGCAGGATCGCCTGGTCGCCGAATTCCTCCAGCGACAGGCTGTAGGCGTCGTTCTGCAGCCATTGGTACCGGGCGTAGGCCGCGATGGCCTTGCGCACCGTGGGCTGCTCGCGGATCACCAGGCCGACGGCGCCCAGGTTGGAGATGCGCCGGGTCTCGGCGATCTGCAGGGCGAAGTCGTCCACGCCGGACCGCTCGGCGGCCATTTCGTACATCCGACCCATGAGTTCGCCCGAGATCTGTACGTCCGGATCGGTCAGCGCCTCGGGCGGCAGGCCGACCGCGGCGGCCAGTGCGTAGGCGTCAACGCCCGCCTTGCGTGCGAGGTCCAGAAATCCCGTCAAGCCGGCGGATCGGCCGAGCTGAGACATGCCATTCCCCCCGGATGGACCCCGCCATGAACGACCGGTTGTCCCGGCAAATCAAGCGGAAGTCGCATTCGGTGGCCGGAAGGGAACCCGAAGGCCCTCCGGCGTGGCGCGTCAGCCCGCGGCGCGGCGGGGCTCGGCGGGGCGGGCCGCGGGCCCGACGGCCGCCGACATGGCCGCGAACAGTTCGGCGACGTTGAGCGGCTTGGGCACCGTGTCGTCGATGCCGGCGGCGCGGTAGCTGGCGAGCTGGTGGGCCATGGTGTTGGCGGTCACCGCCAGGATCGGGGTGCGAGGGCGGCCGAGGACCGCCTCCCGCGCGCGGATGGTCATGGCGGCGGTGGGCCCGTCCATCAGCGGCATCTGCACGTCCATCAGGATCAGGTCCCAGTGGGCGGACTCCCAGGCCCGGACCGCCTCGGCGCCGTTCTCGACGATCGTGGGTTCCAGGCCGAGCTGGGCGAGGAGCGCCTTGAGGACCAGTTGGTTCACCGGATTGTCCTCGGCGGCCAGAATCCGCATCCCGCCGTCGGCGAGGCCGTGTCCCAGCCGGGCGGGATCCAACGTCTCGGTCCGCTCCACCTGGCGGAGCGGCAGTTCGACGGTGAAGGTGCTGCCCTGGCCGGGCGCGCTGCCCACGGTGATCGCCCCGCCCATGGCGCGGCAGAGCTCCTGGCAGATCGCCAGGCCCAGCCCGCTGCCGCCGTAGGCCCGCGTCGGCGAGGCGTCGGCCTGCGCGAAGGTCTCGAACAGTCGCGCCACGCGGTCGGGCGCGATGCCGATTCCGGTGTCGGAAATGTCCATCCGGACGCCGCCGGCGCTGCGGGACAGGCGCACCGACACCTCGCCCTCGTGCGTGAATTTCACGGCGTTGGAGATCAGGTTCGACAGGATCTGCCGCACGCGCACGGCGTCGCCACGCCAGAGCCCGCGCAGGCCGGGCTCCATCTCGAGGATGAAGGCGATCGACTTGTCCCGCGCCTGCGCGCTGAACGCGGCGTGCGCGGCCTCGGCGGCGCCGCAGAGGTCGAAGGGCTCGTTCTCGAGCACCAGATGGCCGGCCTCGATCCGCGAGATGTCGAGCAGGTCGTCGAGCAGGTCCATCAGGGCCGCGCCGCTGTCGCGGATCACCCGCAGGCGGTCGCGCTGCAGCGCCGGCAGTGGGTCCAGGTCCATCGCCTGGGCCATCCCGAGCACGCCGTTCAGCGGCGTGCGGATCTCGTGGCTCATCACGGCGAGGAACTCGCTCTTGGCTCGGCTGGCCTCTTCCGCCGCGCGCCGCGCCTCGTCCTGGGCGCGCGCCACCCGGTGTTCCTCGGTGACGTCGAAGTAGGTGGCGAGGCACAGGCTCCACGGCCGCCCGAGGCCGGAGGTCAGCCGGTACTGGACGCGGATCATCCGCCGCTGCCCGTCGGGGCCGGCCAGCGCCATCTCGAAGGGTGGCATGTGGCCCTCGGCGTCGATCGCGTCGAGCCCGCCCAGCATCGCCTCCATGAACTCGGGGCCGAACGCGCCGAAGCCGCCGTACCGCGACAGCAGGGTGCGGGCCGCCGCGTTGGCGTCGATCAGCACGGAGTCGGCGCGCAGGGCCTCGGTGTCGGGGTACACGGCGCGCGCGATCGCCGCCAGGCTCGTCCCCGGCCGGAGTTGGGCGTACAGACGGTCGTGCAGGGCGCTGGCGTCGAAGCAGACGAGGGCGACCGGGCTGTTGTCGAACACCATCCCCCAGCGCTGCCGGCCGGCCTCGGCCGCCCCGCCCATGCGGCGCAGGGCGTCGCGCTCGGCGGCGATCGAGCCCGACAGCCTGACGATGAAGATGAGGAAGGCCAGCCCGCCCAGGGCCAGCAGCAGGGTGTCGGCCGGGCTGAAGCCCCTGCTCGTGAAGGCCGCGTAGAACGGAGTCAGGACCAGCAGCGAGGCGGGGGGCGTGACCAGCGCCGCGCTGGCGACGCGCGAGCCGGCCGACAGCATGGCGTTGTTGAGCGCCACGGCGCACAGCACCACCACCGCCCCTGCCAGGCCGATCGGCGAGACGCCGGGCGCGACCGCCACGGCGGCGATGGAGGCGTAGATGGCGGCGCTGAGGGCAAGGCTGAAGGCCGCCCAGCCGCGCCGTCCGGGATCGCTGGGCGAGGCCTGGGCGCGGCGGCCCAGGAGCGCCTCCAGGGCGCCGCTGCCCAGCGCCGCCGCGAACCAGGGCGCGACCAGCGGGCTGTGCGTCGCCAGCCAGACGAGCGCCGCGATCGTCGCGGCCTCGATGGCCCGGCTCTTCCGCGCTTTTGCGCGGCCCCGGAGCACCCGGGCGAACCGGTGGTCTTCGTCGTCCTGCGCTTCGCGCATGGGCGCAGATCCCGTCATTCTGGGGTGGGGGGACTGAGGTCGATCTTCAGGCGTAGGGCGGCGACGATCCGGTCCTTCGAGCGGCTTTCGCCCCCCGCATGGCGGATCCATTGCAGGTCGGGCTGCAGCGTGATGCGGGACGTCAGCTTGTCGGAGTAGGTGAGTTCGACGCCCGATTCCGCGCGCGCGGGCCGCCCACCGGCGTCGCGCAGGTTCTCGCGGAAGCGGCGGTTCAGAATGCCCTGCTGCAGGCCCAGGGAAAGCTGACTGTCCGGACGCCCTGCGAGCGGCCGGGCGATCAGCACACCGGCCTGCCAGCCGCCGCGGAACGGGGTGGTCACCCCGTCGGACACGCCCACGCGCAGGAAGACGTGACCTTCGGGGCCGTCGTCCGAGCCGAACATCCGCTGCTCGCCCAGCACATATGCGCCGTGCGCGTGGCGTCGCTGCGGAGCGCCGAGCGCATTGATGTCGCGGATGTCGTCCTGCCGCTTGCTGTAGCGCCAGGCGCCCGCCGAGAACCGTGTCGGGCCGTCGAACCCCGCCTCGGCGATCGCGAGCACGCCGTCGTTGAAACTCCAGTCGACGCCACCGGGATCTCCCAGCACGCCGGACTCGGCGTTGAGCATCGCGGCGCGGGCGTAGCGGCCCTTCCCCAGGTCGACGTTGACCCGCGCCCCCAGGGCGGTGGACGGGAAGATGGACGGGCCGTTCGGACCGGTCGCGGCAAGCTCGGAGCCGATGCCGAACGAGGGGTTCAGCAGAAGCGCCGCCGACTCGTTGGCGTAGAACTCGCTGTTGAGGTTGTAGAGACCCGCCCGCACCGAGGTGGGGCCGACGGTCTGCTCCACCCAGGCCTCGAACAGGCGCAGGCGCGGCCGCGCCACCTCGATGTTGTCGATCCCCTGCAGCGTGCCGGCGACGTCGTTCGGCGCCGCGCCTGAATTGTTCAGCACATAGGCGTGCAGCACCGCGCCGCGCCATCCGGCCGCCTTCTCCAGGTCGAGGTCGGCGGTGAGGTCGAGGTTGTCGAGGTAGCGGCCGGCGCGGGGGCGGACCCCGCTGGCCACGCCGGTGATGTCGGCGGTGTAGACGGCGCCCAGGCTGAGGGCGGGGGCGTCGTCAGCCAGGGCCGGGTCCGCCGCCGCCAGGGCCAGGAGGGCGGCGGCGGCCGATCCTATGGCCGTGGTGGGGAGGGGCATCGTGGCGATCTCGTGGCGATTCCGAAGTGGGAATTTCACCGGAGCAAACTAATTCTCGGTTAAAAGTGGGAATTCTAAGAATAGAACATCAAGAGAATGGGCGTTTACTATCCTGAAACCCGACATGCGCGGTGGAGGATATCGTGGTGCATTATGTCGCACCTACAAAT
Source organism: Phenylobacterium sp. (assembly GCF_024508875.1). Classification (GTDB taxonomy): domain Bacteria; phylum Pseudomonadota; class Alphaproteobacteria; order Caulobacterales; family Caulobacteraceae; genus Phenylobacterium. Next base: position 18,670 of record NZ_JANINU010000267.1, read on the forward strand.
GCATGGGATAAGTGGGAGGCGGGGCGAAGTGTGCGGTGTTTAGCCCCGTCGTCCGCGCTCTGTCTTCGTCATGATTTACGTCGGTGCAAGACATTTACCTTAAAAGCCCCGGTGGGCAGCGGGGGAAGCCATGAAGCTCGACACCATCAATGGGAAGGTCGTCGCCGCCGGCGCGATCGTCATGGCTCTGGCCCTGGCCACGTCCGCGACCGGCCTATGGGCGGCGACGCAGCTCGGTGATGCGCTCTCGCGGGCGATGCGTTCGGGACAGGTCGTCCAGGTCCACATGGATTCCGACATGATGCACGACGCCCTGCGGGCCGACGTGCTGATGGCCCTTCGCGCCGCCGATCCCGCCAGCGGCGTCACCTTCGCGCAGGTGCGGAAGGACCTGGACGAGCACGCCAAGAGCTTCCGCGACGACATCGCGCGCAACAAGACGCTCGCCGTCGATCCCGCCTCCCGCGCCGCCCTGGCCGCGGTCGAGGCGCCGCTGGGCGAGTATATCTCCGGCGCCGAGTCCATCCTCGCCCTGGCCGAGCGCGATCCCGCCGCCGCCCAGGCCGCGATGCCGAAGTTCCTGCAGCAGTTCACCGCCCTCGAAGGGGCGATGGAGCAGGCGACCGGGAAGATCGAAGCCAGCGCGGCCGCCGAGGCGCAGTCCGCGCGGGCCGCCGCCCGGATCGCGCAGGCGCTCATGGCTGCGCTGATCCTGGTGGGCGTGGTGGTCACGACGCTCATTGTGGTGGCCGCCCGCCGTATCCTGGTGAAGCCCCTCGTGGACGTGACCGGCGCGCTCGACCGGCTCTCCAAGGGTGACCTCACCGTCGATCCGCCCCACACCGGGCGCAAGGACGAGATCGGGTTGATGACCCGGGCGCTGTTCGCCTTCAAGCAGGCGGTGGCCGAGCGGCAGGCCGAGCTGGAGGCCGCGGACGACCGGGCTGCGATCGACGCGGAGCGCGCTCGCAACGAGGCCGCCCGGCGCGAGGACGAGGCCGCCCGCGAGCGCGTGATGACGGCGCTGGGCGCGGGGCTGAACCGGTTGAGCGAGGGCGACCTCGCCGCGCGCCTCGAAGAGCGCTTTCCCGACCAGTACGAGGCGCTGCGCGGCGACTACAACCGCGCGGTCGGCCGGCTGGCCGAGACCATGTCGGCGGTGATCGCCTCCACCAGCGGCATGCGCACCGGCTCGGACGAGATCAGCCAAGCGGCCGACGACCTGTCGCGCCGCACCGAGCAGCAAGCCGCCAGCCTGGAAGAGACCGCGGCGGCCCTGGACGAGGTCACCGCCACCGTGCGCCGCGCCGCCGACGGCGCCGGCCGCGCCAGCCAGGTCGCCGACACGGCGCAGGGCGAGGCCGCAAGGTCGGGCGAAGTGGTCACCCGCGCGACCGAGGCCATGAGCGCCATCGAGCGGTCCTCGGCGCAGATCTCCAACATCATCGGGATCATCGAGGAGATCGCCTTCCAGACCAACCTGCTGGCCCTGAACGCCGGCGTCGAAGCGGCGCGGGCCGGCGACGCGGGCAAGGGCTTTGCGGTCGTCGCCTCGGAGGTTCGGGCGCTGGCCCAGCGCTCCGCGGGGGCGGCGAACGAGATCAAGGCGCTGATTTCCGAATCCGGGCGGCAGGTGGGCGACGGCGTCGAACTCGTCACCCAGACCGGTCAGGCCCTGGAACGGATCCGCGCCACCGTCGCCGAGATGCACGGCCTCGTCACCGAGATCGCCGCCTCGGCGCGCGAACAGGCCGTCGCACTTTCGGAGGTCAACACCGCCATCAACCAGATGGACCAGGTCACCCAGCAGAACGCCGCCATGGTCGAAGAGACCACCGCGGCCAGCCACAGCCTGGCGCGCGAGGCCGAAAGCCTTGCGGGCCTGATCGGCCGTTTCCGCCTTACCCCCGCGGATCCGGCCTCCCTGGCGCGCGCCGCCTAGCCCCCACAAACGAGGCGCGCGCGCACCTGGCCGGAGCCTGCGGGCTCCGGCCGGGAACGGGGCTCAGGGCGCACTCCGATTGACGGCGGCCCTGCGGCCACCGAGGGGACGCCCATAGTCCAGCAATGTCTCGGCCTCCAGCGGATCGTCCATCAGGTTCCGCAGCACCCGCTGCAGAACGCGCGCGGCCGCTCGAATTTCGGTCTCGTCGAGGCCAGCGGTGAACCGCGCGTGGCGCGACACGGCGCCCTCGACCGCGCGACTGTGCAGGGCCTCGCCCTCGGCGCTTAGCGAGACGATAACGCGCCGACGATCGCCGGCAGGAGACCACCTTTCCACCAGCCCGCCGCGCACCAGTTGATCGACGGCGCGGGTCAGGGTGGTGCGATCCACGCCGCTGAAGAGCGCCAGGTCCTTCATCGAACAATTCTCGATGCGACGAATCACCGCAAGGGTGCGCAGCTGGGTGAGGCTGAGGGTCCCGCGGCCGCCGGCCCGGTCGAACGACAGGTCGCGTTGTCGACTGGTCTGGAAGATCAGATAGAACAGGTATTCCGGCGGGCTGAGCGGAAATTCGCCTGTTGAATCAACAGAATAATCCTGGGGGAGGGCGCGTCGCATGACAGCTCCGGGCGCAGGGCGCGACGGCTGCGCCAGCACCGTCATGAGCCTGATTTGCGTGCATTTGCAATAGGTGCAAACGCACGCTGTTATTGCCGCATTAACTACCCACCCATAACGCTTGGAGCCAGCACAGCCGAGGAATCCCCACCTTGCACAAGACCGCCGCCCTTGCCGTCGAGGAGACCGATTTCGCGCTCGGAGACCTGCGCGCCGAGATCCAGGCTTCCCTCGCGCTCAACCGGGCCGTGTTGCAGGCGCTGTCCACCCTCTCGGCCTCGATGGCCGCGGCGGCCGAGGGCGCGCTGGACGACGAGCTGCAGCTCGCGCGTCACGCCGGCCTGTCGCCACGCGTGGTCGAACTGCTGGAAGACGCCCGCGAGAGCCTGCGGGACGAAGACGACGCGCGCATGAGCGGGTTGGAATTCGCCCTGCTGGCCGCGGCCGACGCCTTGCCGGACCTGCGTCCGCGCCACGAGGCCTGACGGCCGAACCCCAAGTCAGGCGATAGGGCGCCCGCGCGGCCTCAGGTCGCCGGGATGACCCGGGCGCGGACCCGCCGCAGCCCTTCCAGGATCGACTCCGCGCCGGCCGCGCCGGCTTTCTCGCCCAGGCCCGCCAGCAGGCGGATGCCGTCCACATGCACGTCGATGGCCGGCCAGTTGGCCGGCTCGCCGCCGCGGAAGCAGTCGGCCAGGTCGCATAGGCTGAAGCAGGCCTCGGCCAGGGCGGTCAGGCCGAACGACCCCGCGAGGCCGTAGATGGCGTTGCTGAGGTCGTAGATGCCGCCGAACACCGAGGCGTCGTTGGCGGCCCGGCCCTGGGCGGCCAGGCCCCCCATCTGCTCGGCCTTCTCGACCAGCGAGGCGATCGAGGAGCCCCGGACCCCCTCGATCTTGGCGTTGGCGGCGCGGATTGCCTCCTCGGGCCGGCGGCCTCCGGGCTGGCTCGCAATCTCTGCGAGCTTGTTTTCCACGGCGAAGATGCGGGCGTTGCTGGTCATCACGCGACAGCTTTCGGATTGAACAGGGCGTCGATTTCGTTCTGGTCGAGGTTCGGCGTCTTGGCGAGACCGACCTCGGCCGACAGGTCGTCGTGACGACGTCCCTTGATGCCGACCGGCGGGCCGAGCGCCTTCACGCGGCGGTCGGGCCCACAGTAGCCGGGCGAACTTACGAACTTGCGGGTGTCGTTCAGCAGCCAGACGATCCGCTGCATCATGACGACCGGGGAGGCGGGCTTGGCGACCACGAAGCTGGCGCCGGAATCGCGACCGCGGAACACCTGCGATGGCCGGGTGTGACCCGTCACCAGGATCACCGGCGCGAAACTGTTCGGGTCGAGTTCGGCACGGCGAAGCCAGCTAATGAATTCATAGCCTTCGGCGTCGTTCAGCGCGCTGTCGACGATCATCAGGTTGATGATCTTCTCCTTCACGATGGCTTTGGCGTCGGCCATCGTCTGCACCTTGCGCGGCGAATGGCAGCCGAAGCCCGCGAACATCTCGGACATGACTGTGAGGCCCTGCAGGTCGCCACACGCCAACAGGACCTCGGCGGTGCTGAGATTGACGCGGTCGTTCTTGCTGGCCATCGCGCGGGCCTCAGTCCCAGAACGTCATGGGATCGTCGGCGTCGGCCGCTTCGGGCGCACCGGTCGACAGGCGCTGGGCCTGTTCCGTCAAGGTGAGCACCCGCAGGGCCTTGTCGATGTCGGCGGCCACGTCCGCGGGCGCGGCGTCGGCCAGGGCGCGCAGGAAGTTGGCCAGGCCCGACAGGCGCTGGCTGAGCAGGTCGACCGCCTGGGCCTCCATCATCGCGGCCGGATCCACCCGCCCTGCGGCGACCGCCAGGCGCGAAATCAGGTCCTGCAACTGGTCGCCCACGGTGACCAGGTCGGTGACCTCGCGGGCCACCAGGTCGAGCGACTCGGCCAGCGGACGGGCGGCGGGTTCGGACATCAGAATAGCTCCAGGGCGCCGGAGTCCTGCACCGGGGCCACCGGTTGGCGGCGCTCGGACACGAAGACCTTGGCTTCGGTCGGCGCCAGCAGGATCTGGCGGGCGCGGCCGCTGCCGGGCCAGTATTGGATGCGGCGCGCGCGATCGCCGCGCAGCGAGCCGCCGACGTAGCGAAGGCCTTCGTCGCGGATGAAGCGCTCGGCGAAGGCCGAGTTCTGTGCGCCGACGTCGGAAAGGCCGTCGAAGAGGTGCGCGCCGCCGAACAGCTTCACTTCCAGCCGGTCGCGCCGGCAGCCGCGGC
>NZ_JANINU010000268.1 GCF_024508875.1 Phenylobacterium sp.
TCACCAAGGCGACAGTTGACTTCAACCTCACCGTCGTCGATGCAAGCACTGACTAAGCCCTGAGGGACCTACCAAATGTCCGACGTTCTTGAACGCGTCCGTAAAATCGTGATCGAACACCTCGATGCCGATCCCGAGAAGGTCACCGAGAAGGCTTCCTTCATCGACGACCTCGGCGCCGACAGCCTCGACAACGTCGAGCTGGTGATGGCCTTCGAAGAAGAGTTCGACATCGAGATCCCGGACGACGCCGCCGAGCACATCCAGACGGTTGGCGACGCCGTGAAGTTCATCCAGGAGCGGCTGGGCGGCTGATCGCCCGCTGATACGGAATCAAGGGCCGCCGCGTCGCTGGGACAATCCCGCGGGCGCGGCGGTTTTCGTTTGAGGTAGCGCCATGCGTCGAGTCGTCGTCACGGGAATCGGCATCCTGAGCCCGCTGGGGCAAGGCGCCGAGCTGACGTGGAAGAAGATCCTGGCCGGCACGTCCGGTGCGGGGAAGATCACCGCCTTCGACACCACCGACTACGCCTGTCAGATCGCCTGCGAGGTTCCTCGGGTCGATGGTCGCGGCGGTGGCGGCCCGGACATCGAGGGCAGCTTCGACCCTGACCAGACCATGTCGGCCAAGGACCGTCGCCGGGTCGACGACTTCATCCTCTACGCCATCGCGGCCGCCGACGAGGCGGTCCGTGACGCGAACTGGACGCCCGAGGACGAGGAGAGCCGCGAGCGCACCGGCGTGATGATCGGCTCGGGCATCGGCGGGCTGGGTACGATCGCCGACACCGCGATCGAGCTGCACGAGCGCGGCCCGCGGAAGGTGAGCCCGTTCTTCATCCCCTCGTCGCTGATCAACCTGGCCAGCGGCCAGGTCTCGATCCGCTATGGCTTCAAGGGACCGAACCATTCGGTGGTCACGGCCTGCGCCACCGGCGCTCACGCCATGGGCGATGCGGCCCGCCTCATCAAGTATGGCGACGCCGACGTGATGGTCTGCGGCGGGGCCGAGGCCAGCGTGGTTCCCGTCGGCATCGCCGGCTTCATCGCCTGCCGCGCCATGGCCACGGCGTTCAACGATGCGCCCGAGAAGGGCAGCCGGCCCTATGACAAGGACCGCGACGGCTTCGTGATGGGCGAGGGCGCGGCGGTGTTCGTGATCGAGGAGCTGGAACACGCCAAGGCGCGCGGCGCCAAGATCTACGCCGAGGTGGTCGGCTACGGCCTCTCGGGCGACGCCTATCACATCACCGCTCCGGTCGAGGACGGCGACGGCGGCTTCCGGGCCATGAAGGCGGCTCTCAAGGACGCCGGCCTCAGCCCCGCAGACATCGACTACATCAACGCCCACGGCACATCGACGATGGCCGATGGCATCGAGCTTGGCGCGGTCGAGCGCCTGTTGGGCAACGCCGCGCCTGGCAAGGCCATGTCGTCCACCAAGTCGATGACGGGCCACCTGCTGGGCGCGGCCGGGGCCATCGAGGCGGCGTTCTCGATCCTGGCCATCCGCGACCAGATCGCCCCGCCGACGATCAATCTCGACAATCCCAGCGTCGAGACCGTGCTGGACCTGGTGCCGCACAAGGCCAAGCCGATGGAGATCAATGTCGCCATGTCGAACAGCTTCGGCTTCGGCGGCACCAACGCCTCGGTGATCTTCAAGAAATACGCGTGAGCCGACGACGGATCAGCAAGCGGGCCGCGGGCGGGGGCGCGCTGATCGCCCTGGGGCTGGCGCTGCTGATCGCACTGGCGGGGGTGTGGACCTATGCCGGCCCCGGCCCAAAGGCGCGCGAGGGCGCCGCGACGAACGTGGTCGTGGAGCGCGGGCAGGGCGTGCGCCGCATCGGCCAGAGCCTGCAGGCCGCCGGCGTGGTCACCTCGGCCGATCTATTCGCGGTCGCCGCGCGCCTGACCGGCGCGGCCGGGAAGCTCAAGGCCGGTGAGTACGAATTCGCGTCTGGAACCTCGATGGCCCAGGTCCTGGCCGACATCCGCGCCGGCAAGGTGGTCCGCCGGGTGATCGCCATCCCCGAGGGCTGGACCAGCGGCATGGCGCTGGACGCCGTCAACGCCTCGCCCGACCTCACGGGAACCGTCGCGGAGCCGCCCGAAGGCTCGCTGCTGCCCGACACCTACGACATCCAGCGCGGTGAGCCTCGCGAGGCGGTAATCCAGCGGATGCGCGATGCGCACGACAAGCTGCTGGCCGAACTGTGGGCCGCCCGCCAGCCCGGTCTGCCGCTTCGCACGCCCGAGGAAGCGGTGACCCTGGCCTCCATCGTCGAGAAGGAGACCGGGGTGGCCGCCGAGCGGCCGCGGGTGGCGGCGATCTTCATCAACCGCCTGCGCGCCGGGATGCTGCTGCAGAGCGATCCGACCATCATCTACGGCCTGACCAAGGGCCGGCCGCTGGGCCGCGGAATCCGCGCGTCGGAGCTGGCCGCGGACAGCCCGTGGAACTCGTACAAGGTCGCCGGCCTGCCGCCGGGCCCGATCGCCAATCCGGGCCGGGCTTCGCTGGAAGCGGTGCTGAATCCGCCGAAGACCAGCGACCTCTACTTCGTGGCCGACGGCACCGGCGGTCACGCCTTCGCCTCGACCTACGAGGAGCACGAGAAGAACGTCCAGCGCTGGCGCGAGATCGAACGCCAGCGGGCGTCGGGAGGCCGATGAATGCCGATCTCGGGGATGACAGGCTTCGGGCGGGCCGAAGGCGCGCACGGCGGGTGGTCCTGGGCCGTGGAGGCGCGGAGCGTCAACGGCCGGAACCTGGAGGTGCGCTTCCGGGGGCCACCAGGCTTCGAGAGCCTGGAGCGCGCGGCGCGCGAGGGGGCGCAGGCGCGGTTCCAGCGCGGTAACGTCACCGTGGGCGTGCAGGCCAAGCGCAGCGAGGGCGCCGCGGCCGTCCGGGTGAACGTCGAACAGCTCGAACGCTACATCGCCCTGGGCGCCCCGTTCGTGGAGGACGGCCGGGCCAAGCCGCCGCGGATGGACGGGCTGCTCGCGCTGCGCGGGGTGATCGAGGCCGAGGATTCCGGGCTCGATCCCGAGGCGCAGGCGGAACTGGAGGCCGCGATCGCCGGCTCGATCGCCCTGGCGCTCGACGGCCTGGCGACCGCGCGGCGCGAGGAGGGCCGGGCGCTGCTCTCCGTGCTTAACGCGCAGGTGGACCGGATCGGCGACCTGGCCGTCCAGGCGCGGGCGACGGCGGCGGGGCAGCCCGCGGCCATCAAGACCCGCTTCGAGACCCGCCTGAAGGAGCTCGCCGGCGAGGCCGCCAGCGAAGAGCGGATCGTGCAGGAGGCCGCCGCCATGGCGGTGAAGGCCGACGTTCAGGAGGAGCTGGATCGGCTCGGCGGCCATGTGGACGCCGCTCGGGGGCTCCTGGCCGCCGATGCGGCGGTGGGCCGGAGGCTGGACTTCCTGACCCAGGAGTTCATGCGCGAAGCCAACACCCTGTGCTCTAAATCGCAGATCGCGGCCTTGACGGCGGTGGGCCTGGACCTCAAGGCCACCATCGAGCAGTTCCGCGAGCAGGTGCAGAATGTGGAGTAGGGCCCGTTGACGCCGGACGACCATCACAGGCCTTGGGAGACGGTGCGGCGGGGGCTGCTGCTCCTGGTGTCGAGCCCGGCGGGGGCGGGGAAGACCTCGCTGACGCGCCGGCTGGTATCGGACCACTCGGACCTCACGCTGTCGATCTCGGCGACCACCCGTCCCGCCCGGCCGGGCGAGGAGGATGGCCGCGAGTACTTCTTCAAGACCCGCGCGGAATTCGAAGCCATGATCGAGGCGGGCGAGTTCCTGGAATGGGCCGTGGTGAACGGCAACTACTACGGCACCCCGAAGGCGCCGGTGATGGCCGCGCTGGAAGGCGGCCACGACGTGCTGTTCGACATCGACTGGCAAGGCGCGCAGCAGATCGCCGAGAAGGCCCCCGACGACAGCGTGCGCCTGTTCATCCTGCCCCCGGCCTGGGACGACCTGGAGCGCCGCCTGCGCGCCCGCGCCCAGGACACCGAGGAGACTATCAAGGCGCGCCTGGAGCTGGGCCAGGAGGAAATCGCCCACTGGGCCGAGTACGACTACGTCATCGTCAACAAGAACTTCGACCGCGCCTACGCCGACCTCGGCCACATCTATCGGGGAGAACGGATGAAGCCGGGGCGCAATCCCTGGCTGCCGGGCTTCGTGGAAGACCTGCTGGCCGAGGCGCGGGGCGCCGCCCCAGAACCGGAGCCGACGCCGCCGAAGTCGCCCCTGCTGCGCCCGGTGCAGAAGTAGGCGCGCCGTGCGCCTGAGGCGGGAGTTGCACGTGGAAGCGTTGACGGCGGAAGACCTGACCGGCGAGGTCGGCGCCGCGCTGCTGGCGCTCAACAATGCGCATGCGCAGGAGCTGTCATGGCTTGAGCCAGCCAAGCTGGCCGCCATGGTCGACGAGGCGTTCCTGGCGCGCCGGGTGGGCCAGGGCGACGCCCTGCTGATCGCCTTCGACCAGGACGCCGCTTACGACAGCCCGAACTTCCTGTGGTTCCGCGCGCGTTACGACCGGTTCGTCTACGTGGACCGGATCGTGGTGGCCGAGAAGGCGCGCGGGAGGGGCCTGGCGAAGGCGTTGTACCTGGAGCTGTTCGCCGCCGCGCGGTCCGCCGTCCATGCGCGCGTGGTCTGCGAAATCAACGCAGACCCGCCGAACCCGGCGTCGGACGCCTTCCACGCGGCGCTGGGCTTCGCGGAGGTCGGGGCCGCCGTGCTGCAGGGCGGCAAGGCGGTGCGGTATTTCGAGCGGGCCGTGTGACGGCGGCGCAGCGGTTGGGCGCCCCCGACGCCGCCTGGCCCGCACGGCTCCTGGTTTGACATCCCATCGCGGCCAAGGCGTCCTGCGCCCGGACGGGCGGATGGCCGGACAGACGGATGGAGCGGCGGAGATGATCGGGACTTGCCACTGCGGGGCCACGGGCTGGAGTCTCGATGGCGATCCAGGGTCGATCACCGCCTGCAACTGCACCCTGTGCCGCCGCTACGGCGCGCTCTGGGCCTACGACTACGAAGGCGAGCGGATCACGCTGCGGGGGGAGCCCGCGGCCTACAGGCGGGCGGGGAAGGCCGATCCCGCCCTGGAGATCCTGTTCTGTCCCGCCTGCGCGGGTGTGGTGAGCTGGCGGGGCCTGCGCCTGGAGCCGGACGGACGCCGGCGCATGGCCGTCAATGTCCGGCTCGCCGCGCCGGAGGAGGTCGCCGATCTCTCGATCGACCATTTCGATGGCCTCGACACCTTCGACGACCTGCCCGCGGACGGGCGGTGCGTTCGAGACCTGTGGTTCTGAATCAGGCGGCCAGTGCGGCCCGCCGCCGCCGCAGCACGCTGCCCGCCCCGCCGAAGCCGAGCAGCATGAGGGCCCAGGTCTGCGGCTCGGGGACGCCCCCGGTCACGGAGTCGATCCGCACGGACACGGCGGCGGAATGGGTGGCGGCCAGGGTTGTGGTGTCCTGCGTGAACAGGTTCACGTAGGCGTAGAGGTCGACCGGCGGGTTGGTGAAGACGGGGGCCGTGTGAGCAATTCCCGAAAGCCCCCCATCGGAACTCATGCCGCCCAGGTTGATGTAGTTCAGCGTGTAGAAGCCGTCCTTCGTGAAACGGTCCTCGGCGTGCTGCTGGAAGCTGGCGTCGGTGCAGTTGAGTGTGCACCCCGGCTGCAGCGTGCGGTCCAGGCGGTCGTCGTAGCCTTCCGTCGCGCCGAAGGTGCGGGTCACCCCGTTCAGCAGGATCGTCGCCGTGACCGGGTTCGCCGCCCCATAGCCGCTGTAGTTGTCGTAATAGGCGCCGCCGACGTACGACGCGCCGGCCTTGGCGTCGTCGTAGATGACCTGGGCCGTGAACGCCATGCCGACCAGCGACGCGCCCAGGCCGAACTCCCCCGTGCTGTCCAGCGCCGAGGTGACGACGCCGCTATAGGTGAGGTTGTAGACCGTGGCCGAGGCCTGTCCCCCCAGCGCCAGGCTCGCGACGAGGGCGGCGGCCCATGGCGCCACGGCGGCGCATTTTCCGGTCTTCATCCTGCAACTCCACGCTCTGCGACGCCCCTGGACGCTCGGTCCATGGGAGGCCGCGGAAAGGCGCGGCAGGAACAGGCTAGGCTGAGGCGCACCGTGGGAAGAGTGGCAACGCGATGCAGCTCGGCGCATCGGCGTGCATGTCGGCCTCGTCTGGCCCCTTAGGCGACCCGGGCCGGAGGGAGCGGCCTGAGGCTCAGGCGGCGTCGCTGCGGCTGTCTTCGCGCGCTCCGCGGAACGGGCCGAGGGCGAGGCGCTGCTGGAAGGCGGGCGGCTCGTCGGCGGATTGGCCATGGTCGAAGCCGCTGGCCAGGAACGACAGGGCCTCGTCGAAGCGTCCGGGAGCGGCGGCGTAGATGATCGAGCGTCCCTCGCGCCGGCCGACGACCAGTCCCACGTGCGAGAGCACGCTTAGGTGTGTGGAGGTCGTGTTCTGCAGATGGCCCGCCCGCCGGGCGATTTCGCCGGCCGGAAGCCCCTCGGGGCCGGCGCGCCCGAGCAACATGAAGGTCAGCAGCCGTCCCTCGTGACCGAGGGCGGCGAGAACCCTGGAGGTCGCCACCGCGTCCATTGTCCTGCGTCTCCCGTGCGGCGTCAGGGTAACTTGTTCGACCGGACTTCGTCCAGAAACCTCGTTCCGGCGGGGCTGGCGTCTCACACGATGCGCGGTTCCCATCCGCGGGAGGGCTGCGTCGCCTCGCCGTAGGGCGACCGGAACGGCTCGATCCCCAGCGCCTGGCGCACCTGGTCGACGCGCCGCGGAAGCAACGGCTCCCAGGCGGCGAGCACCAGCGGCGGCGAGCGGCGGCCATGGGCCCAGCCTCGGAGCACGCAGTCGATGACGACGTCCAGGTTATCGGGGCGGGTGAGGGCGGTGGTGGTCAGGGTGACCGCGCTGGCCAGGGCCGAATAATGGTGGCCGACCTGGCCCATCAGGAAGCCGCCCATGGCCACGCGGTCCAGCGCCCGTGGCGCATAGCCGGCGACGAGCCCCCACAGAGACATCGACTGGATCACCTGGACGTTGATGTAGTTCAGCGGCGTCGGCATGTGACGCAGATAGGGCAGCACGGCGGTCCAGTAGGGATCTGAACCGGGGCTGCCTGAGCTCATGATCTCCTGGCTAAGCGCGTAGCCCAGGGATGCGGGCGGGAACTGCGACAGCCACTCGAAGTCGAAAGGCGGCGCCACGCCAGCCGGGGCCGCTTCGGCCACGCCGGGGAACGCCAGCGCCGCCGCCGCCATGCGCGGATTGATGCGCAGGTCCAGTTCGCCGGCCAGCTCCATCATCCGCTCGGCGTAGCGCCCGCGTCCGGGGCCCGACGAGGGGGCGGCGATGCTCCAGAACGTCTTCCACCAGGCGGCGGTGACAGGCAGCGGATCGGCGCTGGTCTCGTTCGGCTCCGGCGCCTCTTCGCCCAACCAGCCGGCGGCGGCGGCGTCGTAGACCTCGGCCATGCGTTCGGGCGCTGCGGCGGCGACGTGCGCCGCCAGGGCCGCGAGCGCGCGCAGGCGCTGGTCGGCGAGGTCGCGACGCAGGTCCCGGGCGAGGGCGTACGAGTCGCCGTCGCCGGCTTGCGCCATCCGCTCGAAGGCCTCTCTGCCCGCGCTGATCAACCGGCCCCTCCGGACTGAATCGGTTTCGCACCGACCGCGAAGGTCCACCTTAGAGGTTGCCACGCGGTTGTTGCGACACTTCCCCGCGAGGCGAGTGGGAGCAACCGAAGGTGGAGTTGCGGGGTCGAAGCTTGTGGCGGCCGTGGCGACGCCGATACCCTGTGTGTCGTCGCGGGACGTGAGGCGCGCAGGCCGCCGTGTCGTCCTTGTGGACAGGAGGATCCCCCATGCCCGACCTCGTTCCCGATCGCCGCGCTGTGCTCGCCGGCAGCGCGATACTGGCGACGACGCTGGCGGCCGCACCGGCCGTCGCGGCGGCGCCAAAGCCGCAGCCCCGGCCTCTGCCGTTCGATCCCAAGACCGTGGCGGGCCTCTCGGAGAAGCTGCTCGTCAGCCACCACGACAACAACTACGTCGGCGCCGTGAACCGGCTGGGCGCGATCGGCGCGGAGTTCGCCGCGCTCGATCCGGCCAGCGCCCCCGGCTATCGGATCAACGGGTTGAAGCGCGAGGAACTGATCGCCTGGAACTCGATGATCCTGCACGAGCTCTACTTCGCCGGCTTCGGACCGGCCGAGAAGCCCGACGCGGCGCTGGGCCAGGCCATCGAGCGCGACTTCGGCGGCTTCGACCGCTGGGCCGCCGAGTTCGCCGGGATGGGCAAGGCGCTGGGCGGCGGCTCGGGCTGGGTGCTGCTGACCTGGAGCCGCCGGGACGGGCGCCTGGTCAACACCTGGTCCGCGGACCACACCATGACCCTGGCCGACGGCGCGCCGCTGGTGGCGCTCGACATGTACGAACACGCCTATCAGATGGACTATGGCGCCAAGGCCGGCGCGTACGTGGACGCGGTCATGCGGGCGCTGTCGTGGCGCAACGCCAACGCCGCGTTCCGGCGGGCGACGGCGGCCTGAAGCGGCTGGCCGCGCCTCAGTGGGCGTGGTCGTGTCGATGATGCAGGTCAGGATAGTGCGGATGCTTGTGACGTAGCGGCGCGTGGCTGTGTCGGTGCGTGTGCGGCTCGCCCGGTGGGTCATTTCCGCCGTGGTCGTGGCGATGGTGCTCGTCGTGGACGTGCCGATGCTCGTGCACGATGGGCTCGTGGACGTGCTCGTGATCGTGCCGCTCGGACAGATGCAGCCAGACGCCCAGGCCCATCAGGGCGGCCGCCGCCGCGAGCTGCAAGGTCAGGGGCTCCGTGAACAGCGCCAGCGACAGGGCCGCGCCCAGGAACGGGGCGGTCGAGAAATACGCCCCTGTGCGCGCGGTCCCCAGGCGGCGCAGCGCCAGGACGAACAGCACCAGGCTGACTCCATAGCCGAAGAACCCCACCAGCCCCGCGGCGAGTATGCGGTCCGGCGCCGGCAGATGCGCCCCGCGACCCAGCGCGAGGGCAAGGTTCACGGCGCCCGCCGCCAGGCCCTTTATGGCGGCGATCTGCACCGGGTCGGCGGACGAGAGCTTGCGGGTCAGGTTGTTGTCCACGCCCCAGGCCAGGCAGGCGCCCACGATGGCCAGGGCGCCGACGCCCACTCCCGCCGGTCCGCCGCGCCAGGAGAGGATCGCCGCGCCCGCGAGGATCGCCAGCGCGCCCGCCATCAGCCGCCGGTCCACGTTCTCGCGGAACACGATCCAGGCGATGGCCATGGTCGCCAGGCCCTCGACGTTCAGCAGCAGGGCCGCGGTCGAAGCGGGCGTGTGGGCCAGGCCCAGCATCAGCAGCACCGGCCCTGCGATCCCGCCCGCCAGGACCACCAGGGCCAGCCACGGCGCGTCACGGCCCCGCAGCGGCGCCTCGCCGCCGGCCGGCCAGCGGGCGAGGCGCGTCAGGCCGAGCCCCACGCCCGAGCCGAGGTAGAGGAGGCAGGCCAGCAGCCACGGGTCGACGCCGTCGCCCAGCAGCAGCTTGGCCAGTGGCGTGCTTGCGCCGAAGAGCGCGGCCGAGCCCAGAGCCATCGCCGGCCCCGGTCCGAGCGTCGCGGTCCTGGTCATGTTCCTCTCGAAGCGGCCTCGTTCGCGAGGGTAGCGCGCTTGCGCCGGACCGCCAGGGCCCGCGACGCCGCGGCTCAGGCGTGCGTCAACTCCAGCGCGGCGAGGTCGGCGAGCAGCCCCCGGCCCGTCGGGCGCCAGTCCAGGCGTTCGCGGGTCCAGGCGCTGGAGGCGGGGCTGTCGCGGCCCGCGAAGGCGGCCAGCCAGCCGAAGTGGCCCTCCGCCGCCTCCGGCGCCACGGAAGCGACGGGCAGGTCCAGGCGCCGCCCGATGGTCTCGGCGATGTCGCGCATGGCGACGCCTTCCTCGCCGACCGCGTGGTAGCAGGCGCCGGGCTCGGCGGCCTCCAGCGCCAGCCGGTAAAGCCGCGCCACGTCGAGGACATGGGCGGCGGCCCAGCGGTTGGCGCCGTCGCCGACGTAGGCGCAGACGCCCTTCGCGCGCGCCACCTCGATGGCGTAGGTGACGAGGCCCTGGCGGCGGGTGTCGTGAACCTGGGGCAGGCGCACCACGCCGACGTTGACGCCGGCGCGCGTAGCGTCCGCCGCGGCCTCCTCGGACGCGGCGCGGGGCGAAAGCGCCGAGCTGGGCGCTGGATCGCTCTCGACGGTGGCCCGGCCGGGCGCGCCGCCCAGCAGCCCCGAAGTGACAAGCAGGGGCCGGCCCGAGCCTGCGAGCACGCGGCCGAACAGCTCGATCACCCGCCGGTCGTCGGCGCAGTTCTGCAGGTAGCGCGAGAAGTCGTGGTTGAAGGCCAGGTGGATCACGCCATCCGCCTGCGCCGCGGCGGCTTCCAGGCCGGCGACGTCTTCCAGGTCGCCGCGGCGGACCTCCGCGCCCAGGGCGGCGACGGCCGCGGCCCCGTCGGCGGATCGCGCGAGCCCGACGACCTCGTGGCCGGCCCCCAACAGTTCGCGCAGGACGGCCATGCCGATGAAGCCCGTGGCGCCGGTGACGAATACCCGCATCGAAAAGTCCTCGCGTGTTTTGACGAGGACAAACCTGGGCCGGCGCGGCATCCTGTTAAAGACGTGAGTTTATCCAGGTATAAGGTCTAATCGGATGGGCGAGGGCACTGCGCGGGAGAACCGCCTCGGCGCATATCTGAAGGGCCGGCGGGCGCGGCTGGACCCTGCGGCCTTCGGCTTTTCCGCCAGCCGCCGGCGCACGCCTGGACTGCGCCGGGAGGAAGTGGCCCAGCGGGCGAACATCAGCCCCACCTGGTACGCCTGGCTGGAGCAGGGCCGCGGCGGGGCGCCTTCGGCCGACGTCCTGGACCGCATCGCCTCGGCGCTGCTGCTGACGGATGTCGAGCGCGAGCACCTGTTCCTGATCGGCCTCGGCCACCCGCCGGAAGCGCGCTATCGCAACGACCGTGGGGTGACGCCGCGGCTGCAGCGCGTGCTGGCGGCGCTGGAGCCGAGCCCCGCCCTGATCCGAACCGCCACCTGGGACGTCGTCGCCTGGAACCGGTCGGTGCGGGTGATGCTGACCGACTACGGCGCCTTGCCGCCCGACCAGCGGAACATCCTGCGCGCCATCTTCCTCGATCCGGCCGCCCGCGCGATCCAGTACGACTGGGAGAGCGTCGCGCGGTTCGTCCTGGGCGCGGTCCGGGCGGACGTGGCCCGCGCCGGCGCGGAGGCGGAGATGCGGCCGCTGGTCGAGGAACTTCGCCGCCTCAGCCCCGAATTCCAGGCTCTGTGGGAGGAGAACGCCATCCAGGGGCCGGGCGAGGGCCTCAAGCACATCCGTCACCCGGCGCTGGGCCAGTTGACCTTCGAGTATTCGGCGTTCGCGGTCGATGGGCGGCCCGACCTGAGCCTCGTGGTCTACAATCCGGTCGAGCCCGCCGACCTCGCGCGCATCGCGGCCCTGCTGGAGGCGCCCGCCGTCGGTTGATCGACGTCAGACAGTGGCGCTTTGGCGCAGGCTATCGGCAGCACCCGGATTCGCCCTCGGGCGCTCCGCGGGCAGCATACTCGCCGGAGCGCAAGGACGGCTCGACATTCCTGGTTCTGCTACGTCATCGGCCTGCGGGACGAGGCCGCGGAAGGAGAAGCTTAGCGCTTCGATCGCTGGGGCTCACTTGACACTGACCGCCGGTCAGTAACTAATGACCCGAGGTCATTAGGAGGCGTGGATGGGCCGGCCCGTGCGGCGGCGCCTGCATCCCGAGGCGCGCAGGCTGGAGATCGTCGAGGCGGCCGAACGGCTGCTGCAGGCCCATGGCCCTCGCGTTCGCGTCGAGGACGTGGTGCGCGAGGCCGGCGTCGCGAAGGGCACGTTCTTCCTCTATTTCCCCACCTGGGACGATCTGCTCGACACGGTGCGCCAGCGGCTGGTCGCCGAATTCGACGCCGCCAGTCCGCTGCCGACCGAGGTGGACGGGCCGATCGACTGGATGGCTCTGCTGGACCTGCACGCCGCCGCCTACATCGACTTCGCCAGCGCCCGGCAGGGCATCGGCCAGGCCCTGTTCCACTCCGATTTTGCCGAACGCCGCAGCCAGGCCGACAACGCCGTCGTGCGGCTCTCGGCGGTGATCCGCGCCGGCCAGGAGGCGGAGGCGTTCGGGCCCGTCGATCCCGAACCGACGGCGCTGCTGCTGTTCGCGGCCCTCGACGAGGCCGCGCGCGCCGTGGCCGGCGGCCGGGACCGCGAGGCGATCGTGGCGGCTCTGCGTCTTCTGTTGCGGCGAACCCTGGCGCCCTGAACTTCGAGGAGGAAACCCCATGAGCGAGAGCGCGGTGAACGTGCGGTACATGGTCGGCGACGTGCAGGCGGCCGTGGACTGGTACGTCGGCAACTTCGGCTTTTCGGTCCAGCTCAACGCCGCGCCGGCCTTCGCGTCGGTGGAGCGCGGCCCCCTGCGGCTGCTGCTCAGTGGGCGCGCCAGTTCCGCTGGGCGGGCGATGCCGGACGGCCGCCAGCCCGAACCCGGCGGCTGGAACCGCTTCCAACTCGTGGTCGCCGACATCGCCGCCGAGGTGGAGCGGCTGCGTGGGCAGGGTGTGGCCTTCCGGAACGAGATTCTGAAGGGCCCCGGCGGACAGCAGATCCTGGCCGAGGACCCGTCCGGCAACGTGGTCGAGCTGTTCCAGCCCGCCGGCGCCTGAGCCGTCAGTAGGGCTCGCAGGCCAAGCCGTCGTCGTCGCGGCGCCAAGCGCGGAAGCAAGCTCGGCTCTCGTGCGTGCGTCAGGTTGTGAGGTCTTGACCTGTTTACCATGGCGCGTTCCCTTGCGCTGTGCAGGCACAGGGGAATTGCGGATGCGTCGGTTGTTCGTGGCTTTGATCGCGGCGGTGACGCTCGGCGCGGGTCCCGCCGCCGCCTTCCCGGGCGAGTATGAGATTCCGGCCTTCCCACTCCCGGACATCGCCTCCCACGTGGCGATCTACGGCACGCCGGATGATCCGAAATATTGGGAAGGGCCGGATGTGAATAACGTGACGCAGATCGTGTTCCGGAGCCACGGCCTCATCGACATCCTGTTCAATTTCAAGATCAAAAACGCCACTCCAGGCGCGACCGTGGAACTGGGTGGCAATGCTTATCTGCCGGGCGGCAGCAAAATTGGCGTCGTGGATGAGGACGGGAACTTCGAGTCTGGCTGGGTTCCGTCGTACGCGACCGTCAGAGGATACGGCTTCAACTGGTTGCGCGTCGGCGAATTGTGGGCCGGCGGCGCGGCCATGGAGCAATCGTTCGATCTGTACGATTTCAAAGTGACCGGGACGCAGGGGCCGGCGGTTCCGGAGCCGGCCACGTGGGCGCTCATGATCCTCGGCTTCGGCTTGGTTGGCGCCGCGATGCGGCGGCGCAGCTTCGCGGTCGCCTCGGCGACGTAGACCATGCCGGGAGGTGCGGAACCCGTGCGCGTGAAGGCGAAGCCGCACTGGACGGACAGCGGCTTGTCGGTTCAGGTCGGGCAGCGTCTGCGTATCTCCGCCGCCGGCGAGTGGACCGACTGGACCATCCGCAGCGGCCCCGAGGGTTACGCTAAGGCCGCCCTGAAGCCGTTCGAGGGGTTGCGCCGTGTTCCGGGCGCAAACTGGTTCGCCCTGATCGGCTGCGTGGAGAAGTCACTGGCCCATCACTTCGTGGTCGGCCGAGGCGGAACGTTCACCGCGCCGGCGACGGGGCGGCTGTACTTCTTCGCCAACGACGTGAGCTTCATGCACTGGAACAACAAGGGGCACGTCGACGTGGTGATCGAGGTCGAGCCCGCGACCGAATGATCTGACGACCCTAGAACGGTACGACGCAGGTGAAGCCGGCCCGCACGTTGGCGTCGTCGCCGCCCGGGCCCACGTCACCCGTGGCGCGGGCCCGGCAGCCCTTGGTCGGGCGGCGCGACAGGAACGGCTCTGGGTTCTCGGCGTAGCGGCCGCTGGCGTCGAGGTTCAGCCCGGGTTCGACCGGGCCGCTCCTGGCCCAGCGGCGGGCGTCGCAGCGTTCGCGTTCCTCGCGGGTGAGCCGGGGGCTGTCGCAGCCGGCGAGCCCGCGCAGAGCCTGGCGCGCGTGACCGGGCAGCGCGTCCTGCGCGGGTGCAGCCGTCGGTGGGGCGAACGGAAGCGGCTCGACGCCGGGCGGCGCGGCCAGGGGCCGGTGCAACGGGACAGGCGCGCGGCGCGGCCGGTCCCGGCGGTCGGAGGGGCGGGGCGCGGGTTCGGCCGACGTCGGCGGCGGGCGGACGAGCACGACCTGCACCACCGGGGGCTCGGCGTAGTGGGCGGTGCTGACCAGGTAGCGGGCCAGCACCGCGAGCAGCAGCAGATGGAAGGCGACGGAAGCCCCGACCGCGGCCGCGCGCACGCGGCCTTGCGACGGTCTTTCCGGCATGCCCCCTGCGCGTCCCACGGCGCGCACTGCGCTGGAGCTTGGGGGCCGAAGTGTGGCCCCGGGTTGTCAGAACGTGGCCAGGGCCGCCGCTTCGGCGGCGCAGTCGCCGGTCGGCCGCTTGCCGGCGGCGCGGGCCGCGGCGATCTCGCTTCGGGCGGCGGCGAGGTCGGCCTGGAACTCGGCGTTGTTCTGCAGCCGCGCCACCGTGGCCGTGCCGACGACCCGGCCCTCCTCGGCGTCGCTGAGCCAGTGGACGTTGCAGGCCACCCGGCTCTGGCCGAACGCACGGCCGCGGGCGATGAGCGCGTCGGCCCGCTCGGGCGCGGCCTGCGCCAGGACCAGGCCCCAGGCCCAGCCGATCGCCGAATGGCCCGAGGGGTATGAGCCGTCCTTGCGCAGGATGGCGTCCTCCGCCGGGGTGCAGATGGGGGCGCCGTTGCTCACGAACGGGCGTTCGCGGCGGTAGCGGTTCTTGGCGCCGTAGGTGGACAGGCCCGCGTCCAGCAGCGTGCGGCGCAGAAGCACGTAGAGCCGCGGGGTCGCCTGCTCGCTGATCTCGGTCCCGAGCGCGCAGGAGAAGGTTCCCGCAGCCTTGGGGAAGGACAGGACCGCGTCGCCGGTGGCCATGTTCCAGCGCGGCGAGCCATGCAGGGCGATGGCGGCGCGGGCGGCTTCGTCGTCGCGCGCCTGGGCCGCCGAGCCGGGGGCGGGCGGCGGCGGCAGGAGGACCAGGCTGTCGGGGCGCGCGTCGGCCGCAAGGTAGCCGGGCAGATAGGACAGCGGCGGCGCGGGCGCAGGCGAGGACGTCGCAGGTTGTCCCTGGGGCGCCGCGGCGCCTCCCGCCAGCAGCGCCACGCCGATCAGCGCCCCGCGAATCCCCCGCATCGTCTGTCCCCTCCGTTTTGCCCAGGGTGGACGGGGCGGCAGGCGACGCGCAAGCCCGGCGGCGTCAGCTCAGCAGGTTCAGGAACAGGGGGACGAGATAGACCGCCACCAGCAACAGAAGGGCGATCACCGCGAGGCGGCCCACCAGCTTGCGGCGTCGTTCCTCGGGGTCGGGCGCAGGGCCGTTCTCAGTCATGGCGCGGCTTCTACACGGCCGGGCCGCGCGTGGGGAGTCAGGTCGGCGGGATGTCGGCTTCGCTGGCCGGCGCGCGCGGCTGGCTGGACCAGGCGGCGCCTGCCGCCGCGGCCATCACGGCGCAGACGCCCGCAAGCTGCGCCGGGGCGAGCCGTTCGTGAAGCAGCGTGAGCCCTGCCAGGGCCCCGAAGGCCGGCTCGAGGCTCGTCAACACCGCGAAGGTGCGCGCCGGCAGGCGGGGCAGGGCGTACATCTCCAGGCTGAACGGGATCGCGGTGGAGATCACCGCCACCACCGCCGCCAACGGCAGGATCTTCGGGTCAAGCAGGGCCGGAAGGCCCGCATGCGCGATCCCCACCGGGACCACCACCAGCGCGGCGAGCCCTACCGCCAGGGCCGGCGTGGCGTGGCCGAAGGCGCGGCTCGCGGCCTGCCCCCAGACGATGTAGGCGGCCCAGGAGGCGCCGGCGCAGAGCGCGAAGGCCACGCCCAGCGGATCGAGCCGGGCGGGACCGGCGACGGTCAGGTCATGCCCGACGAGCCCCCAGACGCCCGCCGCAGCGAGGGCGGCCCAGAGGAGGTCGGACGCGCGCCGCGAATGGGCGAGGGCGACGCCGAGCGGCCCCAGGAACTGCAGCGCGATCGCCACGCCCTGCGGCAGGCGGCCGATGGCCATGTAGAAGAAGAGGATCGCGCCGGCGGTCGCCAGCCCGAGGCCCAGCAGCGGCGCAAGCGCGGTCCCGGCGGGCCAGTTGCGCCAGGGCCGAAGGATCGCGATCAGCAGCGCGCTGCCGAGGATGAGGCGCAGCGCCGCCGCGCCCTCGGGACCGACGGCCGGGAACAGGCCCTTGGCGATCGCCGCGCCCACCTGGAATGCGCACGTCGCGCCGATGACCGCGGCGAAGGGGAGGGCGACGGCCAGCGCGCCCCGGTTCTGGCCTGGGGCCGTCCGACTCATGGACGCGAGAATGGCGGTCCTGCGGAGACGGCGGAAGGCCCGCTCGCGCGGTCGCGGCCAGTCCGGTTCAGGCCGCCGGGCGGATCAGTTCGGCTCGCAGGCCAGGCCGTTGTTGTTGCCGTCCTGCTCGGGCGCATAGGCGGGCGAGCCACGCGGGATGCTGGTGACGCCGGCCGCGTGGGCGGCCTCGCAGTCGGGGAACGGGCGGACCGGCAGGTCCTCGGTGATCGCATGCCCGACGCCTGGGCGGACCTCGGGGTACATGCGGTCGAGCCCGAGGCCGATGGCGAAGAGGCAGAGCGCCAGGCAGGCGATCAGCACGCCGTCGACCGCGCCCAGGACGATGCGGCCGCGCCGGCCGGTCTCGACCTGGCGCATCCAGGCCTGGAACAGCCGGCGCTGCAGGCGCGCGGCGACCTCGGCCTGGGCCGAGCTTTCCGGGGTCGGGATCGAGATGGGCGGCATAGTCACGCTTGCAATGTCGCTCGCCGTGGGAAAGGTCCGGTGAAAGCCATTGGTTAAATCGCGAGGCGCCTTGTCGCAGGACCGGTCTCGCCCAGGCGGCGCGGGCGCGCGAGGGCGTGCTAGAACGAGCGGCAGTTCGTCGCGGGAGGCTTAACGGTGGAGATCGTCCAGCAGCATCGCACCCAGGGTGGGACCTTGAGCTATGTGCGCCACCAGAGCGCCGCGACCGGTACGCCGATGCGCGCGTCGGTCTTCGTCCCGCCGGGCGCCGGGCCGTTCCCCGCGATCTACTGGCTGTCGGGCCTCACCTGTACCGAGGACAACTTCACCACCAAGGCCGGCGCGTATGCGGCCGCGGCCGAGCACGGGGTCATGATCGTCGCGCCCGACACCAGCCCGCGGGGTGAGGGCGTCGCCGACGACCCCGCCTACGACCTGGGCCAGGGCGCGGGCTTCTACCTCGACGCGACCCAGGCCCCATGGGCGCCGCACTTCCGGATGGAAAGCTATGTCACGCAGGACCTGATCTCGGCGGTGGAGGGGGCCTTCCCCGCCGCGCCCGGCCGGCGTGGAATCTGCGGCCATTCCATGGGCGGGCACGGGGCGCTCACGCTGGCCCTGCGCCACCCGGACCTCTACCGCTCGGTCTCGGCCTTCGCTCCGATCGTCTCGCCGACGCGCTGCGACTGGGGCCGCAAGGCCTTCGCGGCCTACTTCGGACCCGACGAGACGGAGTGGGCGAAGCACGACGCCAGCCTGCTGGTGGCCGCCGGGGCCGCGAAGGGCCGGTTCGACGACATCCTGATCGACCAGGGCGACGCCGACAGCTTCCTGGAGAGCCAACTGAAGCCCGACCTGTTCGTCGCAGCGTGCAAGGCGGTCGGCCAGAACGTCATCCTGCGGATGCAGCCCGGCTACGACCACTCCTACTTCTTCATCGCCACCTTCATCGCCGAGCACGTGGCCTGGCACGCCGAACGGCTGGGCGGCTAGCCCTGCCGGCCCCGACGCAGGCGCGCCGAGGCCGGTGGCTTGCGTCAGGTCACGCTGTGCGCTGGGCGCGGCTGAGGTCGAAGCGGTCGGCGTCCATCACCTTGGTCCAGGCGGCCACGAAGTCGTGGATGAACTTCGGGCCGGCGTCGGCCGAGGCGTAGACCTCGGAAAGCGCGCGCAGTTGCGAGTTGGAGCCGAAGGCGAGGTCGGTCCGCGTGGCGGTCCACTTCTCCGCGTTGCTCTTGCGGCACGTTCCGACGAAGACCTCGTCGCCGCGATCGTCCACTTCCTTCCACGCCGTGCCCATGTCGAGCAGGTTGACGAAGAAGTCGTTGGTGAGCTGGCCCGGCCGGTCGGTGAAGACGCCGTGCTTGCTCCCGCCGTGGTTGGCCCCCAGCACGCGCAGGCCGCCGACGAGGACGGTCATCTGCGGCGCCGACAGGCCCAGAAGCTGGGCGCGGTCGACCAGCAGCTCCTCGGTCGGCACACTGAACGGCGTCTCGAGGTAGTTGCGGAAGCCGTCCACGCGCGGCTCCAGCACCGCGAAGCTGTCGGCGTCGGTCTGCTCCTGCGAGGCGTCGGTGCGGCCGGGACTGAACGGGACGGTGATCGCGTGCCCCGCGTCGCGCGCGGCCTTCTCGATCCCGGCCGCGCCGCCCAGGACGATCAGGTCGGCGAGGGAGACCTTCTTGCCGCCCGGCGCCGCGGCGTCGAAGTCGGCCTTGAGCTTCTCGTAGACGTTGAGCACGCGGGCCAGTTCGGCCGGTTCGTTGACCTTCCAGTCCTTCTGCGGCGCGAGGCGGATGCGCGCGCCGTTGGCGCCGCCTCGCCGGTCCGACCCGCGGAACGTCGAGGCCGAGGCCCAGGCCGTCTTCACGAGGTCGGACACCGACAGGCCCGAGCCCAGGATGGTGGTCTTCAGGCCCGCGATCTCGCCGGCGTCGATCAGCGGATGGTCGACCGGCGGCACCGGGTCCTGCCAGATCAGGTCTTCCTTCGGGACCTCGGGGCCGAGATAGCGCGCCTTGGGCCCCATGTCGCGATGGCACAGCTTGAACCAGGCCCGGGCGAAGGCGTCCGCGAACTCGTCGGGGTTCTTGTAGAACCGCTCCGAGATCTCCCGGTACTTCGGGTCCATCTTGAAGGCCATGTCGGCCGTGGTCATCATTGTCGGCAGGCGCTTGTCGGGGCTATGGGCGCCGGGCGCCATGTCTTCCGGCTTCTGGTTGATCGGCTGCCACTGCCAGGCCCCGGCGGGGCTCTTCACCAGTTCGTACTCGTACTCCAGCAGCATGCGGAAGTAGTTGTTCGACCAGCGGATCGGGGTGGGCGTCCATGCGCCTTCCAGGCCGCTGGTGATGGTGTGGTCGCCCATGCCGCTCTCGTGGCCGGACTGCCAGCCCAGCCCCTGCTGGGCGATATCGGCGCCTTCGGGCTCGGCGCCGATCTTCGAGGCGTCGCCCGCGCCGTGGCACTTGCCGAAGGTGTGGCCGCCGGCGGTCAGCGCGACGGTCTCCTCGTCGTTCATGCTCATGCGCGAGAAGGTCTCGCGGATATCGCGTGCCGACAGCAGCGGGTCGGGCTTGCCGCCGGGTCCCTCGGGGTTGACGTAGATGAGGCCCATCTGGATCGCCGCCAGCGGGTTCTCCAGCGCCCGGCCGGACTCGGCGTCGATGCGCGTCAGGTTGCCCTGCTGGCCGACCCACTGCTCCTCGGTGCCCCAGTAGATGTCCTTGAGTGGCTCCCAGACGTCCGCCCGTCCGCCGCCGAAGCCGAACACCGGCCCGCCCATGGACTCGATGGCGACATTGCCGGCCAGGATCATCAGGTCGGCCCAGCTCAACTTGGCCCCATACTTCTGCTTCACCGGCCACAGCAGCCGGCGCGCCTTGTCCAGGTTGGCGTTGTCCGGCCAACTGTTCAGCGGCGCGAACCGCTGGCTGCCCGACGAGGAACCGCCGCGGCCGTCGCCCGAGCGATAGGTGCCGGCGCTGTGCCAAGCCATGCGGATGAAGAACGGGCCGTAGTGGCCGTAGTCGGCCGGCCACCAGGGCTGGCTATCGGTCATCAGGGCGGTGAGGTCGCGCTTCACCGCCGCATAGTCGAGGCTCTTGAACGCCTCGGCGTAGTCGAATGTGTCGCCCATCGGATCGCCGGTGGCGCCCTGCTGGTGCAGGATGTCGAGCGAGAGCTGGTTGGGCCACCAGTCGCGGTTCGTGCGGCCCAGCAGCGTCCTGAGCGCGGCGGGTTCCTTCCTGGGATCGTGCAGAGGGCTGGCGTCGTCCATCGTCGTGGCTCCTTCGTTTCCTCCCCCGTTGAAGGAAGCCTAGGCCCACGGCGCCGCCGCCGACAAAACGAAAGATTTGATGCTCAGGACTGGAGGAATCTATGGGTCGCCGCCGACGGTCGCGCGATGGAGCGCGCGCCGTCGATGACCAGCTCGGTCCCGCTCAGGTGACTGCTCTCGTCGCTGGCCAGCCACAAGACCCCCGCGGCGATCTCGTCGAGGCGGCCGGGACGGCCCAGTGGCGCCGCATGGCCTGTGAACCCCGCGAGGGTGGCGGTGCGCGGCCGGGTATTGGAGCCCTCGGGGTCGGCGCCGATCAGGGCGCCAGGTCCAGGGCGCGCAGGACCATGCCCTGGTCGAAGTAGGGCCGCTCGCAGACGATCTTGTCGCCGCCCGGCGGGAACTCGAACGTCGCGGCCATGCGGACGCGGAACGATCGGCCGGTGGGCTCGACGACGCCCTTGGGCGTGCGCAGCGGGCCCAGGTGCGTGCCGGTTAGCCAGAACTCGACCAGCACCGTGTTTCCGTCATGGGCCATGGCGATGATCTCGTTGGCCTGATCGGGGAAGGGCGTGCGCGAGGCCGCGAAGTAGCCGCGCACCTGTTGCTCGCCGTCGAACACCGCGCCGTTGCCGTACATCTCGTAGCGGGGGTGTTCGAAGGTGGCGATCACGGCGTCCCAGTCGCAGTCGCATTCGAGGGCCATGTGGTCGCGCGCGGTCTTCAGGCGGCGCTGGGCGAGGTCGTCCATGGGGCAGGTCCTTGCAGTCAGCCCAGGCGCACGGGGGCCTGGGGCACGGTGGTCCAGAAATCGGGGTCGTGGCCGTACATGATCCGCACGCCACGCGACGGCATATCGCGCGGTCATCGGCTTCAGGCTCGGACGGCGACGAGCGCCAGGAAGTTGTCGACCGCGCGCTCCAGCGCCTCGGCCACCACCTCCCGCGGCGACGGCTCGGGCGGCATCAGCAGGTGCTGCAGGCGCACGAAGGTCAGGCCGCCCATGAACAGGCGGGCGCACTCCGTCGGGTCGGGCGCGCGGATCCGGCCCTCGAGGGTGAAGCGGCCGAAATAGTCGGCCATCGCCGCCACCTCGCGGTCGAACAGGGTCTCGACGAAGTGTGCGCGATGCTCGGCCATCCGGCTGGGCTCGGAGTTCAGCAACTCCATGAACCGGCGCTCGCCCGGGTCGCACCACTGCTCCAGCCAATCGGCGGCGTAGCGGCGGCAGAAGCCCTCGGGGTCGGCCGACAGGGCGCGATAGGCCGGGGAAGCGAGGCGGCTGGCGCCGCGCGCCGGACCATAGGTCTCGATCAGGGCCGCCAGGATCGCCGCCTTGCCGTCGAAGTGGTTGTAGAGGCTGCTGGCGCGCATCCCGACGCCGGCCGCGATCTGGCGCATCGAGGCGCCGGCGTAGCCGTGGGTCGCGAACAGCTCCAGCGCCGCGTCGAGTATCCGGTCCCGGGTGCTTGCTTCCAGCGCGGCGTCCATGTCATGAGCGATAACTAACGAACGTTCGTTAGGCAAGCGGAGGCGCGATGTGAGCCGGATCTTCGGAGCGGTGACTCAGAACGGCTATGTGGTCCGCGACATCGAGGGGGCGATGCGCCACTGGGTGGAGGCGATGGGCGTCGGGCCGTGGTTCTACATCGAGCGGGTGCAGACAGACTGGTTCCGGCACCGCGGCGTCGACTCGGCCGTGGAGATGAGCATCGCCCTGGCCAACACCGGCGACCTGCAGATCGAGCTGATCCAGCCGCGCAACGACGCGCCGTCGATGTACCGGGAGTTCCTCGACGCGGGCCACGAGGGCCTGCAGCACTTGGCTTATTGGACCCGCGACTACCAGGCCCTCTACGACAAGGCGCTCGGCCTGGGCTACCGGATCGGCCACGAAGGGCAGATCGGCGGCGAGCAGGGCCGCTTCGCCTATTTCGACACCGAGGCCCACCCCGGCACGGTGATCGAGATCTCGGACATCAGCGGCGGCAAGGGCGTCTTCTTCGAGCACGTGCGGAAGGCCGCCGCCGGCTGGGACGGCGCCGACCCGATCCGCCCCGTGCGCCGCTAGTCGTCGTCCCCGGTCTCGTCCCCGACGGCCGCCTCGACCAGGCTGCGCCAGGTGGGGTCGGTGTCGTCCACCAGGTCGACGTCCTCCAGTAGCGCCACCGCGCCTTCGCCGTCGGGGAGGATGAGGCCCAGGACCTCCATCGTCTCGCCGTCGTCGCCGTCGTGGGCCTCGGCCTGGACGGCGATGGCCGCCTGCTCGCCGTCGTCGGCCCACCAGATAACCGGCTGGGGCAGGTCCATGTCGATGGGCCGCCCGTTCTGCGTGTCGTCCAGCGCGAAGATGGCCCGGCGGGCCTGCACGTCGTCCAGCGTCGCCACCCGGCCGGTGAAGGCGGGCAAGCGGCTCCAGTCGTCGGTGTCGAAGCCGCCCTCGGTGTCAGGTCCGTCGCTCATTTCGTCTCCCACCACCAGGGCGCGCGCTTGCGGTCGCCGGTGACGATCTCGTTCAGGGTCATGGAGTCGTAGAGGCGGCCGCCCACCATGACCCGCGACACCTTCTCCGAGTTGCGGATGTCCACGGTCGGGTCGGCGTCCAGGATCACGAGGTCGGCCAGCTTGCCCGGCTCCAGGCTGCCGATGTCGGCGTCCATGCCAAGCGACTTGGCCGGAACGATGGTGCCGGCGGCCAGCGCCTCGATGGGGCTCATGCCGCCGCGCACGAACGACCACAGCTCCCAGTGGGGCCCGATGCCGGCCTGCTGGCCATGGGCGCCGATCGAGACCAGCACGCCGCGCTTAGCCAGCTTGCGCGCCTCGCGGGCGTTGTCGTCGTCGGCGTAGTTGTCCTCGGGCGCGATGGCGCGGCGGGTGTTGTCGGCGGCGAGCTGCGCCGGCGGGATGAACGCCTTCAGGATCGGCTGGGCGAACACGTCGGTATGGCTGCGCCAGTAGTTGTCGCCGGTCAGCCCACCGAACGTGACGATCAGTGTGGGCGTGTAGTTGGTCTTCGACTGGCTGAAGTAGCTCAGCACGTCCTCGTAGAGGGCGAGCTGCGGGATGTTGT